>NZ_LPMU01000012.1:0-173705 GCF_001534535.1 Burkholderia sp. MSMB1459WGS
GCGCTGGCGGTGCACAAGCAGATGGGCTGGGACACGTCGAAGGTGAACGTGAACGGCGGGGCGATCGCGATCGGTCATCCGATCGGCGCGTCGGGCTGCCGGATCCTGGTGACGCTGCTGCACGAGATGGTCAAGCGCGATGCGAAGCGCGGGCTGGCGTCGCTGTGCATCGGCGGCGGGATGGGCGTCGCGCTCGCGGTCGAGCGCGTCTGAGCGGGGTGACTGCACGGTTCGCTTGCGGCGCGGGGCGGCGCCGCGGGTGAGCCGGGCGGTTTTTGCGCAAGACAGGCAATCGACAATACGCGCGAGGTACCGGTGCGTGCCGCACCCGCGATGCGGGCGGATGCACATCGAAGCGGCGGGGCGGCAGCATGTGCGATGCCGTTGCCCGGCCTTTCATCGATCACTTTTTTGTCGGTAATTAATAGGATGACTAAGCGAATTGCAGTTGTGACGGGTGGGATGGGCGGCCTCGGCGAAGCGGTCAGCATCCGGTTGAACGATGCGGGTCACCGGGTAGTCGTCACGTATTCGCCGAACAACGCCAACGCGGACCGCTGGCTGACCGAGATGCATGCGGCCGGCCGAGCGTTCCATGCGTACCCGGTGGACGTGGCCGATCACGACTCGTGCCGGCAATGCATCGAGAAGATCGTGCGGGATGTCGGCCCGGTCGACATTCTCGTGAACAACGCAGGCATCACGCGCGACATGACGCTGCGCAAGCTCGACAAGGTCAACTGGGACGCGGTGATCCGCACGAACCTCGACTCCGTGTTCAACATGACGAAGCCGGTGTGCGACGGCATGGTCGAGCGCGGCTGGGGCCGTATCGTCAACATTTCGTCGGTGAACGGCTCGAAGGGGTCGGTCGGCCAGACCAACTACGCGGCCGCGAAAGCCGGCATGCACGGCTTCACGAAATCGCTCGCGCTCGAGGTCGCGCGCAAGGGCGTGACGGTGAACACGGTGTCGCCGGGCTATCTCGCGACGAAGATGGTCACCGCGATCCCGCAGGACATCCTCGACACGAAGATCCTCCCGCAGATTCCGGCGGGTCGGCTCGGCAAGCCCGAGGAAGTCGCGGCGCTGGTGGCCTATCTGTGCTCGGAGGAGGCCGGCTTCGTGACGGGCTCGAACATCGCGATCAACGGCGGTCAGCACATGCACTGACGCGCGGCGGCCCGCACGGCGTTCGAAGCCGTGCAGGCCGCGTTTCCCACTATCCCGCGCCGGAGCGGCGGCAGGCGCGCCGCTTCGGCCTCGCATTCCGGAGAACGCATGGGCGACACCTGGATGGGACTCGTGATCGGCGGGGCGGCGCTGGCCGTCGCGCTGGCGATGGCGATCTCGCTCTACTGGCTCGAGCGGCGCCGCGCGCGGCTGCTGCGGAACTTCGATCATCGCGATTGCTGGCTGGTCGCGTACGGCAAGTGCTTCGCGCGCAGGCCGGCGAGGCCGCTACGGCGCATGCGCGGCGCCCGCTGACGGCGGCGCCGGCGCGTTGCGATCGGCGAGCGACCGATGAGTGGTCGAGTCCCGCGCGCATGCCTTCGGCAACGCGCGCGGGACGCGCGATCAGTCGTGCTTCTGGCTTTTTCCCGCCGACTCGCCCGAATCGTTCTTGTGGAAGATCCGCTTCGTCGTGCGCTTGGTGGCTTCCCAGCCTTCGCGCGACGCATGGGCGACGCCGTGCCCGACCGCCTTCGCGGCGCTCGCGGTCGCGTGGCCGAAGCTGCGCGCCGCGTCGCCGGTCTTGTGCGCGGCTTCCTTCGAATCGCGCTTGATGTCCTGCTTCACTTCCGACATGTCCGCGTGCGCGAGCGGGCTGAGCAGCGCCGAAACGAGCGCGGCGCCAATGAACTGACGAACTTTCACGACCGGTTTCCTTGAGGTAGGCCTCTTCATCGAGGATTCGTGTGGCCGGCAGGCGCCGGTTGAAACGCGCCGGCGGCCGATGCGTCGAGCATCACCGCCGCGCGGCCGGACAGCAGCACGCGCTCGCCGCAGCGCAGCGCGAAGCCGTACAGTACCGAGCGGCCGTCGCCGCTCACGCGTTGCGCGTCGACGGTGAGCGGCTGCTCGAAGGTGTCGAGCCGGTCGACGAACGCGTCGACGTTGCGCACGCTCGCGAGATAGCCGACGCGCGGGCGCGCTTCGTGCGCGCCGAGCAGCGCGCCGTGCACGGCCATCGCCTGCGCGGCATATTCGATGCCGCAGACCGACGCGAGCCGCCCGTGCGCGCGCAGCGGGTTGTGCGGGTCGCGGTGGCTCGTCGCGGTGCAGCGGATTCGTTCGGTATCCCACGCATCGACCGAATCGAGCACGCACATCGTGCCGGCATGCGGAATGTGCGCGGCAATCCACGCATGGTCGAGCGGTGAGGTCAAGACGGCCGTTGCGATCATGGCGCGTGCTCCGCGACGGGTTTGGGCATCGCGACGTCGACCTGCACGCGCGTATCGGCCAGATAGTCGAGCACGACGCGCGTCGAACGCCGCGCGGCGAGCGCATCGAGCAGCGGCAGCACGCGGGCGGCCGGATTGCCGGCGCGCAGTGCGTCGAGTCCGGCATCGGCGAGCGTTGTCGCGGGTGCATCGGTGAGCTGCACGTCGATGCGGGCGAGCGTGCGCTCGCTTGCTTGCGGCGAGAGCACGAGCGCGACGCCGAACGCGTCGTCGATCGGCCGCACCGTGCGCAGCGGTTCCGGATAGTCGGTGTCGTACGCGATCAGCAGGCTCGGCACGCGATCGACGACGACCTGGCACAGGCTTTCGAGCAGGCCGGCGGCAAAGCTGCCGTCGTGCGCACACAGTACGTTCGACGTCGCCGTCGCGCGGGTCGCGATGCTCCAGTAGCCGGCCGGGGCATTGTGCACCGAGTTGTGGAAGCGGGTCGGCGACAACTGGCGATCGTCGCCGGCCAGCGTTTCGCAGATCGCGTGGCAGTTCTGGCCGTCGCCGCCGGATGCGCTGAATACGGTCGCGAGCGTCGCGGCGTCGCGGCCGCTCGCCGCCACCGCTTCGTGGCCGACCGCGAGCGCGGCGCGCACGACGGGACCCGTGCGCCGCCGTTCGGCGGACGGCAGGCCGGCCGGCGGCGGCAGCTCGGTGCGGGCGGGCGCGTAGGGCGCGCGGCCTGCGAGCACGTCGGCCGCGTGCGGCCAGTCGTTCAATCCCGGCCCGACGAGGCCGATGCTTTCGATGAAGGCGGTCAGGGTCATGGCGGGCCTCAACGGCGGGCGTGATCGGCGCGGCCGAGGATCAGGCTGCAGTTCGTGCCGCCGAAGCCGAACGAGTTGGAGAGGACGGCGCGTACGCGCGTGTCGCGGCTCGCGAGCACGTAATCGGCTGCGAGCGCCGGGTCGGGCTGCGTCGTGTTGACGCCGGCCGGCACGAACTGCTCGCGCAGCGCGAGCGCGGCGACGATCGCCTCCAGCGCGCCGGCCGCGCCGAGCGTGTGGCCGGTCGCGCCCTTCGTCGAGCTGCACGGCGTGCGGGCGAACAGCGCGCCGACCGCGCGGCTTTCCGCTGCATCGTTGCTCGGCGTCGCGGTGCCGTGCAGGTTCACGTAGTCGATATCGTGCGCGCCGAGGCCGGCGGACGCGAGCGCCTGCTCGATCGCGGCGCGCGCGCCGCGCCCTTCCGGATGCGGCGACGACATGTGGTGCGCGTCGCTCGTTTCGCCGACGCCGAGCAGCAGGATCGCGTCGCCGTCCAGCGCGGCGGGCGGCGCAGAGGCGCGCTCGACGAGCGCGAACGCGGCGGCCTCGCCGATCGAGATGCCGTCGCGGGCGACGTCGAACGGCCGGCACGGCCGGCGCGACAGCAGTTCGAGCGAATTGAAGCCGTACAGCGTGGTCAGGCACAGCGAATCGACGCCGCCGACGACGGCCGCGTCGATCAGCCCGGCCTCGATCATGCGGCGCGCGGAGCCGAATACCTTCGCGCCCGACGAGCACGCGGACGAGATCGCCATCGCCGGCCCGCGCAGCGCGAAATACGCTCGCACGAACGCGGCCGGCGAATACGGGTTGTGCGTGTGTGCGTAGCGGAAGTCGGCCGGCAGCGCGCCGCTCGCCGGGTCGCGGCGCCGGTACGCGCGTTCGGTTTCGAGGATGCCGGCCGTGCTCGTGCCGACGAACACGCCGACGCGTGCGGGGCCGTAGCGCGCGACGGCCGCCGCGACGCGGGCGTCGAAGCCGTCCTGCGTCAGGCCGAGTTGCGCGAGGCGGTTGTTGCGGCATTCGAAGTCGGCGAGATCGGCGCGCACGGGGTGCGCATCGACGCCGTCCACCGCGCCGATCCACGTGTCGAGGTCCGCACGCTCGAAGTTGCACGGCACGAGCCCGCCGCGGGCGTGGCGCAGCGCATCGAGGGTCGCGTCGAGGCCGCGGCCGATGCAACTGGTGGCGGTGAAGTGCGAGAGCAGGAGAGGTTTCACGAGGGTCGCTTCCGGTGGCCGGAACGGGCGCTGCAGCAGGGCTGGCGGGCGCGTCGTTCGAGGTCAGATTTTATCAAACGGGGGTGCCGGAACGCCCGGCTGGCCGGACGGTTCGGGCGCGAGCGCCGCGCGCAAGGTGGTCCAGTGCAACTGCGCATCGGCGGCCGCGCGCAGCACTTCGCGCAGCACGTCGAGCACGACCGGTTCGTCGCGCGCATCGCGCGCCGCATGACCGTCGTGGACCAGCAGGATGTCGCGCGCATCGAGGCCGTGCAGCAGGCGGCGCGTGACGGTCGCGGCGTTGCGGGCGCGCGTGTCGAAGCCGCGTCGCGTCCAGCTCGCGAGTTGCAGGCCGAGTTCGCACAGCACCGGTTCGAGAAACGGATTGCGCAGGCCGGCCGGCGCGCGGAAGAACAGCGGACGCGTGCCGGCGATGTCGGTCAGCGTCTGCTGCGCGGCCGCGATTTCGCGTCGCAGCGCGGCCGGCCCCGATAGCGAGAACGTATGGCTGTGCCGCTGGCTGTGGTTCTCGACCGCATGGCCGCGCGCGACGATCGCTTCGACCCAGCGCGGATGGCGGCGCGCGAGATCGCCGATGCAGAAGAACGTCGCGCGCGCGTCGTAACGGTCGAGCAGGTCGAGCACGCGCGGCGTGACGTCCGGGTCCGGGCCGTCGTCGATCGTTAGCGCGATGCGGCGGCCCGCGCCGGGCGGCAGGCGCGTCCAGTTCGGACCGAGCAGCGTGCTGCGCGGCCACAGGCCGGCCGCGGTCAGCGCGAGATGCGACGCGACCACGCCGCCGACGGCCCACGGCCACGTGGCCGGTTGCGCGATCGCGGCGGCGGCAGCGCCCGCATGCAGCGCGGCGGCGCCCGCGATCAGCGGCGTGGGTTTCCAGCGCCGCGCGGCGCCGGCGTGGTGCGGCGGAGTCGACGACGGCGCATTCATGCGCGGCCTCCTCGTTCACGATGGCCGACCGCCGGTGCGGCGCGCGGCGCGAGAATCGCCGCGAACGCGAGCGCGAGCATCGCGCCGGGGCCGACGGTCAGCCCGAAGGTTTCGAGCAGCGGCACGCGCGACAGCGCGAGCAGCCCGAAGCCGGCGACCGTCGCGAGGTTCGCGATCAGCAGCGACACCAGTGTGTACGGCATGACGGGCTGCGTGTCGTCGCGCCGGCAGAAGAACAGCGCGTAGTTCGAGCCGACCGCGACGATCAACAGCATCCCGACGAGGTGCAGGATCGTCAGCTGTACGCCGGCGAGCGCGAAGCCGGCCGTCACGACCAGCACGGCCGCGACGAGCGGCGCGAGGGCGCGCACCGCACGGCGCGGCGAGCGCAGCGCGATCAGCAGCAGCACGGCGATCGCGGCGAACCCGGCGAGCGACAAGCGGATGTCTTCGTGCACATAGCTCACGTACAGCCGATCGGCTTCGGTTTTCATGTCGACGAACAGCGCATCGGCCACGCCCGCGCGCGCGACGGCGGCGCGAATCGGCGCGGCATCGAGGCTCGACGCCGGCTGCGCGGTGCGGGCCGCGTCCGGCGCATGCAGCGGCAGCATCGCGCTCCAGCGGCCGTCGCGTTCGGTCAGCAGCGCATCGACGGCGAGCGCCATCGACGTGCCGCGCAGGTCCGCGCGCGTCAGCAGCGGTGCGTGACGCGCGGCGTCGACGTCGGCGAGGAACGGCGCGAACAGGTCGGGCTTGACCGCGATCGGCTGGTGCGCGACGGCGTCGCGCATCCGTGCGGCAAGCGCGTCCGCATCCGGCAGGCTCGCCCGGCGCGCGCGTTGCGCGGCGTCGCTCGGCAGGTAGCGGGCGGGGTTTTCGAAACCGCCGAGCGCGCCGCGGTCGACGAGCGGCTGCAATTGCGCGGCGACTTTTTCCGCGCCTTCGAGTGCGGCCTGTTCGGTCGGCGCGGCAATCACGACGAGATAGCGCACGTCGGGCGCGCCGACATCCGCGCGCAGCCGTGCGTCGAGCGCTTGCGCTGCCGCCGGCACGGGGCTGAGCGCGGCGAGTTCGCGGCTCCACAGGTCGTCGCGATGCAGCACGAGGGTCGCGCATGCGGCGACCACGAGCACCGCGAGCGGCCAGCGCAGCCGCGGCGCGGCGTCGGCCGCGCGCGCGAGTACGGCGCCGATGCGCGAGACGTCGCGGATCGCGCCATGCTCGCCGCGCAGGTGCGGCAGCACGAAGCGCGTGACGAGCGCGGCGGCCGTCAGCCCGACGATCGAATAGAGCCCGAGTTGCACGAGGCCCGGGAATCCGGAAAACAGCATCGACGCGAATCCGCACACCGACGTCAGCACGCCGAGCCGGATCGTCGGCCAGTACGCGGCGACCCAAGCGCGCGTCGCGTCGGCCGGGCGCGCGGCGGCGCCGCGCGTGCCGGCTTGCGCCGATTGCACGAACAGGTAGATCGAATAGTCGACGGCTTCGCCGATCAGCGTCGTACCGAACCCGAGCGTCAGCCCGTGGACCGTGCCGAACGCGACGCCGACCGCCGCGATTCCGGCCGCGACGCCCGTCAGCACCGGCAGCAGGCCGAGCGCGAGCGTGCGCGGCGAACGGTACAGCGTGAGCAGCAGCGCGACGATCAGCACGACGCTTGCCGTCGACAGCCGCTCGACGTCGTGCCGGATCGTGTCGCGCGTGTCGACCGAGAACACGCCGGGGCCCGTCATGGCGAGCGTGGTTGCCGCTGCATTCGGGATGGCCCGTTTCGCGGCGGCGAACGCGCGACGCACCGTGTCGATCGCGCGTGCCTGCGCATCGGTATCGGAGCCGGCGGCGGCCGTCTGCACGACGAGCACCGCGCGCGTGCCGTCGCGCGACGCCCACACGCCGTCGCGGCTCGCCGGTTCGGCTGCGCGGTCGAGGCCGTCGACGAGCGCGGCGACTTCGCCGGTCGGGTCGCGCGGCAGCATCGCTTTCGCGACGAGGCCGGCCGACGAACTCAAAAGGTCGAGGCTGTCGCCGAGCGCCCGGTGCAGGCCGTCGGCGCTGAAGCGCTGCGGCGTGACGGCCGGGCTCAGCAGATAGCGGTGATCGAAGATGAATTGCCGGTCGCGCGCGTCGTTCGCGGCTGCGCCGTTGTGCACGGCCGCGAACTGCGGATCGGCGCGCAGCGTGCCGGCGACGCGCCGCGACAGCGCGGCGCGCGTGCTTGCATCGCCGCCGTCGATCGCGACGAGGATCAGGCGCGACACGATGCCGTCGCGCAACTGGTCGACGAGCACGCGTTGCCCGGCGCTCGGCGCATTCGGCAGGAACGCGGACAGGTCGGCCGTGAAGTGCGCGCGCCCGATCGCGACGCCGCACACGGCGAGCGCGAGCAGCCACACGAGCACCGCGCGCTGCCGCCACACGGGCAGGCGGCGCGCGACGGGGGAGGGGCGCGTGCGATCGTCCATCAGTTCGCGTTCGCCGCAACGGGGTGCAGGCGCATCACCGAACGATCGCCGTCGGCCTGCCGGATCGCGACGCTGCGCAACACGTCGCGCGTGCCGTCGAGCGTGATCGTGCTGACGACCTTCAGCATCCGCGAGTCGAGCGGCGTGAGCGTCAGCGTCCAGTCGTCGCCGCGTCCGGAAAGGGCGACCTTGTACACCTGCTCGAGCGCGAAGCGGTTGCCGGCGAGCGTCGCGCGGATGCTGTCGATGAACGCGCCGAGCTCCGGATAGCGCGCGAGCGCGAGCGTGTACTTGCGGTTGTTGCGCTCGACGGTGAGCATGTCGCCGTCGACGACGAGGTGTTCCGGCTTCGGGCTCAGCGTGTGTTTTTCCAGGTGGTCGGGCGCGACGAACACCAGCTCGCCCGACGATTCGATCGGCTGCGCGGCGATCGACAGGGTCTTCGTCTCGGTGAAGGTCGCGCGGCCCGACTTGTGCTGCGCGAGCGTCGACATCAGCCGGTCGAGGCTCCACGCCGGTCCGGCGTCGGCCGCGTGCGCGGGCGCGGCCAGCGCAATGGCGGCGGCGCCGGTGGCGAGCACGCGGGCGACGCGGGGCAACGAGAACGGGAACGGGCGGCGGCGAACGGCGGTCATGCGTCGGAATCCCTCGTGGCGGGCAGCTCGGCGCCGGTGCGCACCACGTCGCGGCGCGCGGCCGCGGCATCGCCGCCTTGCCAGAAATCGAAATAGTTGAACCAGTTGTACGGCGCCATGCGGCAGTACTTGTCGAGAAGCGCGACGTAGCGCGCGAGTGCCGCGTCGACCGCGGCCGCACGCGCGTCGCGCCGCACGTCGGAGAAATCGGCGAGCGTCTCGAAATGCACGTCGTAGCGATTGCCGTCGCGATAAAGGCCCGTCATGAAGATCACCGGGCGCTTCAGCATCGCAGCCATGTAAAGCGGGCCGAGCGGGAACGCGGCCGGCGCGCCGAGCAGCGGCAGGCGTCGCAGCGACGCGGCCGCGTCGTCGAGCAGCGTGCGGTCGGCGAGCATGCCGACCATGCAGTTTGCGTCGAGGCGCTCGCGCACCTTCAGCATCGAGTCGACCTGCCCGAGCGGAATCACTTCCGGCTGCGCGGCCGGGTTTACCGCGGCGAGCGTCGCGTTGATCTTGCGCGCGTTCTTCTCGTACATCGTGACGACCACGCGCAGGTCCGGATGCGTGCGGCCGATCGCACGCACGACCTCGAAGCTGCCGAGGTGCGCGCCCATCAGGAATGCGCCGCGCCCGCCCGCGAGCGCGTCGTCGACGAGCGTCTCGCCGTGCAGCCGGATGTCGAACAGGTCGAAGCGCCCGTTCATCAGGTAGATGCGATCGTGGATCGTCGCCGCGAACGTGAACACGTGCCGGTACACGTCGCGCCAGCGCGCGGGGCGGCCGAGCACGCGGCGCAGGTAGTCGCGCGACGCCGCGCACGCGACCGGCGAGAACAGCACGAAATACGTCGCAATCAGGTGCAGGACGATGCGCGCGCGCTGCCGGCCGAAGCGCAGCGATATCCACGTCATCGCGCGCAGCAAGCTCGCGTTGCTGCGCTCCTGGCGCTCGGCCCATGCGGTGCGCTTCATGGCTGCGCGCCGTCCTGCGCGGGCGGCGGTGCGGACAGCGCGCCGGTCGCGACCTCGCGCGACCCAGCGCGCACCGTGAAGCGGATCGCGCCGCTGGCAGCAGCGTCGTACGCGAGCGCGAGCGGTTCGCCGGGCGCGACCGGGCTCAGGAATTTCGCGGACCCGAGCCGCCACGCATGCAGCGGACGGTTCAGCGCCGCGCCGATCGTGTGGATCGCGTGATCGAGCAGCACGACGCCCGGCACGACCGGATGGCCGGGGAAGTGGCCGGGCAGCGCGGGATGGTCGGCGGCGATCGTGAACGCGAGCGCGGGCGCGTCGGCCGGTTCGCGCTTGGCCGGCGGCGCGGCCGGCGTGCCCGCGGCACGCGCATGTTGCGCAACGAGCGCGGCCAGTACGTCGCGCGGCAGCTTGCCCGTTTCATTGCGCGGCAGCGCATCGACGAACACGAGCGGGCGCGGCATGAACGCGGGATCGATCCGCTCGCGCAGCGCGCGTTGCAGATCGGTGGCCGCGAGCGTCGGCGCGACGACCAGCGCGACGAGGCGCGTGACCGGCTTGAGGGCGGTGTCGCCCTGTGCGGGCGCGGCTTCGTCGGGCATGAAGAACACGCCGTCGACCACTTGGGGAATCGCGTTGAGCTGATGGTTCAGGTACGCGAGCGACGTACGCTTGCCGGCGATGTTGACGAGATCGGCCTTGCGGCCGTGCAGCAGGAACCGGCCGTCGCCGAGCAATTCGAGCGCATCGCCCATCGGCACGGGCGCCTCGACGTGTCCGCCCGACACCCAGACCGTCGGCCCGCCGTCGTCGCCGTCCGGGGCGTCGCGGGCGTCGAGCCGGATGTCCGGGAACAGTTCCCACGCCGCGCCTTGCGACGTGCGACGGGTCGCGATCTGCCCGGTCTCGGTGCTGCCGTAGATCTCGACGAGCGGTGCGTCGAGCGCGGCCTCGGCCTCGCACGCGAGCTTCTCCGACAGCGGCGCGGTGGCCGACAGCACCAGCGCCGCGCGTGGCAGCGCATGGCCGGCCGACAGCAGCGCACGCAGGTGGATCGGCGACGTGACGAGCACGCGCGGCTGCGGGATCGCGTCGAGTTCGTCGCGAATGTCGCTCGGGTAGAACGGCTGGCGATTGCTGAATGCGAGGCCGCCGATCAGCGCGAGCAGCACCGTCGATTCGAAGCCGTACATGTGCTGCGCGGGCACCGTGCCGATCAGCGTGGCCGGGCGGCCATCGAGCAGCCCGAGGCGATCGGCCGCCGCATGCACACAGCCGACCAGGAAGCCCCAGGTCTTGCGGTGCGGCACCGGCGCGCCGGTCGAGCCGGACGTGAACACGTAGGCCATGATCCGCGCCGCATCGATCTGCGGGACGGCGAACGGCGCGTCGCTCGCGAGTTCGCCGGGCGCGGCATCGGGATACGCGAAGCGCGGCAGGTCGATCGTGCAATCGGGCGCATCGTGCAGGCAGAACGCGTCGGGCGCGAACGACGCGAGCTGGCGGACCATTTCCGGCGTGTGCGTCGACGGCAGCAGGCTGATCTTGCCGGCGACGAGCGCTGCGCACAGGCTGACCGCGAAGCGATAGCGGTCGCGGCACACGTTGAACACATGGCCGCCCGCGGGCAGCGCGGCGGCTACGCGCGCGACGTCGGCGACGAATGCGCGCACGGTGACGGGCGAGCCGTCGCGCCAGGCGATCGTCTGGTCGGGCGAGGCATGGAATACCAGCGGGTGAGTCGGCATAAATCGGTCAAGACGGGAACGAAGGCCGCGCGGCCGTAGGGGCGCGCCGGTCATGAATTCATCGCGAGGCCTGCGACGCGTGGGCGGACGCGCGATACGCGCGCACCGCGTCGATCATGCGCGGCCGCGGCTCGTGCGGCAGCGCGACACGCCGGCACGCATGCTCGGCGGCGAACATCACGGCGACGAGCGGCAGCGACAGGTAGTTCGCGAAGGTCGACCACGTGACGATCGACGCGGTCGCGAACAGCAGCGTCGACACGGCGGCGATCGCGACGAAGAACACCGTCCATGCGAGCGTGATCTGCCGCGTGTAGCGCGCGACGGCCGGCGTGACCGTACCGTGGATCATCGCCGCGAAGCGCGTGCACAGCGGCACGTCGCCGGTCGCGAGCGTGCGGCCGAACAGCAGCGCCATCGCGACGTTGAAGCTCACGTGTTCCAGATACAGGCCCCATTCGAAGTGCCGCGCGAGCGGGGCGCGCGCGGCCCACAGCGCGGCGGCGGCCAGCAGCCATGCCGGCACGAGCCAGGCGCGCCGCGGCGAGCGCAACGCCACGCCGAGCGCGAGCAGCAGCGGCGGCACGAGCGCCATCGCGAGGCCGAAGCCGTGCGCGCCGGGCGTTGCGCTCGCGTAATGCGCGCCGGCCTGGTAGGCAGCCACGGCGCCGACCGCCGCGACGCCGCGCACGACGGGCAGCAGCCGGCTCATCGGCGGCCTCCGGGCGCGCGGCGCGTACACCGGCCGGCAGCCGGGTTGCAGCGGCTGACGGGCGGGCGAACCGGAACGGAGCGCAAGGGCGGACGCGGTATCACTGGAGACATCGGATCGTGGACGGAACGCGCGGGCGGGCCGTCGAAACATCATATGAATGGCGGCCGGGACGCGGGTCCGGGCCGGTGGTCGGGACGCTCATTTTAGGGCCGCGGCAGCGCGGGTTCGGGGCGGCCGCGAGCGGGTTTTGTAACCGATTGTATGGCACCGGACGAACGATTTTGCGGGGTCGGTCCATTTCCGTCCAAAGCGGCTCAAGCGTCTCGTGCATTCGCGTCCGAAACGGGCTGCCGCGGCGGCTCGCCAGTCTTGTAACCATTCGCGGTATACGGCCCGATACCCTTCGTCTAGAATCCGCGTAACTTTTACAAACGATCCCCAAACGACGCAGGCGGGGAAGCCGGCAGAGGCCGGAGGGACGGAGATTCGCACGCGCCGGGCGTGCACGACGGCTTGCCGTTTCCGGGCGCCTCCCGCTGCCGTGGGCCGCCTGCACGCACGCATGATGAACGCACTGGAACAAGAGCTCGCCACGCTGATCATCGGCGAACTGAATCTCGAAGACGTCCCGCTCGACACGGTGACGGCCGATACCCCGCTGTATGGCGAAGGTTTCGGGCTCGATTCCATCGACATCCTGGAAATCGCGCTGCTGATTTCGAAGAAATACGGCTTCGAACTGCGCTCGGACAATCCGGACAACCAGACGATCTTCGCGACGCTCGGTGCGCTGGCTGCCTACGTCGCCGCGCATCGCACGAAGTGACGGCGTCGCGCACGGGCGTCGCGCACGGGCGCGGCGCAACGGTGAAGACGGCATGCGGCGGCGCGCGAAGGACGATGCGCGGCCGCGTCGATCGAGGTGACAACGCGATGAACGGAGCCATTCGATGCGGGCGCTCGTGACGGGCGGCAGCGGCGCACTCGGGCAGGCGATCTGCACGGCGCTCGCGCAAGCCGGCCATGAAGTATGGGTGCATGCGAACCGCCATCTCGCGCAGGCGCAGGCCGTCGCGCAGCAGATCGTCGCGGCCGGCGGCGCCGCGCACGCGATCGCGTTCGACGTGACCGACGCCGATGCGACGCTCGCCGCGCTGCGGCCGTTCATCGACGATGCGCCGGT
This sequence comes from Burkholderia sp. MSMB1459WGS, assembly GCF_001534535.1. Taxonomy (NCBI): domain Bacteria; kingdom Pseudomonadati; phylum Pseudomonadota; class Betaproteobacteria; order Burkholderiales; family Burkholderiaceae; genus Burkholderia; species Burkholderia sp. MSMB1459WGS. Next base: position 13,115 of record NZ_LPMU01000012.1, read on the forward strand.
GCAGATCCTCGTCAACAACGCGGGCATTCACGACGACGCGCCGATGGCTGGCATGTCGCGCCAGCAATGGCACGGCGTGATCGACGTGACGCTCAACGGCTTTTTCAACGTCACGCAGCCGCTGCTGCTGCCGATGATCCGCACGCGGCGCGGACGGATCGTCAACATCGCATCGGTGGCCGGCGTGACCGGCAATCGCGGGCAGGCCAACTACGCGGCCGCGAAGGCGGGGCTGATCGGCGCGACGAAGTCGCTGTCGCTGGAGCTCGCGTCGCGCGGCATCACCGTGAACGCGGTGGCGCCCGGCATCATCGCGTCGCCGATGGCCGAACAGGCGTTTCCCGCCGAACGCATCAAGCAGCTCGTGCCCGCGCAACGCGCGGGCCGGCCCGACGAAGTCGCGGCGATGGTCGCGTATCTGGTGTCCGACGCCGCGGCCTATGTGACGGGGCAGGTGTTGTCCGTCAACGGCGGGCTCGCATGACGAAGCGCGCCGCGTTGGCCTGACGTCACGCAACGCGGTGCAAGGCCGCGGTGTCGGGCGGCCAGCGTCATCTAGTGAGGAAATCGAAGTGTCCGTGCATCCAGTCCACGCCGAACGGCGCCCGTGTTCCCCGTTGCCTGCCGCCGCGCCGTTCGCGCACGGCGACGGCCGCGCGCTGCGGCTCGTCCGGATGAGCCACGCGCGGCTCGTCGCGCTGCTGCACGATGCGCACCGCGGTGGCGACGGACTCGAGCGCGTGTTTCCCGGCGCACTGGGCGCGGTGTGCATCGGCGCAGCGGGAACGCCGGACGAAGCGCGCGCGCAGACGATGGCGCGGATGCTGACCGATGCCGCGCCCGGCCTGCCGGTCGCGCCGGTGCAGATGGCGCTGCTCGGCGCCGAGGTCGCACCGGGCGATGCCGTCTGCGAACTGTGGCAATGCGATGCGCACGACCTGCGCAGCGAGCGGCGCGGTGCGCTGTGCTATCGCCACAGCGAAGCCGCGGGGCTCGTGTTCGGCAGCCTCGTCGTGCACGAGGCCGATGCCGCATGCGACGCACCGCGCGACGGCGGCACGCCGCTCGAACGCGCGACGTTCGACGCGTACCGCGCGCTGTTCGACCTGCTCGATACGCTCGGCATGCCGCATCCGCTGCGGATCTGGAATACCGTGCCGGCAATCAATGCGGTGCAGTACGGGATCGAGCGCTATCGTCAGTTCAACATCGGCCGTCAGCGTGCGTTCGACGCGTGCCGTCGTGCCTTGACGGGCGGCGTGCCGGCCGCGTGCGCGCTCGGCTCGGTCGTGCCGGTCGCGGGTGACGCGTCGCCGGCCGCGCCGCTCGCGATCTACTTCCTCGCGAGCCGAACGCCGGCCGATTCCGTCGAGAATCCGCGCCAGGTGAGCGCGTATCACTATCCGGCGCAGTACGGCCCGCGTGCGCCGACGTTCGCGCGCGCCGCTGCGTGGGCGGACGGCGAGGCGGCGCCGGTGCTGTTCGTATCGGGCACCGCGAGCATCGTCGGGCACCGCACCGTGCATCGCGGCGACGTCGTCGCGCAGACGCGCGAGACGGTCGCGAACCTCGCGGCGGTGCTCGAGCAGGCCGCGCGGCAGGGGCACGGCCCGTTCTCGCTCGCCGACCTGAGCTATCGCGTCTACGTGCGCGACGCCGGCGATACCGCGACGCTGGCCGCGATCGGGCAAGTGCTGCGCGAGGCGGCCGGTTCTCACGTGCGGCCGCTGTTCGTTCACGCGGACGTGTGCCGCGACGACCTGCTGGTCGAGATCGAAGCCAGCGCCGGCCATGCCGTGGAGTGGCTGTCATGAAGCGCGAGAGCCTCGCGATCCGGCAGCCGGCGCGGCATGCGGCCGGGGTCGACGACGCGTGCCGACGGTCGTCGGCACGTCATACACTTTTGTCAGGATCCCCGTCTTCGCCCTCGGCTGTTCCCATGTCCAAGCTGCACGCGTCGTCCACTCATCTCGTCCTGATTCCCAGCTACAACCCGGGCGCCAAGGTCGACACGACCGTGCGCCAGGCACGCGAGCAGTGGAATCCGGTGTGGGTCGTCGTCGACGGCAGCACTGACGGCAGCGCCGAACGGCTGCAGGCGATGGCCGAGCGCGATCCCGGCTTGCGCGTGATCGTGCTGCCGGAGAATCGCGGCAAGGGCGCCGCGGTGCTCGCGGGGCTCGACGCGGCCGCCGCGAGCGGCTTCACGCACGTGCTGACGATGGATTCCGACGGCCAGCATCCGGCCGACCTGATTCCCGCTTTCATGGCGGCATCGCAGGCCGCGCCCGACGCGATGGTGCTCGGCGTGCCGAAGTTCGATGCGAGCGCGCCGCAGTTGCGCGTGCAGGGGCGCCGGCTGTCGAACGCGTGGGCCGACCTGGAGACGCTGTGGGCCGGGATCGGCGATTCGCTGTACGGCTTTCGGGTCTATCCGGTCGCGCCGCTGGCGGCGATCATGCGGCGCCAGCCGTGGATGCGCGGCTTCGACTTCGATCCCGAAGCGGCCGTGCGGCTGTGCTGGGCCGGCGTGCGCCCGATCCGCATCGACGCGCCGGTGCGCTATTTCGGCCGCCACGAAGGCGGCGTGTCGCACTTTCACTACGGCCGCGACAACGCGCTGCTCGCGTGGATGCACTTGCGTCTTTTCACCGGCTTCGCGATGCGGCTGCCGATGCTGGTCGCGCGCCGTTTGACGCGGCGCCGCGATCAGACGGCCTGAGCGCAGGCCCGCCCGTTTTTCTTTCCGTTCGCCGCCCCGGCGTGCGGCGATTGCCGCGCTTTTGTCGTCGATATGGCGCCGGATCGGCGCGCCGTTTCAATCCGCTGCGTAATCAACGTGTCATCTAGTGTAAACATCTGGTAATTTTCTGCCGGATTATGCAAAATCGCCGCTCCCAAATACAACTATCGAGGGATTCCGGGATGCAACTCAAGAAAGCGGTGGCGGCGTGTGGCGTGGCGTTTCTGTTGAGCGCATGCGGCGGGGTACAGAACCTTGACGCGAACAGCCTGACGTCGGCGGGGACCAACCTGTTCAAGGCAGCGACGCTGTCGGACAGCGACATCGCGGCGCTGTCGAACGAATCGTGCAAGTCGAGCGACGCCGAATCGAAGATCGCACCGCCGAACAGCGCATACGCGAAGCGTCTGACGAAGGTGATGAAGGGCTTCGGCGACATGACGCTGAACGGCCAGAAAATCAACTACAAGGTCTATCTGACCAAGGACGTCAACGCATGGGCGATGGGCAACGGCTGCGTGCGCGTGTACAGCGGCCTGATGGACATGATGAACGACGACGAGCTGCGCGGCGTGATCGGCCATGAAATGGGCCACGTCGCACTCGGCCACTCGAAGAAGGCGATGCAGACGGCATACGCGGTGAGCGCGGCGCGCAGCGCGGCCGGCGCCGCGTCGCCGGGCGTGGCGGCGCTGTCGAGCTCGCAGCTCGGCGACATCACCGAGAAGTTCATCAACGCGCAGTTCTCGCAGTCGCAGGAAAGCGCGGCCGACGATTACTCGTTCGACCTGATGAAGCAGAAGGGCATGAGCCAGAAGGGCCTCGTCACCGGCTTCCAGAAGCTCGCGCAGATGGACGGCGGCCAGAGCTCGATGATGAGCTCGCATCCATCGTCGGCGAGCCGTGCGCAGCACATCCAGGATCGCATCGCAAAAGGCAGTTGATCCCGCAACCGATTGCGCAACCGATCCCGCGGCCGATTGCGCAACGGATCGCCGGTCGTCGACGCAGGCGATCGGCACGCCAAATGAAAAACCCACGCTCGTCCGGGCGTGGTTTTTTTGTTTTTTCGGCGTGCACGTTGCCGCTTGCAGCACCATCCACGCGCGGTCGAACGACGACGCGTCCGTCGAGGCCGCGACCGACGCGAAGCTGCACGAGGCGATCGCGCTCGCGTCGCCCCAATACGATGTTTCTGCATCTGCACACGAGCGTGGTCGGGATGTTGCGCGAGCACATCTCGATCAACGTGGCCGGGATGACGATGGGGGACGAGCAGGCATCCGAGTTGCTGTTGTTGCAGCACCGGGCCGTGTGCGACGCGATTTGCGCGCACCGCGATGCAGACGCATATCGACTACGTGCGCAGCCATTTCGAGCGCAGCGGCGAGATGGCTTGAGATTGATCGGACCGGCGGGCGCGCCGGCCTGCGCGGTGGTGGGCGGGCGTCACGAGTCGCCCGGCAGTGCGGGTGGCGGCTGCGCGGCCCGGCCTGCGCGGCCCGGCCTACGCGGCCCGGCCTGCGCGGCCCGGCCCAATTGACCGGTTCGTCGGGCGCCCACTAGAATCGACCGGAACCGCCTGTCAGCCGCGCGCCGCGGCGATGATGTGCCCATTGATCCGACTGTCGAGGAAGCTTCCGTGCTCACATCCTTGATCCGGCGCGCATCGGCCGCGCCGTCGTGGCGCGCCGCATGCCGCCAGGCCCGCGCGCTGATCGTCTGCGCGCTGCTGCCGCTCGCTGCGTGCGCGACGCATCCGCCCGCCACTTCGCTCGATCGTCCCGTCTCCCACGCGTTGTCGGCCGATACCGCGACGCCGCTGCGCGATGCGCTGGCCGCGCCGGCAGCCGCGCATCCGGCGCAGTCGGGCTTCCGGCTGCTGGCCGACGGCGCCACCGCGTTGCAGATGCGCATCGCGCTCGCGCGTGCGGCGACGAAGACGCTCGACATGCAGTACTACATCGCGACCGAGGATACGACCGGCAAGCTGCTGCTTGCCGCGGCGCTGTACGCGGCCGATCGCGGCGTGCGCGTGCGGATGCTGGTCGACGACCTGAACTTCGACGATATCGATCGCGTGATGGCCGCGCTGAACACGCACCCGAACATCGAGATCCGCGTGTTCAACCCGTTCGGCGCATCGCAGCGCGGCGTGATGGAGCGCACGGCCAACTTCTTCACGCGGATCGACAGCTTCACGCGCCGGATGCACAACAAGGCGATGATCGCCGACAACCAGCTCGCGATCATCGGCGGCCGCAATCTCGGCGACGAATACTTCAGTGCGAGCCCGACGCTGCAGTTCCGCGATCTCGACGTGCTGGCGGCCGGCCCCGTGACGCACGACATCTCGAAGAGCTTCGACGACTACTGGGCGAGCGCGAGCAGCTATCCGTTGCGTGCCCTCAATCATCAGACGTTCGATCCGAAGGATCTCGACGCGATGCGCGACGAGCTGCGCGACCACTGGCGCAAGAATGCCGATCCGTACAACGCGAAGCCGCTGAACGCGACGCCGCTTGCACGACAGATCGCGCGCGACGAACTCGAACTCGTGTGGGCGCCGGCCGAATTCAAGGTCGACGCGCCGACCAAGGTCGCGCAGCCGACCGGCACGTACGTGAGCCCGCCGATGCAGCGCCTGGCCGAGCTGACGCGCGGCGCACAGAAGGAATTCCTCGCGTTTTCGCCGTACTTCGTGCCGCACGACGTTGGCGTGAAAATCCTCGGCGACACGGTCGCGCGCGGCGTGCGCGTCGCGATCGTGACGAATTCGCTCGCGGCGACCGACGCGGTCGCGGTGCAGGCCGGCTATGCGCCGTATCGCGTGCCGTTGTTGCAGCGCGGCGTCGAGCTGTACGAATTCAAGTCGCAGCCGGACCAGCAGCCCGCGCGGCTGTTCGGCTCGCGCTCGCGCGCGAGCCTGCATGCGAAGGCGTACGTGATCGACCGGCAGATTCTCGTGATCGGCTCGCTGAACCTCGACCCGCGTTCCGCGCACCTGAACACCGAACTCGCGCTCGTGATCCACAGCCCGGTGCTCGCGCAGCAGGCCGCGGCGATCTTCGCGCGCGTGACGCAGCCGGACGAAAGCTACCGCGTCACGCTCGCGACGCGGGCGGACGGCAGCCCGCCCGCGCTCGAATGGACGGGCACCGAAGGCGGTCGCACCACCACCTATCACGTCGACCCGCATGCCGGGCTGCTGCGCAACATGATGACGGGCATCTTCACGCTGCTGCCGGTCGACGACCAGTTGTAAGGGCGAAAACGGCTCCGGCAAAACCCGCGATACCGGTGTGCGGGGAAAGGTGATATGGTTGTGCACGCAACGATGTGCATATCGTGAAGGGCGCCGCGGAACCCGTCGCATAATGCGGGCCGGAACGACGCCGAACGACGTACCGCCGCACGTGCGCGATACGCACCGCGCGCGGCGCCGGCGGACGATGGACGATGCGCACCGCCACTCGCCCGGGGCCGCGCGCCCCTCGCAACCGGAGTTCCTCATGCAACGTGTACCGAACCAGCCGTTCGCGCGTCCCGCGCGCTTTTCCGAAGCCGAATGGCAGGCGCGTGTGCAGCTCGCGGCCGCCTACCGCATCTTCGACACCCTCGGCTGGACCGAGCTGATCTACAACCATATCTCGCTGCGCGTGCCGGGCGAGGACGGACATTTCCTGATCAACCCGTTCGGGCTCCATTACCGCGAGGTGTGCGCGTCGAATCTCGTGAAGATCGACATCGACGGCAACGTGATCGGCCATGCCGACTGGCCGATCAATCCGGCCGGCTTCACGTTCCACAGCGCGATCCATGCGGCGCTGCCCGATGCGCACTGCGTGATGCACGTGCATACGACGCCCACGATGGCCGTGTGCTGTTCGCGCGACGGGCTGTCGTTCTCGAATTTCTATTCGGCGCAGCTGTACGGGAAGGTCGCGTATCACGACTTCGAAGGCATCACCGTGCATCTCGACGAGGGCCGGCGTATCGTCGAGAGCGCGGGCGGGCGGCCCGTGCTGCTGCTGCGCAACCACGGGCCCGTGACGATCGGCGCAACCCTCGCGCAGACGTTCTCGCTGATGTGGCTGCTCAATCGCGCGTGCGAGGTGCAGATCGCGACGCATGCGATCGGCGATGCGCTGCCGATTGCGCCGTCCGTGCTCGAAGGGTGCGTGCGCGATTCACTGAATTTCGATCCGAAGCATGGCGCGGGACAGGACGCGTTCGACGCGCTGCAGCGTCTCGTCGACCGGATCGATCCGGGCTATCGCGCGTGACGCGGGCGGCGCGCCCGACGCGTGCGCCCGGCTAGAACCGGTAGCCGAGGCCGGCCTGGATCACGTCGGTGTCGCGATCGTAGCGCGTGACCACGCGGTTCCACGTGATGCGCGTGAGCCAGCGCTCGGAAATCCGGTAACTGGCCGAGATCGACACGATGCCGGAGAGCCGGCCGTCGCCCGGGCCGGGCTGGCCTTCGCGGTTGCGCTGGTTGACGGTGAAATACGCGCCGGCGCCCGCCGACAGCGTGGCCTTGTCGTTCAGGAACGCGCGCGTGAGCCACAGCTCGGACGCGATCCCGTTGCGGCGGACCGCCTGCTTCGCGCCTTCGTACATCCACGTCGCGGTCCAGTCGATCGAACGCGTGAGGCCGCGCCGGTATTCGACGCTGCCGCCGAGTGTCGAAGGCGACGAGCGGCTGTTGAGAATCGTCTCGCCGAGCATCGCGGTGACTTCGTTGTTCGTAACCTTGCGCGTGCGCGGCAGCGCGGCGTCGCGCGGGCCCGGCGTGTCGGGCGCGTCGAGCTGGTAGCCGACGCCGAACATCACCGACGTCGTGTCGGGCCCGCTGAACACCTGTGCGCGGTTGACCTGAAGCTGCGCAATCCAGCGGTGCGACGTGTAGTACGCGGCACGCACGCTCATCAGCACGCCCCAGCCATGGGTATTCGAGTAACCGCGGCCTTCGGCGGCCGGAACCGTGTCGAAGTAGCGATACGGGCCCGCGCCGGCCGACAGCACCAGGCGGCGATTCTCCAGCGGCATGCGGCCCCAGAATTGCACCGCCTGGCCATCGCGATGGTGATTCGGAATGTGCCCTTCGTTGTACCACGTGAAGCCGAGCGCGGTGTGCGGGCTCAAGCCTTCCTGGTAATCGAACGCCCACGTATACGTGCGTTGGCCGCCGCCCCACAGTTGGCCGGCGAACAGCGAGAATTCCTGCGCGTCGACGGGCGCGCCGTAGAGGGCGGCGGCGGAGCAGAGACCCGCCAGCAGCGGGCGGACACGGACGGGGCGGGGCGGGCAGGGCATCGGGAGACGGGCCGGCACGGTTCACTTCCAGTCACGACAACATGCGGCATTTTCCTGCGCGGGAAAACACGTGTCGACCCGGGTTCGCGCAATAACGTATTACACGTATCGTGACAACCTGCTGGGTACGCGATCCGGTTTCGGCAACTGTCCGCACGCGCACTTATCGCGACTCGCGTGGGACGAAAAACGATTCGTCCTGCTTGGTATTCTGGAAAGGGCGCATGCGTGCGCGGCGCGCCGCTTGCCGCAGGACACACGAAAAAAACGCGGCCGGGCGGCCGCGTGAATACTCGCAGACTCCTTCGGACGAAGGAAACAAGCAACTGTGAAACGAAGTGTAGCGAAAGGCCGTGCGCGGATTCAGCGGGCATGCTGCAAAGGTGTCTTCCAGGTTTCGGCAGGCTGCCCGGATCGACCGCAATCGACTACCATCCAGTGACGCGCCGCCGCCGGGGCGGCGTACCACGTCGTACAAGGAGAATCCATGCTCAAGCTGCGTTTGCTCCAGGTCGCGTTGTTCGCGGGCGTGCTGGCCGCCGGCGGCGCCGCCGCCGAAACGGTGCGCCTGTCCGCCAGTCTGCAGCCATCGAGCGAAGTGCCGCCGACGGCGACCAAGGGGTCGGGCGCCGTCGCCGCCACCTACGACACGGCCACGCACATGCTGCAGTGGACGGTCACTTACGAACACCTCACGGGGCCGGCCACCGCCGCGCATTTTCACGGGCCCGCGCCGGTCGGCCAGAACGCCGGCGTGCAGGTGCCGGTTCCGAAGGACGAGCTGGCGAGCCCGATCAAGGGTTCGAAGGAACTCACCGATGCGCAGGTCACCGACCTGATGGGCGGCAAGTGGTATTTCAATATTCATACGAAGGAGCACCCGTCCGGCGAGATCCGCGGCCAGGTGATGCCGGCGAACTGAGCGCCGACGTTTGATATAGAGGCACTTGTCGAGCGACGCGGGAACGTTCGCACGTACCATCGTCACATTGCGATGACGGAGTGCGTCCGATGAGTTGGCAAAGCAAGTTCGCCTGCTGGCTGCTGCGCTGGCAGTTTCGTCCGGAAACCACGCGCGAGGTGCTCGACCCCGCGCGTGCCCGGCGCTTTACCGACCTGCGGATGATCGTGCCGCGCCGCGCGCCGTCGGGCTACCGGCTGCGCCAGTGCTACGGCGCCGGCGACGCGCCGCTGCGCGGCGAATGGCTCGAACGCACCGACGCGGGCGCGGCGCGCGAGCCCGGCCGCATGCTGCTGTATTTCCACGGCGGCGGTTACTACTTCTGTTCGACGAAAACCCACCGGCCGTTGGTGTTCGGCCTGACGAAGCGCGCGGGCGTGCGTTCGTTCTCGCTCGACTACCGGCTCGCGCCCGAAAACCGCTTCCCGGCCGCGCTCGACGATGCGCTCGCCGCATACCGGCAACTGCTGGCGCTCGGCACGCCGCCCGAGTCGATCGTATTCGGCGGCGATTCGGCGGGCGGCGGCCTCGCGCTCGCGACGCTCGTCGCGCTGCGCGATCGCGGCGAGCCGCTGCCGGCCGGCGCGATCCTGTTCTCGCCGTGGACCGACCTGGCCGGTACCGGCGGCACGATGCGCGGCAACGACGGCCTCGACCCGATGTTCGCGGCCGCAGCGCTGCCGAAGGCCGCGAAGCTGTATCTCGGCGACGAGTCGGCAACCCATCCGTACGCATCGCCGCTCTATGCGGATTTGGCGGGCCTGCCGCCGCTGTACATCCAGGTCGGCAGCACCGAGGTGCTGCTCGACGATTCGCGGCGCGTCGCCGAGAAGGCGAAGGCGGCCGGCGTGGCGGTGGAGATCGAGGTGTGGCCCGACATGCCGCACGTGTGGCAGCTGTACGCGCCGATGGTGCCGGAAGCGCGCGACGCGCTCGACCGCGCGGCCGCGTTCCTGCGCCGCGTCGCGGTCGAGCGCGCGGTTCAGCGCGTCGGCGAGGCGTCGATCGCCTGATAGGCGGCCTTGACCGCCACCGAGCCGTACTTGCGTTCGAGCCGGCGCACGGTGAAATGGCCGTGCGCCATCTGCTGGAAGTGGTCGATGAACAGCGTGTTGACGGTCGCGCCGAGCACGGCGCCGATCGCCGGGATCGACTTCGCGGCCATCTGCTCGGTCACCTGCACCGAGAAGCGCGACGCCACCGTCTGCACGAGCTTGAACACGGCCGCCGAGCTGTGCGCGGCGATGCCTTTCGCCGTGATGTCCGACGACGCCTTCGAGATCGCCTGCGCGAGCGCGCCGCGCAGCACGAAATAGCCGAGATCGGCGTCCTCCTCCTGCTTGTCCGGGTTGCCGCCCATGCCGAGCACGGCCAGGCATTGCAACTGCGTATCGACCGACGTCAGGTTCTCGCCTTCGCTACGCGCGATGTCGCACACGGAGCGGAAGATCAGCGTGGTCGTCACCGGCAACTCGACCGGCAGCGCGAGAAAGCCGAACGCGCCGCCCGCCGCGCCGGTCGTCGCGACCGCGAGCTTGTGCAGCAGGTTGCTGGGCTTCTCGGGCTCGGCGTCCGGCGACGGCGGCTTGCCGAGCGTGCGCAGCGCGATGTTCAGGCACTTGCGCAGCGCAAGCTGCGTCGCATCGTTGATCTTGCCGGTCGCGAAATCCGGCAGCCGCGCGATCATTTTCTCGACCGGCGCGCCGAGCACGCCCGTCAGCTTCATCGTCAGCGACGGGCTTTCCAGCACCTGTTTCGCGCGCCGCAGCGCGTCCCGATCCTCCGGCGACAGCGTCGCGGCGGGGGTGATTGAAATCGGTTCCATCTTTCTCCTTGGCGTGAACGAGGCCCTGAACCATCGCCGGCCTAGATTACTCCGGCATGCTACAATTTTGAGATAATTTGACTCGGCAAAAGTTGCATCGACAAAAAATGGCCGTCCATACTGCCGCCCACCATTCGAGCGGGCAAGTCCTGCCGTTCCGCGAATCGCTGCTGGCGATGATCGGGATCTCGTTCGTCACCATGCTGGTCGCGCTGGACCAGACGGTCGTCGGCACCGCGCTGCCGACCATCGTCGCCGAACTTCGCGGCTTCGACCTGTACGCGTGGGTCGCGACCTCGTACCTGCTCAGTTCCGTAATCACGGTGCCGATCTTCGGCCGGCTCGGCGACTATTACGGCCGCAAGCCGTTCGTGATCGCGTCGATCGTCGTGTTCACCGGTGCGTCGGTGCTCTGCGGGATGGCCAACGACATGCTGTACCTCGTGCTCGCGCGCGGGCTGCAGGGCATCGGCGGCGGGATGCTGGTCGGCACCGCGTTCGCATGCATTCCCGACCTGTTCCCCGATTCCGTCGTGCGGCTGCGCTGGCAGGTGCTGATGAGCTCCGCGTTCGGCATCGCGAACGCGGTCGGCCCGTCTCTCGGCGGATTTCTGACCCAGTCGTTCGGCTGGCGCTCCGTGTTCTACGTGAACTTGCCGATCGGCATCCTGTCGCTGATCTTCGTGTGGCGCTACCTGCCGCACCTGCGCCACGTCGAGCACGATCGCAAGATGCGGCTCGACTGGCCGGGCGCGCTGCTGATCGCGCTGTCGCTCGGCGCGCTGCAACTGTTCGTCGAATGGCTGCCGAAGTACGGCGTCGCGAGCTGGGCGTCGCTGCTGCTCGTCGTCGCGGTCGCGGCCGGCGTCGGCCTGTGGCACTGGGAGAAGCGCTGCGCGCAGCCGATCCTGCCGTTCGACATGTTCGGCAATCGCGCGCTGTCGGCGCTGTTCGTGCTCGCGATCCTCGCCGGTTTCTCGATGTTCTCGCTGCTGTTCTACGCGCCGCTGCTGTTCCAGGGCGGCTTCGGGATGTCGCCGAAGGAGGCCGGGCTCGTGATCACGCCGCTCGTCGTGTTCATCACGATCGGCAGCATCATGAACGGCCGCGTCGTCACGCGCATCCGTCATCCGAACACGATGCTGCACGTCGGCTTCGTGCTGTTCGCGCTCGCATGCGCGGGCGTCGTCGTGGCGACCCACACGACGCCGGCCTGGGTGCTGATGGCGCTGATGGTCGCGGGCGGCATCGGGCTCGGCTTCGTGCTGCCGAACCTCACCGTGTTCGCGCAGCAGACGGCCGGCCGCGAGCACCTCGGCATCGCGACGGCGCTGCTGCAGTCGCTGCGGATGGTCGGCGGGATGCTCGGCACCGCGCTCACGGGCACGCTCGTCAACCAGATGTATTCGAGCGGCGTGCGCAGCGCGCTGTCGGCCGACCACGCGATGCAGTGGCACGCGCGGCTCGCCGATCCGCAGATCCTGATCGATCGCGCGGCGCAGGGCGGTCTCGTCGCGGAATTGACGCGTGCCGGGCATAATGGCGCGCTGCTGCTGGAAGCGGCCCGCGAATCGCTGGTCGGCGCGATTCACCTGGGTGTCGCGATGGCGGCCGTCGTCGCCGTGGTGTCGGTATGGCAGTGCCGCCGCGTGCCGCCGATCGCGCTGCGGCGCAAGATCGAACCGCACGTCGCGGCCGATTGACCGATCGGGCGATCGAGCGATTCGACGACTCAACGATTCACCGGAACGAAATCAGCGCATGGAAGAACAGGACCGCGTCGCGATCTTGCAGCAATTCGGACGCACGTATCGCGCGTTCATGACCGCGTTCGAAGCGCACGTCGGGCAACCGATGCCGCGCTGGCGCATCATGGTCGCGCTGCACACGATGGACGGGCATTCGTCGCAGAAGAAGCTCGTCGAAGTGCTGCGCATCGATCCGGGCGCACTCACGCGCCAGCTGAAGTCGCTCGACGCGCTCGGCTGGATCAAGCGCGAATCGGACGCGCGCGACAACCGCGTGACCAACGTCACGCTGACGGACGCAGGCCGCGCGGCGTTCGATGCCTGCCTGCCGCGCCGCAAGGCGTTTCTCGAACAGACGATGGCGCAACTGCCGGACGACGTGCTCAATGCGCTGTCGGGGGCGCTCGCGATGCTGGAATCGCGGATCGCGGACGTCGGGTCGACGCCGGTCGTGCGTTGACGTGCGGCGCCGGGCGGCACGTCAGTGCCGCCGGCCGCCGCTTCGTTTCCTTCCGATCGAGTGCAGGTTTACAGTTCGATGCGCGTGCCGAGCAGCGCGAGGAACTGCGCAAGCCACGCCGGATGCGCGGGCCACGCGGGCGCGGTGACGAACGGCGCGTCGGTCACGGCCGCGTCGACCGGGATGTCCGCGTATTCGCCGCCCGCGAGCTTCACCTCCGGCGCGCAGGCCGGGTACGCCGAAATGCGCTTGCCGCGGATCACGTCGGCGGCCGCGAGCAGTTGCGCCGCGTGGCAGATCGCCGCGATCGGCTTGCCGGCTTCGGCGAACTCGCGCACGAGCGAGATCACCTTCGGATCGAGTCGCAGGTACTCCGGCGCACGGCCGCCCGCGATCGCGAGCGCGTCGTAGCGCGCCGCATCGACGTCGTCGAACGCCGCATTCAGCGTGAACTGATGGCCGGGCTTCTCGGTGTAGGTCTGGTCACCCTCGAAATCGTGGATCGCGGTCTTGATCTTGTCGCCCGCGCGCTTGCCCGGGCAGACTGCGTCGACGTGGTGGCCGACGGCCTGCAGCGCCTGGAACGGCACCATCGTTTCGTAGTCTTCGGCGAAATCGCCGGTCAGGAACAGGATCTTCTTCGCGGCCATGGCTTTCTCCAGTGAAGCAGCGTTGAAGGCCCGGTCGCGCCGTGCACGACGGCGACGACGGGCCCCGAGGACGAAAGCGCAGTGTACTCCGGCAGATTGAAGCGCGCGTGACGGCCGCCCCGCACGGAGCGGCAGGGCGGCGCCGCGCGCGGCGTGCGTCAGAAGAAGGTTTCGACGACTTCCGTCACGCGGAATTGCGGATCGAGCACGAGCACCTGGCGCCATTTGTCGAACGTCAGGCACGGATGCGAGATGTCGAACGCGACCATGTCGCCGACCTTCACGTCCGCGCCCGGCGGAATCTGCAGGTACGCGTGCTGATCCATCATCCCGGTGACGGCCCAGCCTTCGGCGGCGGCGACGTCGCGCGGCGCGGTGTCGCGGCCCGGACGGAAGTGGCGCGCCGGCTCGGGCAGGCCCGCGTCGAACGCCGCATCGCGCTTGCCGAGTGCGACGATCGCACGATCCTGCTCCGGCACCGACTGCACGTACGCCCACAGCTGCAGCGCCGGCAGCAGCCCTTCGCCCATCGAGCGGGCGATCGGATTGCGCGCGAACACGTCGGTCTGTGCCTTCTTGTAGATGCCGACATCGTGCGTCAGGTAGCAGCCCGGCCGCAGCACGACTTCCGCGAAGCCCGCGTCGGACGCCTTCTTGAATTCTTCCGCGACCACGTCGTACCACGCCGAACCGGCGCCGGACAGGATCGCCGGCGTGCGCGCGAAGCGACCGGCTTCGGCCAGCTCGCGCGTGAGCGCGACTGCCTGCTGCAGGAATGCGCGGATCTCGCCTTCCTCTTTCAGCACGCCTTCATAGAGTTCGATGCCGGCCAGCTTCAGCGTGTCCGGATAGCGCGCGATCGCGGCCAGCACGGCCTCGCGTTGCGCGGCGTCGCGTACGCCCGCGCGGCCGCCCAGCACGCCGAGCTCGATCAGCACGTTCAGCGATTTCTTCGCGTCGCCGAAGAAGCGGCCGAGCTGATCGACGCTGTCCGCGGAATCGACGAGACAGAAGAATTCGAAATCGGGATCGGACAGCAGCCCCGCGATGATCGTCATGTTCTGGCGGCCGATCAGCTGGTTCGCGAGCAGCACGCGCCGCACGCCGCCGTGATACGCGGCCTGCGTCTGGTGCGCGGTCGCGAGCGTGATGCCCCACGCGCCGGCGTCGAGCTGGCGGCGGAACAGTTGCGGCGCCATCGTCGTCTTGCCGTGCGGCGCGAACTTGACGCCGTATTTCTGTACGAACGCCTGCATCCAGTTCAGGTTGTGCTCGACGCGATCCGCGTAAAGCACGGCGGCCGGCAGGCTGACGTCTTCCGCGAGCAGGTTCCATTCGAGCCGGCCCGCGTCGCCGAGCGGCACGCTCGCGCTCGGCAGATTGCCCAGGCCCTTGCCGAACGGATCGATCGTCGCTTCCTGATAGTTTGTAACTTTCATGTCATCCCGCTCCATCATCACTATGCATTGCACTGAAGTTGACATGCAGATGGTACAGAAAGTAGCATCGGCGCGGTGATGTTATTTAATAACATCCGGCTTCGCACCCTTTTCCGCCGATGAATACGCCTGCTTCCCCGTCCGCTTCGCCCGCGGCCGAGCCCCATCCGGCTCAGGCTGCCCCGCCGGTCCTCGACATCGTCGCGCGGATCGCCGAATGCGCGCCCGAGTTGCGCGAAGCCGAGCGCAAGGTCGCCGCGTTCATCCTCGCCGATCTGGCGCGCGCCGCGCATGCGAGTATCGGCGCGCTCGCACGCGACGCGGAGGTCAGCGTCGCGACGGTCACGCGTTTCGCGAAGGCCGTCGGCTGCCGCGACGTGCGCGAGCTGAAGGTGCTCGTCGCGCAGGCGGCGGCCGTCGGCCAGCGCTTTCTGGTGCCGTCCGACGACGCGCTGGCCGACGACACGAGCCCCGCGTCGATGGTCTACGACGAGATTCGCGTGGCGCTCGCGCACAACCACCAGCTGCTGCGCAACACGTCGTTCGACGCGGCGGCCGACTTGCTCGCCGGCGCGAAAATGACCTACGTGTACGGGCAGGGCGGCGGCTCGACCGCCCTTGCCGACGAGCTGCGCTTCCGGCTCGTGCGGTTCGGCCGGCCGGTCGCGAGCTACCAGGACAGCCTGCTGCAGCGGATGGTGGCCGCGACGCTGGCGGGCGACACCGTCGTCGTCGCGTTGTCGGTGAGCGGGCGCGTGCCCGAGCTGCTCGAGAGCTGCCGGCTCGCGAAGCGCTACGGCGCGAAGCTGATCGCGATCACCGCGCCGGCGTCGCCGCTCGCGACGCTCGCCGACCATCTGATTCCCGTCGTCGCATTCGAAACCGATTTCATTTACAAGCCTTCGACATCGCGCTACGCGATGATGATGGCGATCGACGTGCTCGTCACCGGCGTCGCATTGCGGCTCGGCGATGCGGGCCGAGAATCGCTGCGCCGCATCAAGCACGCGCTCGATGCGCACCGCGGCGGCGGAGACCGTCAACCGGTAGGAGACTGACCATGCATTCGCATCCCGAAGCGGCCGATACGCTGATCGTCGGCGCGCAACTGTACGACGGCACCGGCGCACCGCCCGTCACGCGTGACGTCGCGATCCGCAACGGCCTGATCGCGGCGATCGGCAACCTGTCGAACTGGCTCGCCGAGACCGTCGTCGACGCGAACGGCCGTGCGCTGGCGCCGGGTTTCGTCGACGTGCACACGCACGACGACACGCACGTGATCCGCGCGCCGGAGATGATTCCGAAGATCTCGCAGGGCGTGACGACCGTGATCGTCGGCAACTGCGGGATCAGCGCCGCGCCGGTGACGCTCGCGGGCGATCCGCCCGACCCGATGAACCTGCTCGGCGAGCGCGGCGCGTTCCGGTACCCGAGCTTCGCCGCTTACGTCGCGGCCGTGAACGATGCGCGCCCGGCCGTAAACGTCGCGGCGCTCGTCGGCCATACGGCGCTGCGCAACAACCAGATGGACCGCCTCGACCGTGCGGCGACCGATGGCGAGATCGCCGGCATGCGCGCGCAGCTCGAGGAGGCGCTCGCGAACGGCGCGCTCGGCCTGTCGTCGGGTCTCGCATACGGCTCCGCGTTCGCCGCGCCGACCGAGGAAGTGATGGCGCTCGCCGAGCCGCTCGCCAAGGCCGGCGCGCTGTACACGACGCACATGCGCACCGAATTCGACGCGATCCTCGATGCGATGGACGAGGCCTATCGCGTCGGCCGCCACGCGCAGGTGCCGGTCGTGATCTCGCACCTGAAATGCGCGGGCCCGTCGAACTGGGGGCGCAGCACCGAGGTGCTCGCGTCGCTCGACGGTGCGCGCCGCTACCAGCCGGTCGGCTGCGACTGCTATCCGTACAGCCGCAGTTCGTCGACGCTCGACCTGAAGCAGGTGACGGGCGATATCGACATCACGATCACGTGGTCGGAGCCGCACCCGGAAGTCGCGGGCAAGCTGCTGAAGGCGATCGCGGCCGACTGGGGCGTGACCGAGCAGGAGGCCGCGCAGCGCATTCGCCCGGCGGGCGCCGTGTACCACAACATGTCCGAGGACGACGTGCGCCGGATCCTGTCGCATCCGGCGACGATGGTCGGCTCCGACGGGCTGCCGAACGATCCGCTGCCGCATCCGCGGTTGTGGGGCGCGTTCCCGCGCGTGCTCGGCCACTACGTGCGCGACACGAACCTGCTGCCGCTCGAGGAGGCGATCCGCAAGATGACGTCGCTGTCCGCGCGCCGCTTCGGGCTCGCGCGCCGCGGCGAGGTGCACGTCGGCTACCACGCCGATCTCGTGCTGTTCGATCCGGCGCGCGTGATCGACGCCGCGACGTTCGACAAGCCGCAACAGCCCGCGCACGGGATCGACGCCGTGTGGGTGAACGGCGTGCTGACTTATGAAAACGGCCAGCCGACCGGCGAGCGCGCGGGCGGTTTCGTCGCGCGCGGCGAGCGCGTGCCGGCCAGTGCCGATGCGGCGTTCTGAACGCTCGCATTCCGATCTTCCATGCGCGCCGCAGCAGCCGGCGCGCGCATCCGCAACCGAGCGTTGCATGGGACCGGAGTAGGCGCCGAAGCGCCAACTCGGGTCGACAAACGAGGAGTGAAACGATGAAGCGATATGGCGTAGGCGAAGCGAAGGGGACTGGCGGCCAGGTGATGCCGTTCGCGCGGGCGGTGGAGGCAGACGGCTGGCTATACGTGTCGGGCCAGACGCCGATGGTGAACGGCGAGGTCGTCGAAGGCGGGATCGTCACGCAGTCGAAGCAGGCGATCGAGAACGTGATCGCGATCCTGAAGGAAGCCGGCTACGGCCTCGAGCACGTCGTGCGCTGCGGCGTGTGGCTCGACGACGCGCGCGATTTCGCGTCGTTCAACAAGGTGTTCATCTCGTATTTCGGCGAGAACCCGCCGGCGCGCGCGTGCGTGCAGTCGAGCATGGTCATCGACTGCAAGGTCGAGGTCGATTGCATCGCTTACAAGGCGCCGGCGAAGTAACGCGGCGAGGGCGGTTCGTTGTGCAACGGGGCCGGCGCATGGATGTGCGCCGGCCCCGTTGCGTTGAGGCGCTTTCGATGGATTTCTGATTTATCGCCTTTCCTGCGCAAAGAACAACGCAAATCCACGCCTCGCATCGGCTAATCGCGAATCTTGTCGGAAGATTGCCGCAGCCTTGCGTGTGGCCGATGCGAGTCGGCATTGGCGGGCCGCGAAATGCCCGCCAGCGCCACTTCATTTACTGCCGCGCCGTCCGCGCGTTGTCCGGCATCGGCTGGTTGTAGTTCGTGCGGAACGGGTTGATGTCGAGCCCGCCGCGGCGCGTATAGCGCGCATACACCGCGAGCTTCACCGGTTTGCACGCATGCAGGATGTCGAGGAAGATCCGCTCGACGCATTGCTCGTGAAAGCCCGTGTGATTGCGAAACGAGATGATGTAGCGCAGCAGTCCCGCATGGTCGATCTGCGGTCCGACATAATGGATCTGCACGCTGCCCCAGTCGGGCTGGCCCGTGACCGGGCAGTTCGAGCGCAGCAGGTCGGACACGAGCGTCTCCTCGACGGGCGCTTCGTCCTCGGCGGCCGACAGCAGCGACGGATCCGGTTCGTACACGTCGGTGTCGAGATCGAGCCGGTCGAGCGACAGCCCGTCGAGCTCGTCCATCTCCAGCTTGCGGAAATCGTGCGCCGGCACCAGTTGCACCGATACGCTCGCGCCGCATGCTGCCGACACGTCGCGCTTCAGTACGTCGCGCACCGCGTCGATCGAGTCGAACTTCGACTGCGCGAACGAACCGAGATACAGCTTGAACGACTTCGATTCGACGATGTTCGGCGATTCGGCGGGCACGTAGAACGTCGCGATCGCGACCTGCGGCTTGCCGCGCGCGTTGAGCCACGACAGTTCGTACGCGTTCCAGATGTCGGTGCCGAAGAACGGCAGCGCCGACGTGATGCCGAGCTGCTCGCGCGCGCCGGCGCGCGGGATCGGGAACAGCAGCGACGCGTCGTACTGCGTCGCGTAGACGGTGGCCTTGCCGAGCGGGGAATGTTCGGGATTCATCGTGTGACGCCTTTACGACAGGAAGAGGCGGTACGCCGGGTTGGCGCTCTCTTCGACATACGGATAGCCGAGCGCCGCGAGGAAGCGTTCGAACTCGGCGCGATCGGCCTGCGGCACCTGCAGCCCGACGAGGATCGAGCTGTAGTCCGCGCCCTGATTGCGGTAGTGGAACAGGCTGATGTTCCAGTCCGGCGCCATCGACGACAGGAACTTCATCAGCGCGCCCGGCCGCTCGGGGAATTCGAAGCGGAACAGGCGTTCGTCGAGCGCGAGCGGCGAGCGGCCGCCGACCATGTAGCGGATGTGTTCCTTCGACAGCTCGTCGTGCGTCAGGTCGACGCTCTTGAAGCCGTGCGATTCGAAGTTCGCGGCGATCTCCGCCGATTCGTCGCGACGGCGGATCTGCACGCCGACGAAGATGTGCGCGGATTGCGCATCGGCGATCCGGTAGTTGAACTCGGTGACGTTGCGATCGCCGACCAGCGAGCAGAAGCGCTTGAAGCTGCCGCGTTCCTCGGGGATCGTGACCGCGAACACGGCTTCGCGTGCCTCGCCCACTTCCGCGCGCTCGGCGACGAAGCGCATCCGGTCGAAGTTCATGTTCGCGCCGGACGTGACCGCGACGAGCGTCCGGTTCTCGATGCCTTCGCGTTCCGCGTACAGCTTCGCGCCCGCGACCGCGAGCGCGCCGGACGGCTCGAGCACGCTGCGCGTGTCCTGGAACACGTCCTTGATCGCCGCGCACAGCGCGTCGGTGTTGACCGTCACGACGCCGTCGAGGAACTCGCGGCACAGCCGGAAAGTTTCCTCGCCGACGAGCTTCACCGCGGTGCCGTCCGCGAACAGGCCGACTTCGCTCAGCTCGATGCGCTCGCCCGCGTCGAGCGACTGCGCCATCGCGCACGAATCCTCGGCCTGCACGCCGATCACCTTGATCTCCGGGCGCACCGCCTTCACGTACGCGGCGACGCCGGAGGCGAGCCCGCCGCCGCCGATCGGCACGAAGATCGCGTGGATCGGGCCCTGGTGCTGGCGCAGGATCTCCATCGCGATCGTGCCCTGGCCTGCGATCACGTACGGATCGTCGAACGGGTGGACGAACGTGAGGTCGCGCTCCTGCTGGACCTTGATCGCGTGCGCGTACGCATCGCTGTACGATTCGCCTGCCTGGATCACCTCGACGCTCGGGCCGCCGTGCGCGCGCACCGCGTCGACCTTCACCTGCGGCGTCGTGACGGGCACGACGATCACAGCCTTGACACCCATCCGCGCCGCCGAGAACGCGACGCCCTGCGCGTGGTTGCCGGCCGACGCGGTAATCACGCCGCGCGCGAGCGCGTCCGCCGGAATGTGCGCCATCTTGTTGTACGCGCCGCGCAGCTTGAACGAGAACACCGGCTGGTTGTCCTCGCGCTTCAGGTAAACGGCGTTGCGCAGCCGGGCCGACAGGTTGCGGGCCGGTTCGAGTTCCGTCTCGAGCGCGACGTCGTAGACGCGCGCGGTGAGGATTTTCTTCAGGTAATCGTGGGATGCCATGGGCGCTCGCGTGCAGTGCGGATGCAGACGGTAAAGGGTTAATGATAGCGCCAAGGGTCCGCCCGCATGCAAGCGGCATGCCGGGCGGGCGGCCGTCGGCGGTCGTGCGCGCGTGCGGGCAACGCATTCGCGCCGTCGGGCACCCGCTTTTTACCGGTTTAACCGCACGGTTACCGACCGGACGGACGGCGAATGATCGCATGAAACCGCGCGCAACCCCGCCCGGCGCGGCGCGCGGCGATAGCCCCACGACCTGTCCGGCGTGTCACGGGCGGCCCGATCATGGGTTAGAATTCCGTTTTGAATCAAGGATTCGGAAGATGCAGAGGCACCCTCGGATCGCACCGTTGAAGCCGACGCCGCGCGCAGCCAGCCCCGCGGCCGAACGGCATGCGCGCCGCGCGCGATCGTGCTGATGATTCCGAGTGCCGCCAGGCCCTGTCGCCGGCCAGGAGGGGCGAGTCGCCCGCTCCGGCCCCATGAAGGACAGCCACGCGCCTGGTAACCAGAACAGATTTCCCCAAGATTGCGCCCACGCGCTTGCCGACGCCCGTGCACGGGGTATCGGCCCTCCGAGTCGTCCGAACATGAACGCACCACAAGTTTTCGATCCGCATGGCGCGGCCGCCGCCGTCGCCGCCGACCCCGCGCCCCGCTTGCGCGAGATTCCCTACAACTACACGTCCTTCTCGGATCGCGAGATCGTGATCCGCCTGCTCGGCGAGGAGGCGTGGTCGGTGCTCGACGAGCTGCGTGCCGAGCGCCGCACGGGCCGCTCGGCACGGATGCTGTATGAAGTGCTCGGCGACATCTGGGTCGTGCGTCGCAACCCGTACCTGCAGGACGACCTGCTCGACAACCCGAAGCGCCGCGCGTTGCTGATCGAGGCGCTGAACCACCGCCTGACCGAGATCGGCAAGCGCCGCAGTGCGGATCTCACCGAGCATCGCGACGACGCCGGCCGCGAACGCGCATCGCGCGTCGAGATGCTGGAGACGGCCGCGCAGCGCGCGGTCGACGAGTTCGCGGACGAATTCGACAAGATGGCCGAGCTGCGCCGCCGCGCGACCAAGGCGCTCGGCCGCTGCACGCAGAAGGACAACATCCGCTTCGACGGGCTGTCGCGCGTGTCGCACGTGACCGACGCGACCGACTGGCGCGTCGAATACCCGTTCGTCGTGCTGACGCCCGATACCGAAGCCGAGATCGCGGCACTGATCAAGGCGTGCTTCGAGCTCGGCCTGACGGTGATCCCGCGCGGTGGCGGTACCGGCTACACGGGCGGCGCAGTGCCGCTCACGCCGTTCTCCGCGGTGATCAACACCGAGAAGCTCGAACAGCTCGGCGCGGTCGAGCTGACCGAACTGCCGGGCGTCGCGCACAAGGTGCCGACGATCTTCTCCGGCGCGGGCGTCGTCACGCGCCGCGTGACCGAGGCGGCGGAGGCGGCCGGCTACGTGTTCGCGGTCGATCCGACCTCGCTCGACGCATCGTGCATCGGCGGCAACGTCGCGATGAACGCGGGCGGCAAGAAGGCCGTGCTGTGGGGCACCGCGCTCGACAACCTGGCGTGGTGGCGGATGGTCGACCCGGACGGCAACTGGCTGGAAGTCACGCGCCACGAGCACAACCTGGGCAAGATCCACGATATCGCGGTCGCGCGTTTCGAGCTGAAGTGGTTCGACGGCGCGTATGCGCCGGGCGAGAAGCTGCTGCGCACCGAGATGCTCGAGATCGAAGGCCGGCGCTTTCGCAAGGAAGGGCTCGGCAAGGACGTGACCGACAAGTTCCTCGCCGGCCTGCCGGGCGTGCAGAAGGAAGGCTGCGACGGGCTCATCACGTCCGCGCGCTGGGTGCTGCACAAGATGCCCGCGCACACGCGCACCGTGTGCCTGGAATTCTTCGGCCAGGCGCGCGAGGCGATTCCGAGCATCGTCGAGATCAAGGACTACCTGTTCGAGACGTCGAAGCAGGGCGGCGCGATTCTCGCGGGCCTCGAGCACCTCGACGAGCGCTACCTGCGCGCGGTCGGCTATGCGACCAAGAGCAAGCGCAACGCGTTCCCGAAGATGGTGCTGATCGGCGACATCGTCGGCGACGATGCCGATGCGGTCGCACAGGCGACGTCCGAAGTGATCCGGATGGCGAACGGCAAGAGCGGCGAAGGCTTCGTCGCGGTCAGCGCGGAGGCGCGCAAGCGCTTCTGGCTCGACCGCAGCCGCACGGCCGCGATCGCGAAGCACACGAACGCGTTCAAGATCAACGAGGACGTCGTCATCCCGCTGAACCGGATGGGCGAGTACACCGACGGCATCGAGCGGATCAACATCGAGCTGTCGCTGAAGAACAAGCTGCAGCTGGTCGACGCGCTCGAGGCGTTCTTCCGCGGCGGCAACCTGCCGCTCGGCAAGACCGACGACGCGAACGAGATCCCGAGCGCGGAACTGCTCGAGGATCGCGTGCAGCAGGCGCTCGAGCTGCTCAAGCGCGTGCGGGCGCGCTGGGAGTTCGTGCGCGACCGGCTCGACCAGCCGCTGCGCGAGGCGCAGCACTACCTGGTGCAGCTCGGCTACGAAGCGCTCGCCGAGAAATTCGCGGATCGCGCGGACGAGCAGCCGGGCGCGACGCTGTTCCACGTCACGCAGGACCGCACGGTGCGCATCTCGTGGAAGCAGGAGATCCGCGCGGAACTGCGCGCGATCTTCAACGGCGGCGCGTTCAAGCCGATCCTCGACGAAGCGCAGGCGATCCACAAGCGCGTGCTGCGCGGCCGTGTGTTCGTCGCGCTGCACATGCATGCGGGCGACGGCAACGTCCACACGAACATCCCGGTCAACTCCGACAACTACGAGATGCTGCAGGACGCGCACGCGTCGGTGGCCCGCATCATGACGCTCGCGCGCTCGCTCGACGGCGTGATTTCCGGCGAACACGGGATCGGCATCACGAAGCTCGAGTTCCTGACCGACGACGAGATCGCCGAATTCCGCGCATACAAGCAGCGCGTCGACCCGAACGGCCGCTTCAACAAGGGCAAGCTGCTCGACGGCGCCGATCTGCGCAACGCGTACACGCCCAGCTTCGGACTGATGGGCTACGAGTCGCTGATCATGCAGCAGTCCGACATCGGCGCGATCGCCGATTCGGTGAAGGACTGCCTGCGCTGCGGCAAGTGCAAGCCGGTGTGCGCGACCCACGTGCCGCGCGCGAACCTGCTGTACAGCCCGCGCAACAAGATCCTCGCGACGTCGTTGCTGGTCGAGGCGTTCCTGTACGAGGAGCAGACGCGCCGCGGCGTGTCGATCAAGCACTGGGACGAGTTCAACGACGTGGCCGATCACTGCACGGTGTGCCACAAGTGCGCGACGCCGTGCCCGGTGAAGATCGACTTCGGCGACGTCACGATGAACATGCGCAACCTGTTGCGCAAGATGGGCAAGAAGAAGTTCAACGCCGGCAATGCGGCGGGCATGTTCTTCCTGAACGCGACCAATCCGCAGACGATCAACCTCGCGCGCGGCGTGATGATGGGCGTGGGCTACAAGGTGCAGCGCTTCGCGAACGACATGCTGAAGAAGGTCGTGACGAAGCAGACGCAGCACCCGCCGGCGACCACCGGCAAGCCGCCCGCGGTCGAGCAGGTGATCCACTTCGTCAACAAGAAGATGCCGGGCAACCTGCCGAAGAAGACGGCGCGCGCGCTGCTGGACATCGAGGACAACAAGATCGTGCCGATCATCCGCAACCCGAAGTCGACGACCGTCGATTCGGAAGCGGTGTTCTACTTCCCGGGCTGCGGCTCGGAGCGGCTGTTCTCGCAGGTGGGGCTGGCCACGCAGGCGATGCTGTGGGAAGCCGGCGTGCAGACGGTGCTGCCGCCGGGCTACCTGTGCTGCGGCTATCCGCAGCGCGGCTCGGGCCAGTACGACAAGGCCGAGAAGATCGTCACGGACAACCGCGTGCTGTTCCACCGGGTCGCGAACACGCTGAACTACCTGGACATCAAGACGGTGGTCGTGTCGTGCGGCACGTGCTACGACCAGCTCGCGGGGTATGAGTTCGACAAGATCTTCCCGGGCTGCCGGATCATCGACATCCACGAGTTCCTGCTCGAGAAGGGGATGAAGCTCGACGGCGTGACGGGCACGCGCTACATGTATCACGACCCGTGCCACACGCCGATCAAGACGATGGATCCGGTCAAGCTCGTCAACGAGCTGATGGGCTCGGAGAAGGACGGCTACAAGATCGAGAAGAACGACCGCTGCTGCGGCGAGTCGGGCACGCTCGCGGTCACGCGCCCGGACGTGTCCACGCAGGTGCGCTTCCGCAAGGAAGAGGAGATCCGCAAGGGCGCGGCGAAGCTGCGCGCGATTCCGGTGGTGGCGGGCGATGCGCCGGCGCCGGCCGCCGCGGGGGCGAACGGGCCGGACGTGAAGATCCTGACGAGCTGCCCGTCGTGCCTGCAAGGCCTGTCGCGCTACAACGAGGATGCGAACCTCGAAGCCGACTACATCGTGGTCGAAATCGCGCGCCAGGTGCTCGGCGAGAACTGGATGGCCGATTATGTCGCACGGGCGAACCATGGCGGGATCGAGCGCGTGCTGGTCTAATGCGGGCATGACGACCGCCCGACCGGGCCGGAAATGAGCGGGCGCCGGCGCAGCCATGCCGGCGCCGGTCCACATGGGAGCGACGATGGAATGCGTGTTTTGCCGTGAAGACGGCGGCGAGGTGCTCTGGCAGGACGATGCGCTGCGCGTCGTGCTCGCGACGGGCGAGCACGACTACCCGGGCTTCTGCCGGGTGATCTGGGGCGCGCACGTGGCCGAGTTCTCCGATCTCGGCGAGCCCGAGCGGGCACATCTGATGCGCGTGGTCTACGCGGTCGAGCGGGCCGTGCGCCGCGTGATGCAGCCGAACAAGGTGAATCTCGCGAGCCTCGGCAACATGGTGCCGCACGTGCACTGGCACGTGATTCCGCGCTTTTCCAACGATGCCCATTTCCCGCAGCCCGTGTGGGCGCCGCGCCAGCGCAGCGTGTCCGAGGCGCTCCTGCGCTCGCGCGCGGCGCAGGCCTCGCTGCTGCACAATGCGGTGCGCGAGGAAATTCAACGCATGACCGATTCGAGGCAGCCATGAGCGGTTTGACTTCCACGACGCCGATTCCGTCCGGCGTCGTCGTGCACGCGGTATCGCGCGTGCTCGAATTGCAGTACCCGAACGGCGAGAGTTACCGGATTCCGTTCGAGCTGATGCGCGTGTATTCGCCGTCGGCCGAGGTGCGTGGCCACGGGCCCGGCCAGGAGACGTTGCAGACCGGCAAGCGCGAAGTGACGATCACCGCGCTCGAAGGCGTAGGCAACTACGCGCTGCAGCCGACGTTCTCCGACGGCCATTCGACCGGCATCTATTCGTGGGACCTGCTGTACGAACTGGCGACGCGGCAGGACGCGCTGTGGCGCGACTATTTCGACAAACTGAAGGCGGCGGGCGTCGAGCGCGACGCGCCGATGCAGGCGGCCGGCGCGCCGCACGGCCACTGCCACTGAAATCGACGGCGCCCGCTCGGCGCCGTCTTGGCATTTACTGAGGATCAACGCGATGAGCAAAACCCACTTCGGCTTCGAAAGCGTCGAGGAAAACGAAAAAGCGAAGAAAGTGGCGGGTGTGTTTCATTCGGTCGCGAGCAACTACGATCTGATGAACGACCTGATGTCGGCGGGCATGCACCGCGCGTGGAAGGCGTTCACGATCGCGCAGGCGAACGTGCGCCCCGGCTTCAAGGTGCTCGACATCGCGGCCGGCACCGGCGACCTGACCAAGTCGTTCGCGAAGGCGGCCGGGCCGACGGGCGAGGTCTGGCATACCGACATCAACGAATCGATGCTGCGCGTCGGCCGCGACCGGCTGCTCGACAAGGGTATCGTGACGCCGTCGCTGCTGTGCGACGCCGAGAAAATTCCCTTTCCGGACAACTATTTCGACGTGGTCACCGTTGCGTTCGGGCTGCGCAACATGACGCACAAGGATGCCGCGCTGGCCGAGATGCGCCGCGTGACGAAGCCCGGCGGCCGCGTGATGGTGCTGGAATTCTCGAAAGTCTGGGATCCGCTGAAAAAAGCGTACGATCTGTATTCTTTCAAAGTATTACCGTGGCTTGGCGACAAGTTCGCGAAAGATGCTGAAAGTTATCGGTATCTTGCTGAATCTATCCGGATGCACCCCGATCAGGACACGCTGAAGACGATGATGGAACAAGCGGGCCTCGACGCCGTCAAATATTACAATTTGTCAGGTGGCGTGGTAGCTTTACACCTCGGAACCAAGTACTAAGGGGTTCTTTCCATACATTCGCCTTACATCTGGAGAAGCTGATGTCCGAATCGCGTTCGTTGTTCAACCGTAGCAAACCGTCGAAGCCGTGGGCTCGACGGGTCGGCACGCTGCTGATGGTCGGCCTGCTCACGGCCGGCACGTTCGCATCGCTCGACGCCGAAGCCCGGCGCATGGGCGGCGGGCGCAGCATCGGCCGCCAGAATTCCACCGTCACGCAGCGCCAGGCCACGCCGCCCGCGCAGCAGCCGATGCAGCAGGCCGCGCCGTCGCAGGCGCAGCGTGCCAACCCGGCTGCGCCCGCGCCGGCCGCGCAGCCCAACCGCTCGCGCTGGCTCGGGCCGATCGCCGGTCTCGCGGCCGGCCTCGGCATCGCGGCGCTGCTGTCGCACTTCGGCCTCGGCGGCGCATTCGCGAGCATGATGGCGAACGTCATCGTGATCGCGTTGCTCGCGATGGTCGGCATCTGGCTGATCCGCAAGTTCATGAACCGGCGTCGTCCGCAGGAGCCGGCGTATTCGGTCGGCGGTGCCGCATCGTCGTCCGGCGGCTACGCGCAAAGCCCGTCGTTCCAGCAGGGCAACACCGGCAGCAACTACGCGGGTAGCGGCAGCAGCTACGCGAACGAAGCGCAGGGCGTGTTCGGCGGCGGTGCGGCGGCCGCCGGCGCGGCCGCGGCGGCAGCGGCGCCGCTGCAGGTGCCGGCCGGCTTCGACACCGAAGCGTTCCTGCGCAGCGCGAAAGTCTATTTCGTACGCCTGCAGGCGGCATGGGACCAGGGCAACCTGGCCGACATCCGCGAGTTCACGACGCCCGAAATGTTCGCCGAGATCAAGATCGACCTCGATTCGCGCGGCAACGACGCGAACCAGACCGATGTCGTGCAGCTCGACGCGGAATTGGTCGCGATCGAGGATCGCGGCATCGAGCAGTCGGCGAGCGTGCGCTTCCACGGCCTGATCCGCGAATCGGCGAATACGTCGGCCGCGCCGTTCGATGAGGTGTGGAACCTGTCGAAGTCGGGCGGTCAGGGCTGGCTGCTCGCGGGTATCCAGCAGATCAACACGCACTGAGCGTGGCCGGCGGCCCGCGCCGCCGGGCACCCGGGCGACGGCCGTCGCACTGCGGCCGCTTGCCGCCCGGCTGTACGGTCAGGCACGGTCTGCCGCCGATCCGACGTTACAATAGAAACCCGCGTGGGCGCCCGGCCTGCGCGGGTTTTTTCTTTCCCAGCCCGATGACCTTTGCCGCCAAGCCTTTTGCTGCTGCCGTCAATCACTTGCTCGCGCGCGAATCATGGGCGCGCGATCGCCTGATTCCCTATGCGGGCAAGACTGCCCGGATCGACGTGTCTCCCGTCACGCTCACGCTGCTGGTGCAGCCCGACGGCTATCTGTCGGCCGTCGACGCGCGCGATGCGCAACGGGTCGACGTGTCGATCGCGCTGGCCGGCGACACGGTCGCCGCATTTCTGCAGGGCGGCCAGGCGGCCGTGATGAAGCACGTGAAGATCGAAGGCGACGCGGAGTTCGCGACGCAGATCGCGAAGCTGGCCGAGCACCTGCGCTGGGAACCGGAAGAAGATCTCGCGAAGCTGGTCGGCGACGTGGCGGCGCACCGGATCGCGACGGTCGTGCGCGACGCCGGCGCGCGCGCACGCCGCACCGGCCGCAACGTGCTCGATTCCGTCGCCGAATACTGGCTCGACGAGAACCCGCAAGTCGTCCGGCGCGCGTCGCTCGGCGGCTTCGACGCCGAACTGGCGCGCGCACGCGATGCGCTCGCGCGGGTCGAAAAGCGGGTCGAGCGACTCGAACAAAAAATCGGCGCGCGCACGGGTTCCGGCCCGCGCGGCGCGCACTGAGGGCCGCAGGGCATGCGCATTTTCCGTTTCATCAAGATTGTCTACACCGTCATCCGCTTCGGTCTCGACGAAGTGATGCTGTCCCGGATCGACGACCGGCGCGTGAAGCTGCTGTTGCGGATCACGACGATCGGCCGCCGCTACTCCGATCCGCCCGCCGTGCGGCTGCGCCACGCGCTCGAAAGCCTCGGTCCGATCTTCGTGAAGTTCGGCCAGGTGCTGTCCACGCGCCGCGACCTGCTGTCGGTCGATTTCGCGAATGAGCTCGCGAAGCTGCAGGACCAGGTGCCGCCGTTCGATTCGGCGGTCGCGATCGCGATCATCGAGAAGTCGCTCGGTGCGCCGGTCGACGAGCTGTTCGACGAATTCGAGCGCGAGCCGATCGCGAGCGCATCGATCGCGCAGGTGCATTTTGCGAAGCTGAAGCAGGGCACACATGCTGGCAAGGCCGTCGCCGTCAAGGTGCTGCGCCCGAACATGCTGCCGGTGATCGATTCCGACCTCGCGCTGATGCGCGACATCGCGACGTGGACCGAGCGCATGTGGGCCGACGGCCGGCGCCTGAAGCCGCGCGAGGTCGTCGCCGAATTCGACAAGTACCTGCACGACGAGCTCGACCTGATGCGCGAGGCCGCCAACGGCAGCCAGTTGCGTCGCAACTTCGCGGGCCTCGACCTGCTGCTCGTGCCCGAGATGTTCTGGGATTTCTCGACGTCGCAGGTGCTCGTGATGGAGCGCATGACGGGCGTGCCGATCAGCCAGGTCGAGACGTTGCGCTCGGCTGGCGTCGACATCAAGAAGCTCGCGCGCGAGGGCGTCGAGATCTTCTTCACGCAGGTGTTCCGCGACGGCTTTTTCCATGCGGACATGCACCCCGGCAACATCCAGGTGAGCCTCGATCCGGAGACGTTCGGCCGCTATATCGCGCTCGATTTCGGGATCGTTGGCGCGCTGTCCGATTTCGACAAGAATTACCTCGCGCAGAACTTCCTCGCGTTCTTCAAGCGCGACTACCACCGCGTCGCGACGCTCCACCTCGAATCGGGCTGGGTGCCGCCCGAGACGCGCGTCGAGGAGCTCGAAAGCGCGATCCGCGCGGTGTGCGAGCCGTATTTCGACCGCGCGCTGAAGGACATCTCGCTCGGCCAGGTGCTGATGCGCCTGTTCTCGACGTCGCGCCGCTTCAACGTCGAGATCCAGCCGCAGCTCGTTCTGCTGCAGAAGACGATGCTGAACGTCGAAGGGCTCGGCCGCTCGCTCGACCCCGAGCTCGACCTGTGGAAGACCGCGAAGCCGTATCTCGAGCGCTGGATGACCGAGCAGATCGGCCTGCGCGGCTGGTACGAGCGGTTCAAGGTCGAGGCGCCGCAGTGGAGCAAGACGCTGCCGCAACTGCCGCGCCTGATCCACCATGCGATGGCCGCCCGCCACGACGCGCCGCGCGCCGCGAGCGAGGAGTTGATGCGCCAGATCCTCGTCGAGCAGAAACGGACGAACCGGCTGCTGCAGGCGTTACTGGTCTTCGGCCTGGCCGTCGGCGTCGGCGCGCTCGTCGCGCGCGTGCTGCTCGCGCTCGCGTACGGCGCTTGATCGAAAGGAGCACGGCGATGTCCGATCCGAAGCAACCGGCCGCACCGTCGGCCGCCGAATTCGCGACGAGCGACCCGGGCAGCGCGTCGTTCTGGAACGAGCGCTTCGAACGCGGCGTGACGCCGTGGGAATTCGGCGGCGTGCCGGACGGGTTCCGCGTGTTCGCGCATCGGCTCGAGCCGTGCGCGGTGCTGATTCCCGGCTGCGGCAGCGCGCAGGAGGCCGGATGGCTCGCGCAAGCCGGCTGGCCGGTGCGTGCGATCGATTTCGCCGCGCAGGCGGTCGCTGCTGCGAAGGCGCAGCTCGGCGCGCATGCGGGCGTCGTCGAACAGGCCGATTTCTTTCAGTACCGTCCGCCGTTCGACGTGCAGTGGGTGTATGAGCGTGCGTTCCTGTGCGCGTTGCCGCCGAGCCTGCGCGCCGGCTATGCGGCGCGGATGGCCGAGCTGCTGCCCGCGGACGGATTGCTGGCCGGTTATTTCTTCCTGGTGGCGAAACCGAAGGGGCCGCCATTCGGGATCGAGAGAGCGGAACTCGACGCGTTGCTCGCGCCGCACTTCGAGCTGGTCGAGGATTTGCCGGTGACCGATTCGCTGGCCGTGTTCGACGGGCACGAGCGCTGGCTCACGTGGCGTCGCCGCTGATGCGCGGGCGCCGCGACCATTGCCGGAGCGCGCCGGGGTTTCGGCTATAATTCAAGGTTTTGCAAGCCGTTTCCAGTTTCTGCGGGAAAATATCATGCCGATCTACGCCTATCGATGCGAAGCGTGCGGTTTCGCGAAGGACGTGCTCCAGAAGATGAGCGACGCGCCGCTGTCGCAATGCCCTGAATGCGGGAAGGATACTTTTCGCAAACAGGTGACCGCCGCCGGTTTCCAGTTGAAGGGCTCGGGGTGGTATGTCACCGATTTCCGCGGCGGCTCGGGCGGCGCCAGCGCACCGGCGACGGCGTCGGGCGACGCGGCGCCGGCAGCGCCCGCGGCGCAAGCCGCACCTGCCGCGGCCGCGCCTGCTGCGGCGAGCGGTTCGGGCAGCACCACGACGACGAGCGCCGCGCCGGCTCCGGCCGCGACGCCCGCCGCCGGCAGTTGACCGTCGCGGCCCGGCCGGGTCGCGACCAACCCGCGCTTCCGGCGCGGTTCATTGACGGCAGATGATGAAAAAGACGACCCTGAAAACGGTGTTCCTGACCGGCCTGCTGGTTCTCGTCCCGCTCGCGATCACGCTGTGGGTGCTCGGCCTCATCATCGGCACGATGGACCAGACGCTGCTCCTGCTGCCCGAATCGTGGCAGCCCGAGCGGATGCTCGGCTTCCATCTGCCGGGGATCGGCGCGGTGCTGACGCTCGCGTTCATCTTCGTGGTCGGGCTGGCCACGCAGAACTTCATCGGCCAGAAGCTCGTCACGTGGTGGAACGCGGTCGTGCGTCACATCCCGGTCGTCGGGCCGATCTACACGAGCGTCAAGCAGGTATCGGACACGCTGCTGTCGAGCAGCGGCAATGCGTTCCGCAAGGCGCTCCTGATCGAATACCCGCGCCGCGGCTCGTATACGATCGCGTTTCTGACCGGCACGCCCGGCGGCGACGTGGTCAACCATCTGACGGAAGAGTACGTGAGCGTGTACGTGCCCACGACGCCGAACCCGACGTCGGGCTTCTTCCTGATGCTGCCGAAGAGCGAAGTCATCGAACTCGACATGTCGGTCGATGCCGCGCTCAAGTACATCGTCTCGATGGGCGTCGTGGCGCCTTCGGCGCCGGTTCCGGCGCCCGCCCGCCGTCCCGTCGAGCCGCCGCTGTAAGTAAAGAATCATCGCCCGGGCCGCGCGTTGCGGCGCCCGTTGATCAAACCGAACGAAAGCAAACATCATGTCGATGCGTACTGAATACTGCGGTCTCGTGACCGAACACCTGCTGGGCCAAACCGTGTCGCTGTGCGGCTGGGTGCAGCGCCGCCGCGATCACGGCGGTGTGATCTTCATCGACCTGCGCGATCGTGAAGGCCTCGTGCAGGTGGTGTGCGATCCGGATCGCGCCGAGATGTTCGCGACCGCCGAAGGCGTGCGCAACGAGTTCTGCGTGCAGATCAAGGGTCTCGTGCGCAACCGTCCGGAGGGCACGGTCAACGCCGGCCTGAAGAGCGGCAAGATCGAAGTGCTGTGCCACGAACTGAACGTGCTGAACGCGTCGGTCACGCCGCCGTTCCAGCTCGACGACGACAACCTGTCGGAAACGACGCGTCTCACGCATCGCGTGCTCGACCTGCGCCGCCCGCAGATGCAGCACAACCTGCGCCTGCGCTACCGCGTCGCGATCGAGGCGCGCAAGTACCTCGACGAGCAGGGCTTCATCGACATCGAAACGCCGATGCTGACGAAGAGCACGCCGGAAGGCGCGCGCGACTATCTCGTGCCGTCGCGCGTGAACGCGGGCCAGTTCTTCGCGTTGCCGCAGTCGCCGCAGCTGTTCAAGCAGTTGCTGATGGTCGCGAACTTCGACCGTTACTACCAGATCACCAAGTGCTTCCGCGACGAGGACCTGCGCGCCGACCGTCAGCCGGAATTCACGCAGATCGACTGCGAGACGTCGTTCCTCGGCGAGCAGGAAATTCGCGATCTGTTCGAAGACATGATCCGTCATATCTTCAAGACGACGATCGACGTCGAGCTCGACGCGAAATTCCCGGTGATGCCGTACTCGGAAGCGATGGCGCGCTTCGGTTCGGACAAGCCGGACCTGCGCGTGCAGCTCGAATTCACCGAGCTGACCGACGCGATGAAGGACGTCGATTTCAAGGTGTTCAGCACGCCGGCCAACGCGAAGGACGGCCGGGTCGCGGCGCTGCGCGTGCCGAAGGGCGGCGAGCTGTCGCGCGGCGACATCGACGGCTACACGGAATTCGTGCGCATCTACGGCGCGAAGGGCCTCGCATGGATCAAGGTCAACGAGAAGGCGAAGGGCCGCGACGGCCTGCAGAGCCCGATCGTCAAGAACCTGCACGACGCATCGATCGCGGCGATCCTCGAGCGCACCAGCGCCGAAGACGGCGACATCATCTTCTTCGCGGCCGACCGCGCGAAGGTCGTCAACGACAGCCTCGGCGCACTGCGCCTGAAGATCGGCCATTCGGAATTCGGCAAGGCGAACGGTCTCGTCCAGGCCGGCTGGAAGCCGCTGTGGGTCGTGGACTTCCCGATGTTCGAGTACGACGACGAAGATGCGCGCTACGTCGCCGCGCACCATCCGTTCACGAGCCCGAAGGACGAGCACCTCGAGTACCTCGAGACCGATCCGGGCCGCTGCCTCGCGAAGGCGTACGACATGGTGCTGAACGGCTGGGAAATCGGCGGCGGCTCGGTGCGTATCCACCGCGAGGAAGTGCAGAGCAAGGTGTTCCGCGCGCTGAAGATCGGCGCCGAGGAAGCGCAGGCGAAGTTCGGCTTCCTGCTGGACGCGCTGCAGTACGGCGCGCCGCCGCACGGCGGTATCGCATTCGGTCTCGACCGCATCGTCACGATGATGGCCGGCGCCGATTCGATCCGCGACGTGATCGCATTCCCGAAGACGCAGCGTGCGCAGGATCTGCTCACGCAGGCGCCGAGCCCGGTCGACGAGCGTCAACTGCGCGAGCTGCACATCCGTCTGCGTCAGCCGGAGCAGCCGAAGGCGTAACGTGCTCTTCGCAGGTCGTGTGAGCGGTCACGCCCACGCGGCACCGATGAAAAAGGCGCAGCGATGCGCCTTTTTCGTTTTTTGCGGTACAGTCGCAGCACTTGCCGCACGTTCGGAGCACGGGTCCATGCACGGCCCTGTGCCGCATGAAACAAAGATGACGAAGCCGCCGAAAATCCCCGAATCCGTTCTCGTCGTGATCTACACGCCCGAGCTCGATGTGCTCGTGATCAAGCGTGCCGACCAGCCCGATTTCTGGCAATCGGTGACCGGCTCGAAGGACGCGCTCGACGAGCCGCTCGCCGTCACCGCCGCGCGCGAAGTGGCGGAGGAGACCGGCATCGCGATCGGCACGCCGGACGTGCCGGCCACCGCGCTCGTCGACTGGCATCACCGGATCGAATACACGATCTATCCGCAATACCTGCACCGCTACGCGCCGGGCGTCACGCGCAACGTCGAGCACTGGTTCGGCCTGTGCGTACCGCATCGCATCGACGTGACGCTGTCGCCGCGCGAGCATGTCGATCATGCGTGGCTGCCGTTCCGCGAAGCGGCCGCACGTTGCTTCTCGCCGTCGAACGCCGAAGCGATCCTGCAATTGCCCGTGCGCGTGGCGCTCGCGCGTGCGCCGCACGGCTCGTCCGCATGAATGCGGAAACCCGCAAGCGCTTCGCGCAATTGCGGCAGATGTTCCTGCAGGAGCGCGGCTCCGCGTCGCGGCTCGCGTTTACGGCCGGCAATACGGTGCGGCTGTGCGAAACCGGCGGCGAATTCTTCCGGGCGCTCATCGAACGGATCGACGCCGCCCGCGAGCAGGTGATGCTCGAAACCTACATCTTCTGCGACGACGAGGCCGGTCGCCCGGTGTCGGACGCGCTGATCCGCGCGGCGCAGCGCGGCGTGCGCGTGCGCGTGATCACCGACGGCATCGGCACCGCGCGCCTGCCGCTGTTCGACACGTGGGCCGAGTCCGGCGTTGAGCACTGCATCTACAACCGCTTCCTGTTCGGCCGCTTCGGCTTCTCGCGCACGCACCGCAAGCTCGCGGTGATCGATCATGCGGTCGCGTTCTGCGGCGGCATCAACATCGTCGACGACTACACGCAAGGCAGCGCGACGCTGCCGTTTCCGCGCTGGGATTTCGCGGTCGAGATGGCCGGCCCCGCGGTGTCGGACGTGCGCGCCGCATTCGAGCTGCAGTGGCACCGGATCCAGTTCGGCCACAAGCCCTATGCGCAGTACGCGGCGGGGCTGCACGGCGGCGAAGCGTTCCCGGACATGTTCCGGCGCTGGATGCGCAGCCACCGGTGGATCAAGGCCGGCGCGCTCCGGGTCGTGACCGAGCCGAGCGTCGCGTTCGTCGCGCGCGACAACGTCGTGAATCGCCGCGCGATCGAGAAGGCCTATCTCGCGGCGATCGGCCAGGCCCGCCAGCGGATCCTGCTCGCGAATCCGTATTTCATGCCGGGCCGCAAGCTGCGCCGCGCGCTGACGGGCGCGGCGCGACGCGGCGTCGACGTGCGGGTGCTGATCGGCCGCAAGGAGTTCGCGGCGCTCGATACGGCCGTGCCGTTCCTCTATCACACGCTGCTGCGCGCGGGCGTGCGCGTCGCCGAATACGACAAGACGATCCTGCACGGCAAGGTCGCCGTGATCGACGACAACTGGGCGACGGTCGGCTCGTCGAATCTGGACGCGCTGAGCCTGATGCTGAACAATGAAGCGAATGTCGTGCTGGTGCGCTACGATGCAGTGACGAACCAGTTGCGCGACGCGATCGCCGCTGCGTTCGCCGAAGGCCGCGAGATCGACGCCGCGCGCTACGCCGCGCGCCCGCGCGTCGAGCGATTGCTGAACTGGCTCGCGTACACCGCGTATCGTGTCGTGATGAAGGCACTGACGGTCGGCGGTTACGACTGACGCAGACTAAGCATTCGCTTCAAAAATCTGTCCGCACGTTCGTGCGGAAAAGCCGCTCCGGTCCCGCCGGAATCGCGCAAAATAGCGGCTCGGTTAGACACCGGTTTCTAATAATTTCCTTGTTTCGAGAGCGGCCGCACTCAATAATAGTACGGCCGTTCGATTTTATTCGAACCCCCGAACGGTTACAGAAAAAGCTATGCGAAAAGGCGAACAGACGCGTGCCGCGATACTCGAAGCTGCTTTGGATCTCGCCAGCCGTGACGGGCTGGAGGGGCTGACGATCGGCCTGCTGGCCGAGCGCATGCAGATGAGCAAGAGCGGCGTGTTCGCGCACTTCGGTTCGCGCGAAGACCTGCAGGTCGAGGTCGTCCGCGAGTATCACCATCGTTTCGAGAACGAGGTGTTCTTTCCGAGCCTGCGCGAGTCGCGCGGTCTGCCGCGTCTTCGGGCGATGCTGGCGCGCTGGATCGAGAAGCGCATCCAGGAGGTGACGACCGGGTGCATCTACATCAGCGGCGCGGTGGAGTACGACGACCGGCCGGACAGCCCCGTGCGCGAGCAGTTGATCGCGAGCGTGACCGCCTGGCGTGCCGCGTTGCTGCGCGCCATTTCGCAGGCGATGGAAGAAGGGCATCTGCGCACGGACACGGATCCGGAACTGATGCTCTTCGAGTTGTACAGCTTCACGCTCGGCCTGCATCACGACGCACGCTTCCTGCATTCGCCGGACGCGGTGCGCCTCACGTGGGCCGCGCTGGAAAAGACGATCGTTTCGTATCAGAGCGAGAGCCGTTAGCGGCGCGTGATCCGCCCGCCAGGAGCTCGAGCCGTTTTGCCCACCTTTGGAGAGAGTCATGGGACAGTACGCCGCGCCGCTGCGCGACATGCAATTCGTGTTGCACGAGCTTCTGAACGTCGAAGCCGAAGTCAAGCAAATGCCCAGGCATGCGGACCTCGACGCCGACACGATCAACCAGGTCCTCGAGGAAGCGGGCAAGTTCTGCTCCGAGGTACTGTTCCCGCTGAACCAGGTCGGCGACCGCGAAGGCTGCACGTATGAAGGCGACGGCGTCGTGAAGACCCCGACCGGCTTCAAGGAAGCGTATCGGCAGTACGTCGAGGCCGGCTGGCCGGCGCTCGGCTGCGATCCGGACTACGGCGGCCAGGGCCTGCCCGCGTTCGTGAACAACGCGCTCTATGAAATGCTGAACTCGGCGAACCAGGCATGGACGATGTATCCGGGCCTGTCGCACGGCGCGTACGAATGCCTGCACGCGCACGGCGCGCCGGAACTCCAGCAGCAATACCTGCCGAAGCTCGTGTCGGGCGAATGGACGGGCACGATGTGCCTGACCGAGCCGCACTGCGGCACCGACCTCGGCATCCTGCGCACCAAGGCCGAACCGAACGGCGACGGCTCGTACTCGATCAGCGGCACGAAGATCTTCATCTCGAGCGGCGAGCACGACATGTCGAAGAACATCGTTCACCTCGTGCTCGCGCGCCTGCCGGACGCGCCGCAAGGTACCAAGGGGATCTCGCTGTTCATCGTGCCGAAGTTCATTCCGGATGCTTCGGGCGAGCCGGGCGAGCGCAACGGCATCAAGTGCGGCTCGATCGAGCACAAGATGGGCATCCACGGCAACTCGACGTGCGTGATGAATCTCGACGGCGCGAAGGGCTGGATGGTCGGCGAGCCGAACAAGGGCTTGAACGCGATGTTCGTGATGATGAATGCCGCGCGTCTCGGCGTCGGCATGCAGGGCCTCGGCCTCACGGAAGTCGCGTACCAGAACTCGCTGGCGTATGCGAAGGAACGCCTGCAGATGCGCTCGCTGACGGGCCCGAAGGCACCGGACAAACCGGCCGACCCGATCATCGTGCATCCGGACGTGCGCCGCATGCTGCTCACGCAGAAGGCCTACGCGGAAGGCGCGCGCGCGTTCACGTACTGGTCCGCGCTGCAGATCGACAAGGAGCTGTCGCACGCCGACGAAGCGGTGCGCAAGGAAGCGGCCGACCTCGTCGCGTTGCTCACGCCGATCATCAAGGCGTTCCTGACCGACAACGCGTTCGAGTCGACCAACCACGCGATGCAGATCTACGGCGGCCACGGCTTCATCTCCGAGTGGGGCATGGAGCAGTACGTGCGCGACGCGCGGATCAACATGATCTACGAAGGCACGAACTCGATCCAGTCGCTCGACCTGCTGGGCCGCAAGGTGCTCGGCGACATGGGCGCGAAGCTGAAGAAGTTCGGCAAGCTCGTGACGGAATTCGCGGAAGCCGAAGGCGTGAAGCCGGAGATGGCCGAGTTCATCAACCCGCTCGCCGACATCGGTGAAAAGGTCCAGAAGCTGACGATGGAAATCGGCATGAAGGCGATGCAGAACCCCGACGAAGTCGGTGCTGCGGCCGTGCCGTACCTGCGTACCGTCGGCCACCTGGTGTTCTCGTACTTCTGGGCGCGCATGGCGCGCATCGCGCTCGACAACGAAGCATCCGGCGACCCGTTCTACAAGTCGAAGCTCGCGACCGCACGCTTCTACTTCGCGCGCCTGCTGCCCGAGACGGCCGCGACGATCCGCGCCGCGCGCGCTGGTTCGAAGACGCTGATGGAAGTCGACGAATCGCTGTTCTGACGCGAGTCCGGGCGGTGCGCGCCGCACGCCGCCCGAACGCAACGGTTCCTGGTACTCACTTCGCCGTGCAGCCCTCACATTCCGCGCTGCACGACACTATCCGGAGACATCCCGTGAGCAATTTCCTGATTCGCAAGGTCGCCGTGCTGGGCGCCGGCGTGATGGGCGCGCAGATCGCCGCGCACCTCGTCAACGCGCGCGTGCCGGTGCTGCTGTTCGACCTGCCGGCCAAGGAAGGCCCGAAAAACGCGATCGCGCTGAAGGCGATCGAGAACCTGAAGAAGCTGTCGCCCGCACCGTTCGGCGTGAAGGACGACGCGAAGTACCTCGAAGCGGCCAACTACGAAGACGACATCGCGAAGCTGGCCGAATGCGACGTCGTGATCGAAGCGATCGCCGAGCGGATGGACTGGAAGCACGACCTGTACAAGAAGGTCGCGCCGCACATCGCGTCGCACGCGATCTTCGCGACCAACACGTCGGGCCTGTCGATCACGAAGTTGTCCGAAGGTTTCTCGGACGAACTGAAGTCGCGCTTCTGCGGCGTGCACTTCTTCAATCCGCCGCGCTACATGCACCTCGTCGAGCTGATCCCGACTGCGCACACGCGTCCGGAAATCCTCGACCAGCTCGAAACCTTCCTGACGAGCGTCGTCGGCAAGGGCGTCGTACGCGCGAAGGACACGCCGAACTTCATTGCGAACCGCGTCGGCATCTTCTCGATCCTAGCGGTGATCACCGAAGCCGCGAAATTCGGCCTGCGCTTCGACGAAGTCGACGACCTGACCGGCAGCCGCCTTGGCCGCGCGAAGTCGGCGACGTTCCGCACCGCGGACGTGGTCGGCCTCGACACGATGGCGCACGTGATCAAGACGATGCAGGACAACCTCGCCGACGATCCGTTCTTCCCGGTCTACCAGACGCCCGCCGTGCTCGCCGAACTGGTGAAGCAGGGCGCGCTCGGCCAGAAGACGGGCGGCGGTTTCTACAAGAAGGAAGGCAAGGCGATCAAGGTGCTCGACGCGAAGACGGGCACCTACGTCGATTCGGGCGCGAAGGCGGACGAAACGGTCGGCCGCATCCTGAAGCGTCCGCCGGCGGAACGCCTGAAGCTCCTGCGCGAGACGGATCATCCGCATGCGCAATTCCTGTGGTCGATCTTCCGCGACGTGTTCCACTACATCGGCGTGCATCTCGAATCGATCGCCGACAACGCGCGCGACGTCGACCTCGCGATCCGCTGGGGCTTCGGCTGGAACGAAGGCCCGTTCGAAGGCTGGCAGGCCGCCGGCTGGAAGCAGGTCGCCGAATGGGTGCAGGAAGACATCGCGGCCGGCAAGGCGCTCGCGAACGTGCCGCTGCCGTCGTGGGTGCTCGAAGGCCCGGTCGCCGAGAAGGGCGGCGTGCACACGGCCGAAGGCTCGTGGGCGCCGGCGTCGAAGCGTTTCGTGCCGCGCTCGGATCTGGCCGTCTACGGCAAGCAGGTATTCC
Source organism: Burkholderia sp. MSMB1459WGS (assembly GCF_001534535.1). Classification (NCBI taxonomy): domain Bacteria; kingdom Pseudomonadati; phylum Pseudomonadota; class Betaproteobacteria; order Burkholderiales; family Burkholderiaceae; genus Burkholderia; species Burkholderia sp. MSMB1459WGS. Next base: position 53,436 of record NZ_LPMU01000012.1, read on the forward strand.
GCGCGCCGCTGATCGGCGAAGCGGGAGCCGATCCTAAGACCTACGGCAAGACGCTGTTCGAAACCGACGCGGTGCGCGCGTGGGTCGACGACCGTGCGGGTGAAGACGACGTCGTGATCGTGTCGTTCAAGTCGAAGATGAACACGATCGGGCCGAGCGTGATCGACGGCCTCGTGCAGGCGATCGAACTCGCGGAGAAGGACTACAAGGGCGTCGTGATCTGGCAGCCGACGTCGCTGAAGCTCGGCACGCCGGGCGGCCCGTTCTCGGCCGGCGCGAACCTCGAAGAGGCGATGCCCGCGTTCATGATGGGCGGCGCGAAGGGGATCGAGCCGTTCGTGAAGAAGTTTCAGGAAGGCATGCTGCGCGTGAAGTACGCGAACGTGCCGGTGGTGGCGGCCGTGTCGGGCATCGCGCTCGGCGGTGGGTGCGAGCTGATGCTGCACAGTGCGAAGCGCGTCGTGCACGTCGAGAGCTACATCGGCCTCGTCGAAGTGGGCGTCGGCCTCGTGCCGGCGGGCGGCGGCCTGAAGGAAGCGGCGCTGCGCGCGGCGGAAGCCGCGACGGCCGCGAATGCGACCACCGACATCCTGAAATTCGTCACGAAGTCGTTCGAGAACGCGGCGATGGCAAAGGTCTCGTCGTCGGCACACGATGCGCGCGCGATGGGCTACGTGAAGCCGTCCGACACGATCGTCTTCAACGTGTTCGAACTGCTCGACACCGCGAAGAAGGAAGCGCGTGCGCTGGCCGCCACCGGCTACCGCGCGCCGCTGCGCGCGAAGGACGTGCCGGTTGCGGGCCGTTCGGCGATCGCGACGATCAAGGCATCGCTCGTCAACATGCGCGACGGCCGCTTCATCAGCGACCACGACTATCTGATCGCGAGCCGCATCGCCGAAGCCGTGTGCGGCGGCGACGTCGAAGCCGGCAGCCTGGTCGACGAAGAGTGGCTGCTCGCGCTCGAGCGCCGCGCGTTCGTCGAGCTGCTCGGCACGCAGAAGACGCAGGAGCGGATCATGGGCATGTTGCAGACCGGCAAGCCGGTGCGTAACTGAGCGAGCGGACAGAGCGGACAAGGAGTCTGAAATGAGCAAACAATTGCAAGACGCATACATCGTCGCCGCCAGCCGCACGCCGATCGGCAAGGCCCCGCGCGGTGTCTTCAAGAACACGCGGCCGGACGAGCTGCTGGTTCACGCGATCAAGTCGGCGGTCGCGCAGGTGCCCGGTCTCGACACGAAGGTGATCGAGGACGCGATCATTGGCTGCGCGATTCCCGAAGCCGAACAAGGGCTGAACGTCGCGCGGATGGGCGCGCTGCTCGCAGGCCTGCCGCAGACGGTCGGCGGCGTGACGGTCAACCGTTTCTGCGCGTCGGGCATCACCGCGCTCGCGATGGCGGCCGACCGGATCCGCGTCGGCGAATCGGACGCGCTGCTCGCGGGCGGCTGCGAGTCGATGAGCATGGTGCCGATGATGGGCAACAAGCCGTCGATGTCGCCGCACATCTTCGATCGCAACGAAGATTTCGGCATCGCATACGGGATGGGCCTGACGGCCGAGCGCGTCGCCGAGCAGTGGAAGGTGAGCCGCGAGGACCAGGACGCGTTTTCGGTCGAGTCGCACCGCAAGGCGCTCGCCGCGCAGCAGGCCGGCGAGTTCGGCGACGAAATCGCTGCGTACACGATCACCGAGCGCTTCCCGAATCTCGCGACCGGCGAAATCGACGTGAAGACGCGCGAGATCAAGCTCGACGAAGGCCCGCGCGCGGATACGTCGCTCGAAGGCCTCGCGAAGCTGCGCACGGTGTTCGCGAACAAGGGCTCGGTCACGGCCGGCAACAGCTCGCAGACGTCGGACGGCGCGGGCGCGCTGCTCGTCGTGTCGGAGAAGGTGCTCAAGGAATTCAACCTGACGCCGCTCGCGCGCTTCGTGAGCTTCGCGGTGCGCGGCGTGCCGCCGGAAATCATGGGCATCGGCCCGAAGGAAGCGATTCCGGCCGCGCTGAAGGCCGCCGGCCTGAAGCAGGACGACCTCGACTGGATCGAGCTGAACGAGGCGTTCGCCGCGCAGTCGCTGGCGGTGATGCGCGATCTCGGCCTCGATCCGTCGAAGGTCAACCCGATGGGCGGCGCGATCGCGCTGGGCCACCCGCTCGGCGCGACCGGCGCGATCCGCGCGGCGACCGTCGTGCACGGCCTGCGCCGCCGCAACCTGAAATACGGGATGGTCACGATGTGCGTCGGCACCGGCATGGGCGCGGCGGGCATCATCGAACGCCTGTAAGCGGGACGCGACGAAGAGCGACGACGGTGCGCGGGCCACGAGCTCGCGCACCGTTTTTCATTCCGGTAGAGGACAGTTGAAGGAGACGGTTGTGGCCGACATTCAAGTGGAACGCGCCGACGGCGTGATGACGATCACGATCGCGCGCCCGGCGAAGAAGAATGCGCTGACGGCGGCGATGTACCAGACGATGGCCGATGCGCTCGCCGACGCGCAGGAAGACAAGGCGGTCCGCGCGATCCTGCTGCGCGGTAGCGACGGCAATTTCAGCTCGGGGAACGATCTCGAGGATTTCCTGAAGTCGCCGCCGAAGGACGACACCGCATCGGTCTTCCAGTTTCTGGCGCGGATCAGCGGCGCGAGCAAGCCGATCGTGGCGGCCGTGCCGGGCATCGCGGTCGGGGTCGGCGTGACGATGCTGCTGCACTGCGATCTGGTCTACGCGGCCGACACCGCGACGTTCTCGCTGCCGTTCGTGCAGCTCGGGCTGTGCCCGGAAGCGGCGTCGAGCGCCCTGCTGCCGCGCCTGGCCGGCCATCAGGTCGCCGCCGAGAAGCTGTTGCTCGGCGAGGCGTTCGACGCGCTGGAAGCGCACCGGATCGGCATCGTCAATCGCGTGCTGCCGGCGGCCGAACTCGACGCATTCGCGGCGAAGCAGGCGGCGAAGCTGGCGGCGTTGCCGGCGGCTTCACTGCGTGTGACGAAGGCGCTGTTGAAGGATACGGGCGGCGTGGCGACGCCCGCGCGGATGGCCGAGGAAGCGCGCCACTTCGGCGCGATGCTGCGCGCGCCGGAGGCGCGCGAGGCGATGACGGCGTTCTTCGAGAAACGCAAGCCGGATTTCCGTCAGTTCGACTGAACGGAGCAGGCCGCGCCGGCGGTGGCTCGCCGCTGCGCGGCCGCGATCGCGATCAGGCCGTGCCGTAGTCGACGTACCCCGTTTCGCGGCAGAAGCTGACGAGCCGCAAGCCGGCCGCCTTCGCGATCTCGATCGCGAGCGACGACGGCGCGGAGATGGTCGCGACCAGCGGGATGCCGACCCGCGCGGCCTTGCGTACGAGCTCGTAGCTCGCGCGGCTCGACAGGAACACGAAGCCGTCGGTGGGATCGGCACGCGACAGCACGAGCGAGCCGATCAGCTTGTCGAGCGCATTGTGGCGGCCGACGTCCTCGAATGCCGTCCGGATCGCGCCTGTTGCGTCGCACCATGCGGCCGCATGCAGGCCGCCGGTCAGTTTCGTGAGCGCCTGGTGTGCCGGCAGCGCATGCGCTGCACGCGCCAGCGCGTCGGGCGCAAGACGCGCGAGAAAGCCGGTATCGGGCACGCGTTCGGGCGCAAGGTCGAGCAGGTCGATGCTTTCTATTCCGCAGACGCCGCAGCCCGTGCGCCCCGCGAGCGCGCGGCGCCGGTCCTTCAGCGCGGCGAACGCCTGCTGGACGACTTCCAGGTGGACTTCCGCATGCGGCAGCGGCGCGTCGGCGTGCAGGATCACCTCGATGTCCTTGATGTCGCTGCCGCGCGCGACGATCCCTTCCGAGATCGCGAAGCCGACCGCGAACGCTTCGAGATCGCATGGCGTACACATCATCACCGCGTGCGAGATGCCGTTGAAGACGAGGGCGACCGGCCATTCCTGGCCGACGAAGTCGTGCGCGGTCTCGACCGCGCCGCCGCGCGTGCGGCTCACGGGCAGCTCGATCGCGCCGCGCGGTTCGTCTGATTGGGTCGGATTCACGAGCACTCCCGTTGATTCGAAGCACGGTCGGCGACGATCGTGCCGCCGCCCGCGCGCAGAGGTTCTAAAATACCCCAGGCAAGCCGGCCGCGCCGGCATCCGCCACGTCAGGTAACGACCATGGGACTCAGCGACGCTCCGTTGCTCTTCAACTTCGAACACGATTCGTCGGAAAACTTCACGTACATCCCGATGATCGTGCGTTTCAATCTCGACCGCTTCGGGCTGCGGATATCGCTCGAGCAGTGGCAACTGCTGCCGCTCGAGGACCGCAAGCTGCTCGCGCGCTTTCCGGCCGACGACGACACCGCGATCGAGCCCAACTTCGATCACGCGCTGTTCGAAATGCTGCGCACGCACGCCGATCTGGAGCCGTCATGGTTCCAGCCGGACGAGCAGCCGGCCTGGCGCGCCGTCGACGCGGTGCCGGAGTCGCTCGTGCAGCAAAGCGCGCTGGCCGGGCTGCCGGCGCCCGCGCTCGCGCAGTGGCAGCGGCTCGCGCCGTTCCAGCGCTACGTGCTGGTCAAGCTGTCGCGCAAGCCGGCGCTGAATCACGATTTCGTGCCCGCGATGCGCGAGTTCGGGCTGACGGCCGCGCACTGACGGCCGCCCGCCGCGCTGCGGTGCGCCGCCTGCCGTCAGAGCGGCGGCAGTTGCCGCGGCTTGCGGTCGGGCCCGGTCGCGACGTACGTGAGCGTCGCTTCGGTGACCTTCACGACTTCGCCCATCAGGCGCATGCGCTGCGCATACACCTCGACGTCGACCGTGATCGACGTGTTGCCGGTGCGCATGATGGTCGCGTAGAAGCTCAGCAGATCGCCGACGAACACCGGTTGCTTGAACACGAACGAGTTGACCGCGACCGTCGCGACGCGGCCGTTCGCGCGCTGGCTCGCGGGGATCGAACCGGCGATGTCGACCTGCGACATGATCCAGCCGCCGAACACGTCGCCGTGAACGTTCGCGTCGTGCGGTTGCGGGACGACGCGCAGCGCGGGCTGCTTCTGCGGGAGTTCGAGGGTCGAATCGGTCATGGCGGGGCTTTCATCCTGTAATAAATGGGCCGCCGCGCGCAGCGTGGCCGGCGAGGGCGCTGGCAGCGGCGCGAAGCGGCTTCTGCGACAATACAACGTTCGCAAATTGTACGAGAAAGCGCGCGAGCCGGCCGCCGATATGCGCGTCCCGTACCGCCGCACAACCCTTCCCCCATGCGCCGATTTCCCGCTTCCGGCGAGCCCGCGCCGGCTTCGACCGGGCCTCGCAACGACTGGCAGACCATCCGGTCGCTGCTGCCGTACCTGGCCACCTACAAATGGCGCGTCGCGCTCGCGCTCGGCTGCCTGATCGGTGCGAAGGTCGCGAACCTCGGCGTGCCGGTCGTGATGAAGCGCATCGTCGATCATCTGTCCGCCGTGCAGCAACTCACCGCGCTCGGGCGTGCCGAGCAGTCGGCCGGCATCGTGCTCGCGGGCGGCGTCGGGCTGCTGGTCGTCGCGTATGCGCTCGTGCGGCTGTCGACGTCGCTCTTTACCGAGCTGCGCGAAATCCTGTTCTCGAAGGTCACCGAGAGCGCGGTGCGTCAGCTCGCGCTGCAGGTGTTCCGGCATCTGCACGGGCTGTCGCTGCGGTTTCACCTCGAACGCCAGACGGGCGGCATGTCGCGCGACATCGAGCGCGGCACGCGCGGCATCCAGCAGCTGATTTCGTATTCGCTGTACAGCATCCTGCCGACGCTCGTCGAGGTCGGGCTCGTGCTCGGCTTCTTCGTGGTCAAGTACGAGGCCTACTACGCGTACGTGACGTTCGCGGCGCTCATCACGTACATCGTGTTCACCGTGAAGGTCACCAACTGGCGCACGCATTTCCGCCGCACGATGAACGAACTCGATTCGCGCGCGAACTCGCGGGCGATCGACTCGCTGATCAACTACGAGACGGTGAAGTACTTCGGCAACGAGGAGTGGGAGGCGCAACGCTACGACGAGAACCTGAAGCGCTACCGCAAGGCCGCGATCCGCTCGCAGAACTCGCTGTCGGTGCTGAACTTCGGCCAGCAGGCGATCATCGGCACCGGGCTCGTGTTCATCCTGTGGCGCGCGACCCAGGGCGTGCTCGCGGGCAAGCTGACGCTCGGCGATCTCGTGCTGATCAACACGTTCATGCTGCAGCTGTACATTCCGCTGAACTTCCTCGGCGTCGTCTATCGCGAGCTGAAGCAGAGCCTGACCGACATGGACCGGATGTTCGGGCTGCTGACGGCGCCGAAGGAAGTGGCCGACCGGCCCGATGCGCCGCCGCTCGCGGTGGCCGGCGCGCAGGTGCGCTTCGAGCACGTGAACTTCGCGTACGAGCCGTCGCGGCAGATCCTGCACGACGTGACGTTTACGATCGAGGCCGGCACGACGACCGCGGTGGTCGGCCACAGCGGTTCGGGGAAATCGACGTTGTCGCGGCTGCTGTTCCGCTTCTACGATCTCGACCGGCAGGCGGGCGGCGCGATCCGGATCGATGGCCAGGACATCCGCGACGTCACGCAGGAATCGCTGCGCGCATCGATCGGGATCGTGCCGCAGGACACCGTGCTGTTCAACGACTCGATCTACTACAACATCGCGTACGGCCGGCCGACCGCGAGCCGCGACGAAGTGATCGCGGCCGCGCGCGCCGCGCACATCCACGACTTCATCGAGAGCTTGCCGAAGGGCTATGACACGCCGGTCGGCGAGCGCGGGCTGAAGCTGTCGGGCGGCGAAAAGCAGCGCGTCGCGATCGCGCGGACGCTGCTGAAGGATCCGCCGGTGCTGCTGTTCGACGAAGCGACGTCGGCGCTCGATTCGCGCTCGGAACGCGCGATCCAGCACGAACTCGACCAGATCGCGCGGCATCGCACGACGCTCGTGATCGCGCACCGGCTGTCGACGGTCGTGCACGCGCAGCAAATTCTCGTGATGGACCACGGGCGGATCGTCGAGCGCGGCACGCACGACGAACTCGTGCGCGCCGACGGGCTGTATGCGCAGATGTGGGCGTTGCAGCAGCAACGCGCGGCGGCCGGCGGGGAAGAGGCCGAGGCCGCGTGAGCGCGGGTGTCGCGACGCGGCGTGCGGCGGGAGCGGGCGGTGTGCAGGCTGTCGGCAGCGTGGTGTCGTCACCGCCGGGTGAGCCGGCGGGGCGTTCCCGACATTCGATCGCGGATCGGTTCGCGGCCGGTCGACCGGGCGCCACATCGGCCCGTCACTCCATCGGCCCGTCACCTCATCGAGCCGTCACCGTCACCCCATCGGCCGCCGCGCCGGCGAACCGGTAGTCGGCAGGCGGCCGCGAAACGATCAGCCCGCGGCGGTGCGCAGCCGCGCGTCGAGTTCGCCGAGCTGCGCGGGCGTGCCGACGTTCTCCCAGATCCCTTCGTACAGTTCGCCGCTCGCGCGGCCGGCTTCGATCGCCGCGCGATAGTACGGCGTCAGCGCGCGCCGCGTGCCGGGCGCGAGGTCGCGGAACATCCGCGTGTCGTACAGGCCGATGTTGCCGAACGTGAAGCGCGCGGCGCCGTCGAGCGCGAGACGGCCATCGTCGCCGAGCGCGAAGTCGCCGGCCGGATGGAATGGCGGGTTCGGCACCATCACGAGGTGCATCGCCGGCGTGTCGAGCGCGGCCATCCGGGCGGCGCGCGGCGCGAGCGTCCGGTAGTCGAACGCGCAGTACACGTCGCCGCTGACGGCCGCGAACACGGCCGGCTGCCCGTCGCGCTCGAGCAGCGGCAGCGCCTGCGCGATGCCGCCGGCGGTTTCCAGCGCGTCGCCCTCGGCCGAATACGCGAGCCGCACGCCCCAGCGCGAACCGTTGCCGAGCGCGGCCTCGATCTGCTCGCCGAGCCATGCGTGGTTGATCACGATGGTCTCGATGCCCGCACGCGCGAGCGCCTCGATCTGCCATACGATCAGCGGCTTGCCGCCGGCTTCGAGCAGCGGCTTCGGGCAGGTGTCGGTGAGCGGGCGCATCCGCTCGCCGCGTCCGGCGGCGAAGATCATCGCCGTGGTCAGGGTAGTGCTCATGTTCGACGGGGTGTGAGGACGGTCAGAACGTATAGCCGACGTCGGCCGGCGCGTTGCCCTCGAGCTCGTCGAGCAGCTTCGCGAACGGCACGAGCGGGCGGTAGCGTAGCGCGACCTTGCGCGCGTACGCGAGGAAGCGCGGCAGGTCGGCGAGGTAATGCGGCTTGCCGTCGCGGTAGTTGATGCGCGCGAACAGGCCGAGGATCTTGATATGGCGCTGCAGCCCCATCCATTCGAGCTGGCGGTAGAACTCGCCGAAGTCGGGATCGACCGGCAGGCCGGCCTTTTTCGCCTTTTCCCAGTAGTACGCGAAGCAATCGAGCTCGAACTCCTCGTCCCAGCTGATGAATGCGTCGCGCAGCAGCGACACGACGTCGTACGTCAGCGGCCCGTACACGGCGTCCTGGAAGTCGAGCACGCCCGGGTTCGGTTCGCACACCATCAGGTTGCGCGGCATGAAGTCGCGCAGCATGAAGCCTTGCGGCTGCGCATGCGCGCTCGCGACCAGCAGCGCGAACGTGCGGTCGAGCGTGCCGCGCATCGCGTCGGTCACGGGTTTGCCGAGGTGGCGGCCGATGAACCATTCGGGCAGCAGCTCCATTTCGCGGCGCAGGAACGCTTCGTCGAACGGCGGCAGCACGTCGGGCTTCGACGTGAGCTGGAAGCGGATCAGCGCATCGAGCGCGGCGCGCATCAGCGTTCGCGCGGCGGCCGGATCGGCCGGATCGAGCACCGAGATGTACGACGTGCGGCCGAGGTCGGTCACGAGCATGAAGCCCGCGTCGAAATCGTGGGCCAGCACGTCCGGCACGTGGTCGCCGGCCGCGGCGAGCAACTGCGCGACCTGGACGAACTCGCGGCACTTCTCGGGCGGCGGCGCATCGACCGCGATCAGCGTGCCGCCGGCGCTGGTGGCCGATGCGACGCGGAAATAGCGGCGGAAACTGGCGTCCGACGACGCGGGCGCGAGGGTCGACAGATCGAGCGCGTAGCGCTCGGCGAGCGGGCGCAGCCACGCGGTGAGCGCTTCGAGGCGGGCGTCGGGCTGGGATGCGGCGGATGGGGGCGTCATGAAACTCGGCGGAGGGGGGAACGTCTTGCCATATAATACCCCACGACTTTTTTGACGCGCCCCGCGTCAGCTTCCGCCGTGCAGGCTCGCCGCCTGTCGCGCCGTCCGCCCGATCGCCTCCCCGGTTTGCGAAGAGCCGCAGTCGCGGCTCGACGGCGCGGGCCGCCGCGCGACGGTGCCGTGCAGGCGCGGTTGACAAGGGGCGATTCGCCAAACGATAGATGCCGCCCAAACCGCTATTCCCGAATGTTTTCCCCGGTGACGGGGCGCCGCGCAAACGGCGGCTCGCGCTCGCGCTCCTGGCCGTGCCCGGCCTCGTGCCGGCCGTGTCGTACGCGCAGCTGACGGGTGCGGCTGCGCAGCCGCAGCCGCTCGACTCGCCGTGGGATCTGCGTCTCGCGCCCCAGCTCGAGGATCATCCGCTGAAGGACGGCGCGAAGCCGGCCGCTTTCGTGATCGCCGACCATACGAGCGGCACCGCCGAGCAGGACCTCGCCGCGAAGGGTTCGGCCGAGCTGCGGCGCGGCGACGCCGTCGTGAAGGCCGACGCGATCCACTACGATCAGGATACCGACATGGCCGATGCGTACGGCCAGGTCAAGGTGATCAACGGCGGCACGTCGTTCGCGGGCCCCGAGGCGCACCTGAAGATCGAGGCGAACCAGGGCTTCATGACCGCGCCGAAGTATCACTTCAACGTGACGGGCGGGTCGGGCAGCGCGGAGCGCGTCGACATGGTCGACAACGAGCGCTCGGTGTTCGTCAACGGCACGTATACGGCGTGCCAGTGCTCGACGAACCCCGCGTGGTACATCAAGGGCAGCCGCTTCGATTTCGATACGGGCGCCGACGAGGGCACCGCGCGCAACGGCGTGCTGTTCTTCCAGGGCGTGCCGATCTTCGCGAGCCCGTGGATGACGTTCCCGCTGTCGGGCGAGCGGCGCAGCGGCCTGCTGCCGCCGACGTTCTCGATGAACTCGAGCAACGGCTTCGAGCTGACGCTGCCGTACTACTTCAACATCGCGCCGAACCGCGATCTCACGCTCACGCCGCGCATCATCTCGCGGCGCGGCGTGATGACCGAAGCGACGTTCCGCTATCTGTCGCCGTCGTATTCGGGCACGTTTACGGCCAATTACCTGCCGGACGACCGGCTCGCGCACCGCAACCGCTACGCGATCTACTGGCAGCACCAGCAGAACTTCGGCGGCGGCTTCGGCGGCTACGTCTACTTCAACAAGGTCTCGGACAACACGTATCCCGAAGACCTCGGGTCGTCGAACCAGTTCATCAACGGCACGCAGACGCTGTACCAGCAGGAAGCCGGCCTCACGTACAACAACGGCCCGTGGTCGGTGCTCGCGCGCTACCAGCACTGGCAGACGCTGCCGCCGTCGATCGCGCCGTACAGCCGCGAGCCGCAGTTGAACGTGAAGTACACGAAGTACAACGTCGGCGGCTTCGACTTCGGCGCGGAAGCCGACTACTCGCGGTTCCGCATCACGACCGCCGATGCGACCCAGGGCGACCGGATCGTCTTCAACCCGTACATCTCGTACGGCGTGTACGGCCCCGGCTACTTCGTCGTGCCGAAGGTCCAGTACCACTTCGCGTCGTACGACCTGAACTACCTGTCGTCGACCACGCCGAACAACCCGAAGCGCTTCACTGAGTCGATCCCGACCGTGAGCTTCGATTCGGGGCTGATCTTCGATCGTTCGGTGCGCCTGTTCGGCCAGGACTTCATTCAAACCCTCGAGCCGCGCCTGTACTACGTGTACACGCCGTATCGCGATCAGTCGAACGCGCCGCTGTTCGACACCGCGGAATCGGACTTCGGCCTCGCGGAGATCTACCAGCCGAACACGTTCGTCGGCAACGACCGGATCGCCGATGCGAACCGGATCACGGCCGGCCTCACGTCGCGCTTCATCGATCCGCGCACCGGCGACGAGCGCGCGCGCTTCGTGATCGCGCAGCAGTACTACTTCGCCGATCAGCGCGTCACGCTGAACCCCGGGCAGAGCGCCGTGCTGGCGCGCCACTCGGACCTGATCGTCGGCGCCGCGCTGAAGCTCGGCTCGGGCTTCATGTCGGAAACGGCGTTCCAGTACAACCAGAACAACAACCAGCTCGTGAAGTCGAGCGTCGGTTTCGGCTACAGCCCGGGCGAGCGCCGCGTGATCAACGTCGGCTACCGCTATACGCGCGCGAACACCACGCTCGACAACCAGCCGATCAACCAGTTCCTGGTGTCCGCGCAATGGCCGCTCACGCGCCGCCTGTATGCGATCGGCCGTTTCAACTACGACCTCGCCGGAGATCGCGTGGTCGACGGTCTGGTCGGCTTACAATACGACGCGGATTGCTGGGCGCTCGGGGTCGGGGTGCAGCGGGCCGCGAACGGCATCAATTCGTCGGGACAGCAGAACTCGTCGACGCGATTCATGATGCAGCTGACGCTCAAGGGCTTGTCGACCATCGACAACGGCCTCGTGTCCGCATTCCGCGCCGGGGTGCCGGGCTACACGCCGTTGCCGCCGCCGCCGCCGCCGATGTCCCGCTTCAGCAACTACGAGTAACGCCGGCATGTCTGCACCGGTCAGCACGATTTCAATGGAGTTTCAGTGGCAATGAAGAAAACCCTTCGTTTCGCGGCAGTCGTGTCCAGCCTCGCCGCGTCCGCCGCGCTGCTCGCCGCCGCGCCGGCCGCGGCGCAGGCGCTCGGTTCGCAAGGTGCGCAGCTCGCCGACGAAGTCGTCGCCGTCGTCAACAACGACGTGATCACGGGCCGCGAACTCGACCAGCGCGTGGGCCTGATCGCCCGCCGGCTGCAGCAGCAGAACGCGCCGGTGCCGCCGGCCGACCAGTTGCGCGCGCAGGTGCTGAACCAGATGGTGCTCGAACGTATCCAGGTGCAGAAGGCCAAGGACGACGGAATCCGCATCGACGACGCGACCGTGCAGGCCACGCTGCAGCGGCTCGCGCAGGCGAACGGGATGACGCTCGACCAGTACCGCGCGCGTCTCGAGGCGCAGGGCGTGCCCTGGAGCATCTTCACGAACGACGCACGCACCGAGCTGATGCTGTCGAAGCTGCGCGAGCGCGAGGTCGACGGCAAGATCACGGTGTCGGACGCCGAGGTCGCGAACTACATCGCGAGCCAGCGCGGGCCGAACGCGTCGCAGCAGCAGGACCTGCGCTTCCAGCACATCTTCATCAAGGCGCCCACCAACGCGCCGCAGGCCGACATCGAAGCCGCGCAGAAGAAGGCCGAAGCGCTGCTGCAGCAGGCGAAGTCGGGCGCCGATTTCGAGCGGCTCGCGAAGAACAACTCCGAAGCGAACGACGCGAAGAAGGGCGGCGATCTCGGCTTCAAGTCGCCGAGCGCGCTGCCGGCCGACGTCGTCGACGCCGCGTCGAAGCTGCGCCCCGGCCAGGTCAATCCGACGCTGATCCGCGTGCCGGACGGCTTCGAGATCGTGCGCCTGGTCGATCGCCGCCAGAGCCAGGGCGCGAGCGCCGCCGCGCCGAAGATTGTGCAGACCCACGTGCGCCACATCCTGCTGCGCGTCGGCGAAGGCAAGTCGGAAGGCCAGGCGCGTCAGCAACTGATCGACATCCGCAACCAGGTCGAGGCCGGCGGCGATTTCGCGAAGTTCGCGCGCACCTACTCGCAGGACGGTTCCGCATCGCAGGGCGGCGATCTCGGCTGGATCAGCCCGGGCGAGACCGTGCCGGAATTCGAGCGCGCGATGAACAACCTGCAGGACGGCCAGATCAGCCAGCCGATTCGTACCGAGTACGGCTACCACCTGATCCAGGTGCTGAACCGCCGCGAGGCCGAAGGGTCGGTGCAGCAGCAGATGGACATCGCCCGTCAGGCGATCGGCCAGCGCAAGGCGGAACAGGCATATGCCGACTGGCTGCGCGAGCTGCGCGATTCGTCGTACGTGCAGTACAAGATCGGCGGCGTCGGCCCGGCGAACTGAGCGAGCATCGGATGACCACGCCCGCGCTGCAGATCGCGATCACGACCGGCGAACCGGCGGGGGTCGGCCCGGAACTGACCGTGCAGGCGTTGCGTGACGCCGCGCAGCGCTGGCCCGACGTGCATTTCACCGTGCTCGGCGATGCAGCGCTGCTCGACGCGCGGGCCGCGGCGGTCGGCGCCGACCGGGCCGCGTGGGCCGGCGGCACGCAGGTGTCGGTCGCGCATCATGCGCTGGCGGTGCCGGCGCAGGCGGGCAAGCTGGACGCGGCGAACGGCCGCTACGTGCTCGGGCTGCTCGACGCGGCGATCGACGGCGCGCTGGCGGGCCGGTACGACGCGATCGTCACCGCGCCGCTGCAGAAGAGCACGATCAACGACGCGGGCGTGCCCTTCACCGGCCATACCGAATACCTGGCCGAACGCACGCATACGCCGCGCGTCGTGATGATGCTGGCGGGCACCGGCGACCGGCCGTTGCGCGTCGCGCTCGCGACCACGCACCTGCCGCTGAAGGACGTATCGGCCGCGCTGACGATCGACGGGCTCGTCGAGACGCTCGCGATCATCGATCGCGACCTGCGGCGCGACTTCGGTCTCGCCGCGCCGCGCATCCTCGTGACGGGCCTGAACCCGCATGCGGGCGAGAACGGTTATCTCGGCCGCGAGGAGATCGACGTGATCTCGCCGGCGCTGGCCCGCGCGAACGCGCAACGCATCGACGCGCGCGGCCCGTATCCGGCCGACACGCTGTTCCAGCCGCGCCATCTGGCCGATGCCGACTGCGTGCTCGCGATGTTCCATGACCAGGGCCTGCCCGTGCTGAAGTACGCGACGTTCGGCGAGGGCATCAACGTGACGCTCGGGCTGCCGATCATCCGCACGTCGGTCGATCACGGCACCGCGCTCGATCTGGCCGGCACGGGCCGCGCGGATCCGGGCAGCATGATCGCCGCGCTCGATACGGCCGTCACGATGGCGCGCCATCGCCGCGCAGCCTGACGCTGCCGGCTTACCCCATTCGTCGTATTTTTCGTTTTACTCAGTCGATGTCGAACAGCAGACAGCACCAAGGCCATTTCGCGCGCAAGCGCTTCGGGCAGAACTTCCTCGTCGATCACGGCGTGATCGACTCGATCGTCGCGACGATCGGCCCCGCGCGCGGCCAGCGGATGGTCGAGATCGGCCCCGGGCTCGGCGCGCTGACCGAGCCGCTGATCGAGCGCCTCGCGACGCCCGAGTCGCCGCTGCACGCGGTGGAGCTCGATCGCGACCTGATCGGGCGCCTGCAGCAGCGCTTCGGCGCGCTGCTGGAGCTGCACGCGGGCGACGCGCTCGCGTTCGACTTCCGTTCGCTCGCGGCGCCCGGCGACAAGCCGTCGCTGCGGATCGTCGGCAACCTGCCGTACAACATCTCCAGCCCGCTGCTGTTTCACCTGATGACGTTCGCCGATGCGGTCATCGACCAGCATTTCATGCTGCAGAACGAAGTCGTCGAGCGGATGGTCGCGGAGCCGGGCACGAAGGCGTTCTCGCGGTTGTCGGTGATGCTGCAGTACCGCTACGTGATGGAAAAGATGCTCGACGTGCCGCCGGAATCGTTCCAGCCGCCGCCGAAGGTCGATTCGGCGATCGTCCGGATGATTCCGTACGAGCCGCACGAACTGCCGGACGTCGATCCGGTGCTGCTCGGCGAAATCGTCACGGCCGCGTTCTCGCAGCGCCGCAAGATGCTACGCAATACGCTCGGCGATTACCGCGAGACCGTCGATTTCGATGCGCTCGGCTTCGATCTCGCGCGCCGTGCGGAGGACGTGAGCGTGGCCGAATACGTCGGCGTCGCACAGGCGCTCGCGGCGCGGCGCAAGGCCGGATGACGCGCGTGGCGCAAGCCCGTCGGCTGTATCGAAGAGGCTGCCTGACCGGCAGCTTTTTTATTGCCCGCGCGTCTTGCGCCGGTCGTCACGACCGCCGGCGCGGCGGCGCGTTGACGAGCGCGATGCCGGTCAGCACGAGCGCGGCCGCGGACATGAAGCGCCAGCCGACCGTTTCGCCGAGCAGCAGCACGCCGAACGCGACGCCGAACAGCGGCGACAGGAACGTGAAGACGGACAGCCGGGACGCGCTGTAGCGCGTCAGCAGCCAGAACCACGACAGGTAGCTGACGAACGCGACGATCACCGACTGGTACGCGAGACTCGCGATCGCGAGCGGCGTGACCTGCGCGAGCGACATCTGCCCGAGCAGCGCGGCGAGCGCGACCAGGACGACCGCCGATACCGCAAGCTGGTAGAACAGCGTCTTGCTCGCGCTCGCCCGCGCGAGCGCCGTCGAACGTACGACGACCGTCGTCGCGGCCCACATCGCGCCGCCGAGAATCCCGAGCGCGTCGCCGGCGAGCCCGGCCAGCACGGACGCGCCGGGCGCGCGTGGCTTCAGGAAGCCGTCGGCGAACGCGAGCGCGATGCCGGCGAATGCGAGGCCGACGCCGGCCCATTGCGTGCGCTGCAGTCGCTCGCCCGGTGCGAACAGGTGCAGGCCGAGCGCGGTGAAACACGGTGCCGTGTACAGGAAGATCGCCATGTGCGACGCGCTCGTCAGCGTCAGCCCGAAGAACACGCAGACGAATTCGCCGGCGAACAGCGCGCCGGCCGCGAGCCCCGCGCCGAACGTGCCGTCCGCCTGAAACAGCGGCGTGCCGCGCGTGCGGGCCCAGCCCCATAGCAGCAGCGCGGCGATCACCGAACGCAGCCCGGCCTGGAACATCGGCGCGATCGCGGCGTTCGTGCTCTTGATCGCGACCTGCTGGAAGCCCCAGATCGCGCACAGCAGCAGCATCAGGCCGACGGCGCGCGTATCGAGTGTGCGGCGCACGGGGGCGGCGGCGAGCGCGGTCATCGGCGCACCTCGCGGATGCGGTACGGCGACGGCGCGTTCAGGTGGGCGGCGCGCCCGGCGCGCTCGAATCGATGGTTTCGCACGGCAGTGGGGCGTACGGAAGAGTGGGTGGTCGCGGTCGGGCGGCAGGATGCATGCCCGATTTTGGTGCGAAGTGGAAGGATGTTACCCGATCGGCGCGGTGGCCGGGTGAGACGGATCGTGCCGTTTTCCGCCGCCGCGCTCGTGCTCGCGACAGGCAACCGATGCACCGCATCGGGCCGCGCCCCGACCCGGTGCATCTGGCCAGGCGCTCCCGGCTAGGTGCCCTCGGCCAGGCGCCCCCAACTAGGCATCCCCAACTAGGCGTCCCCGGCGAAATTCACCCGACTCCGGTAGAATTTCCGGCTCTGGAAAGTCCCCACAGGAGTACAACACATGCGTTTGCTGCATACGATGCTGCGAGTCGGCGATCTCGACCGCTCGATCAAGTTCTACACCGAATTGCTCGGCATGAAGCTGCTGCGTCGCGAGGATTATCCGGAAGGCAAGTTCACGCTCGCGTTCGTCGGCTACGAAGACGAGAGCACGGGCACCGTGATCGAGCTGACCCACAACTGGGAGACGCCGTCCTACGATCTGGGCAACGGCTTCGGCCATCTGGCGGTGGCGGTCGACGATGCGTACGCGGCCTGCGAGAAGATCAAGGCGCAAGGCGGCAAGGTCACGCGCGAGGCGGGCCCGATGAAGCACGGTACGACCGTGATCGCGTTCGTCGAGGATCCGGACGGCTACAAGATCGAGTTCATCCAGAAGAAGTAAGCGCGCGATGAACCGGGCTGCGGCATGCGATGCCCGCCGCAGCAACGAAACAGGGCGGTGCGGGGTAACCCGTACCGCCCTGTTTCGTTGGCGGCGAAGCCGTGCGCGTCAAAGCGACGGCAGCAGCTCGGGCGGGTGATGCTTGAGCGTGTGCCGCGCTTCGCGGAACTCGGGGAAGATCGATTCGACGGTCTGCCAGAAGGCCGGGCTGTGGTTCATTTCGCGCAGGTGCGACAGCTCGTGCGCGACGACGTAGTCGATGATCGACATCGGAAAATGGATCAGCCGCCAGTTCAGGCGGATCTTGCCGTCGCTCGAGCAACTGCCCCAACGCGTCGCGGCCGACGACAGCGCGTACATCGAATACGTGACGCCGAGCCTTTCCGCGTAGACCGCGAGGCGCTCACCGAAGATGCGTTTCGCTTCGCCTTGCAGCCAGCCCTGCACGCGATCCTTGATCTGCTGCATGTCGGCCTGCACGGGCAGCGGCAGCGACAGCCGCAGCGCATCGGCATCGAAGCCGACGGCGCCCGCGCCGAGCGCGATCGTCACCGTCTTGCCGAGATACGGCAGTTGCGCGCCGTCGCGCCAGTCGATCTGCGGCAGCGCGCGCTGCTCGGTGCGCGTCTTCCACTCCGCGAGCTTCGCGAAGATCCAGCGTTGTTTCTCGGCGATCGCCGCTTCGATGTCGGCGAGCGTGACCCAGCGCGGCGCGGTGATCGACAGCCCGCTGCCGTCGATCGTGAAGCCGATCGTGCGGCGCGCCGAGCGCTTCAGCCGGTATTCGAGCACACGGCTGTCGAGCGCCAACGTGCGCACGCGTGAACGATCGGGCGCCGGGCCCGGATCGAGCGGCGCGGCGGGGGCGGGGGCGGCTTCGGGCGGTGCCGGCGGCGCGGCAGGCGCCGACGGGGCCGCGGCCGGCCCGTCGAAGAGCGGCAGATCCATCTGGCGATGATCGAGGGCCACGACGGCAGGCCGTGGCCGCGGACGCTGTTTCATCAGTTCGCTTCTTTTTGTCGTACGCAACGGCTGCAATCCGGGGCTTCAGGCGCGCGCGGCATCGCGGGTGCCGGCGTTGCCCGCCTGACGATACGCATCGGGATCGATGCGGCGCATTTCCGCTTCGATCCATGCTTCGACCTGCGAGTTCAATGCATCGGGCGTCAGCCCTTCGCTCGCGATCGGCTTGCCGATCGACACGGTGACGACGCCCGGGAATTTCGTGAACGAGTTGCGCGGCCACACATGACCTGCATTGTGCGCGATCGGCACGACCGGCGTGCCGGTTTCGATCGCGAAACGCGCGCCGCCCGTCTTGTACTTGCCCTGCTTGCCGACCGGCGTGCGCGTGCCTTCGGGGAACATGATCATCCATGCGCCTTCCGACAGGCGCTTCTTGCCCTGGCGGATCACCGACGCGAACGCGTTCTTGCCTTCCTTGCGGTTGATGTTGACCATGTGCAGCATCCCGAGCGCCCAGCCGAAGAACGGCACGTACAGCAGCTCGCGCTTGAACACGTAGCAGAGCGGCTTGGGCATCAGCGCCGGAAACGCGAGCGTTTCCCACGCGGACTGGTGCTTCGACAACAGCACGGCCGGGCCGTCGGGCAGGTTCTCCATCCCTTCGATCCGGTAGCGGATGCCGTTCAGCCAGCGCACGACCCACAGCGTCGACTTGCACCAGCCGGCCGCCATCCAGTAGCGCGCGTCGGGGCGCATGAACGGAAACGCGATGAAGCACGCGGTGGCGTACGGCACCGTGTACAGGATGAAGTAGATCAGCAGCAGCAGGGAGCGGACGAAGCGCATCGGTGTGAGTCTGGCGTTGGGGAGGATGCGCGCGGCAGCCGCATCATTCGTATTCGTGTGAAAGAAAATCGAGCGCGAAGGCGCGCAGGTCGTCGTGGACTTTCGTGCCGTCCGGCAGATTGCCGGCGGCGAGCGTCTTCTTGCCCTTGCCGGTCAGCACGAGGTGCGGCTGGAAGCCGACCGCGACGCCGGCCTGCAGGTCGCGCAGCGAATCGCCGACGACCGGCGTGTTGGCGGGATCGATCTCGAAGCGCTCGGCGATCATCTGCATCATGCCGGGTTTCGGCTTGCGGCAGTCGCAGCGATCCTCGGCCGTGTGCGGGCAGAAGAACACCGCGTCGATGCGCGCGCCGACCGCGGCCGCCGCGCGATGCATTTTCAGGTGCATCTCGTTGAGCGCGGCCATGTCGAACAGCCCTCGACCGATGCCGGACTGGTTGGTCGCGACGACCACGCGGTAGCCCGCGTGGTTGAGCCGCGCAATCGCCTCGAAGCTGCCGGGCAGCGCGACCCATTCGTCGGGCGTCTTGATGAACGCGTCCGAATCGACGTTGATCACGCCGTCCCGGTCGAGGACGACGAGCTTTCGGTTGGGGCTGATCGGCATCGTTCGGCCCTTATGCGGCGAGCTTCGAGATGTCGGCGACGCAGTTCATCTGCTGGTGCAGTGCGCCGAGCAAAGCGAGGCGGTTGTCGCGCACGGCCGGGTCGTCGACATTCACCATTACGTCCTTGAAGAACGTGTCAACTGCGTCCCGCAGTTGCGCGAGTGCCGACAGCGCGCCCGTGAATTCGCCGCGGCGGAGTTGTTCCTGTACGTGCGGGCCGACCTGATCGAGCTGGTGGTTCAGCTCCTTTTCGGCGTCTTCGATGAATAATTCCACGCGGATCGTGCGGCTCATCTTATCGACAGGCTTGACGATATTGCCGACGGTCAGGCCGGTATCGCCTTCCGACTTCTTCAGGATGTTCGAGATCCGCTTGTTCGCGGCCGCGAGCGCTTCGGCTTCCGCGAGGCGCGTGAATTCGCGCACCGCGTCGAGGCGCGCGACGAGATCGTCGATGCGCGTCGGGTTCAGGCTCAGCACCGCGTCGATTTCGCCGGCCGAATAGCCGCGCTCGCGCAGCAGGCCGCGCAGGCGATCCATGAAGAACGCGAAGATGGCGTCGGTCGATTCGGCGACGCCCGGCACGCCGTCAAAGCGTGCGTGGGCCGTGCGCAGCAGCGCCACGAGATCGAGCGGCAACTGCTTTTCGAGCAGCAGGCGCAGCACGCCGAGCGCGTGGCGGCGCAGCGCGAACGGATCCTTTTCGCCGGTCGGCGCGAGGCCGATGCCCCAGATGCCGACGATCGTCTCGAGCTTGTCGGCGAGCGCGACGGCGGTCGATACGGGTGTGGTCGGCAGCGCATCGCCGGAGAAGCGCGGCTGGTAGTGCTCGGCGCAGGCGAGCGCGACGTCGTCGGGTTCGCCGTCGTGGCGCGCGTAGTACGTGCCCATCGTGCCCTGCAATTCGGGGAACTCGCCGACCATGTCGGTCAGCAGGTCGGCCTTCGCGAGACGGGCGGCGCGCTTCGCATGCGCGGTGTCGGCGCCGATCGCCGGGGCGATCTCGCCGGCCAGCGCCTCGAGGCGCTCGACGCGTGCGAGCGCCGAACCGAGCTTGTTGTGATAGACGACGTTCGCGAGTTGCGGCACGCGTTCGGCGAGCGGCTTCTTCTTGTCCTGCTCGAAGAAGAACTTCGCATCGGCGAGGCGCGGGCGCACGACGCGCTCGTTGCCTTCGATGATCTCGCCCGGCGTCTTCGTCTCGATGTTCGACACGATCAGGAAGCGCGAGCGCAGCTTGCCGGCGACGTCGGTCAGCGCGAAATACTTCTGGTTCGTCTGCATCGTGAGGATCAGGCATTCCTGCGGCACCTGCAGGAATTCGTCCTCGAAACGGCACGGGTAGACCACCGGCCATTCGACCAGCGACGTTACTTCGTCGAGCAGCGATTCGGGCATCACGACCGTGTCGCCGTTCGCATGTTCGTTCAGCTGCGTGCGGATCGTTTCGCGGCGATCGGCGAAGTGCGCGATCACGCGGCCCTTGTCGCGCAGCGTGTCGGCGTACGCGCGCGCATGCTGGATCGCGACGAGACCGTCGGACAGGAAGCGGTGGCCGAGCGTGGTGTCGCCGGCGTCGACGCCGAACGCGGTGACGGGCACGACGCGGTCGTCGTGCAGCACCGTCAGGCGATGCACCGGGCGCACGAACTTCACGTCCGAGCCGTCCGGGCGCTGGTACGTCATGAATTTCGGGATCGGCAGCTTCGCGAGCGCTTCGTCGAGCGCGGCCTGCAGGCCGTCGGCGAGCGTGACGCCGGCCGCCGAATAGTTGATGAAGAACGCTTCGGCCTTGCCGTCCTGCGCGCGCTCGAGATCGGCGATCGACAGGTTCGGGTGGCCGAGCGCCGCGAGCTTCTTCGCGAGCGGGGCCGTCGGCTTGCCTTCGGCGTCGAGCGCGACCGACACGGGCAGGACCTTTTCGCGGACCTGCCGGTCGGGCGCGACGGCGCGCACGTTCTGCACGACGACCGCGAGGCGGCGCGGCGTGGCGTAGCGTTCGAACACGAGTTCGCCTTCGACGAGGTCGCGCGCCGCGAGGCGTTGCGCGAGACCTTCGGCGAATGCGTCGCCGAGGCGCGCGAGGGCCTTCGGCGGCAGCTCTTCGGTCAGCAGTTCGACGAGCAGGGGGGCGGGATGATTATGCGTCATGGTTGGAATGAATCTCGTCTCGTCAGTCCTGATCGATCTTGCGTTCGACCTTGAGCGGCGGCGCCCATGCCGGCTGCGCGGCGTCCTGGGCGTCGGTGGTGAGGCCCGGCACGCCCGGCGGGTTGCCGAGCATCGGGAAGCCGAGCTTCTCGCGCGAGTCGTAGTAAGCCTGCGCGACGAGACGCGACAGCGCGCGGATGCGGCCGATGTACGCCGCCCGCTCGGTGACCGAGATCGCGCCGCGCGCGTCGAGCAGGTTGAACGTGTGGCCGGCCTTCAGTACGAGCTCGTACGCGGGCAGCGCGAGCTGCGCGTCGATCATCTTCTTCGCTTCGGCTTCGTAGCTGTTGAAGAACGTGAACAGCAGGTCGACGTTCGCGTGCTCGAAGTTGTAGGTCGACTGCTCGACCTCGTTCTGGTGGTACACGTCGCCGTACGACAGGCGGCGCAGCTCGGGGCCGTTCGGGCCTTGCTCTTCCCACTCGGTCCACACGAGGTCGTACACGTTCTCGACCTTCTGCAGGTACATCGCGAGGCGCTCGAGGCCGTACGTGATCTCGCCCAGCACCGGCTTGCATTCGAGGCCGCCGACTTCCTGGAAATACGTGAACTGCGTGACTTCCATCCCGTTCAGCCACACTTCCCAACCGAGCCCCCACGCGCCGAGCGTCGGGTTCTCCCAGTCGTCCTCGACGAAGCGCACGTCGTTCTGCTTCAGGTCGAAGCCGAGCGCTTCGAGCGAGCCGAGGTACAGGTCGAGGATGTTTTCGGGCGCCGGCTTGAGCACGACCTGGTACTGGTAGTAGTGCTGCAGGCGGTTCGGGTTTTCGCCGTAGCGGCCGTCCTTCGGGCGGCGCGACGGCTGCACGTACGCGGCGCGCCACGGCTCGGGGCCGACCGCGCGCAGGAACGTGTGGACGTGCGACGTGCCCGCGCCGACTTCCATGTCGATGGGCTGGAGCAGGGCGCAACCCTGCTTGTCCCAGTAGGACTGCAGCGTCAGGATGATTTGCTGAAACGTAAGCATGAAGAGCCTTCGTGGCGCTGGCGCTCCGTTGCGGACGGCGCTCCGGGCGGGCCCGGAGGGTCGGCTCGCGCGGCGGCGCGGCTTGTTAGTGTGCTGAAACGCGTAATTTTACCGGATCGGCGACCGGATGCGGCCGGAAGGCGGATGCGGGCGTTGCCGCACCGGTCCGGCGGCCCGCGCACACGGGCGCCGGCGCCCATGCCGCGGCGCTTCGCGCGGGCGTTATGATGCGCGTATTGCGGTGCGCGCTGCGCGCCGCGTCACCGCTTGCCGATGCCGATTGCATGGACGAACCGACCGACATTCTGATTCCGCTGCTTCCGCCGTTCCTCGCCCTGCTCGGGCACGCCGCCGACGCTCAGGCGCGCGGCGAGCGCTCCGCGCACGATCTTTGGCTCGCCGCCGCCGCCCATCTGCACGCGGTCGATGCGGCGGCGATCGCGCAGCTCACGGCCACGCTCGTCGCGCGGCAGCGCACGGGCGATGCGGTTGCGCTCGCCGAATGCGCGGCGCGTGCGCAGCCGGGTGTTGACGCGTACTTCAATCACGGCTACGCGCTGCAGATGGCCGGCCGTCACGCGGATGCGGTCGCGCCGTACCGCGCGGCGCTGGCGCTCGATGCCGGTTGGCCGTCGCTGCGCAACAACCTCGCGATCGCGCTGCGCTTGTCGGGCGGCGACCGCGCGGAAGAGATCGCGCTGCTCGACGCGGCCGTGAAGCATGATCCGCACGACGTGCAGGCGTGGATCAATCTCGTCGTCGCGCGGATCGCGACGCACGATCTGGACGGTGCGCTCGCGTGCGCCGAGCGGCTCGCCGAGCTCGCGCCCGACAACGCGCTCGCGATGAACAACGTCGCGATGGCGATGAAGGAGGCGCAGCGCTGGGACGATGCCGAGCGCCATGCGGCGCGGGCGTGCGAACTGGCGCCCGACGATGCGTCGTTCCGCTTCAATCTCGCGATCATCCAACTCGTGCGCGGCAACCACGCAGCCGGCTGGCGCGGCCACGAGGCACGCTGGGACGGCGCGGGCGAGTTGCGCGGCCGCCGGCCGGCGCTGCCGGGCCCGCGCTGGCAGGGCGAGCCGCTCGCCGGCAAGACGCTGCTGGTGTGGGGCGAGCAGGGGCTCGGCGACGTGCTGCAGTTCTGCCGCTTCGTCGCGCCGCTCGCCGAACGCGTGCATCGCGAGGGCGGCCGGCTCGCGTGGAATACGTTTCCGGCGCTCGGCACGCTGATGCAGCGCAGCCTCGGCGCGCACGCGGACACATTCGGCGCGGGCGGCGGCGTCGACGCGCTGCCGGCATTCGATTACGAAGTACCGCTGATCGGCCTGCCGCTGATGCTCGGCATGGAGGCATCGACGCTCGCCGCGTCGGTGCCGTACCTGCGGGCCGAGCCGGGCGCATGCGACGCATGGCGCGCGCGGCTCGCGGGCGACGGCCGGCCGAAGGTGGGGCTCGTGTGGACGGGCAGCGCGGGCCATCAGCGCAATCCGTTCCGGCGCGTCGGGCTCGAGCGCTATGCCGACGCGTTTCGCGGCATCGACGGCGTCGCGTTCTATTCGCTGCAGCCGGGCGCGGACGCGGATGTCGCCGACGCGCGCGCGGCGGGTTTCGCGATCGAAGACTATACGGCCGAATTGAAGAGCTTCGACGATACGGCGGCGTTCATCGGCGCGCTGGATCTCGTGATCACCGTGTGCACGTCGGTCGCGCACCTGGCCGGCGCGCTCGGCGCGCGTACCTGGGTGCTGCTCGACGTGAATCCGCACTGGCCATGGCTGCTCGATCGCCGGGACAGCCCGTGGTATCCGACCGCGACGTTGTACCGGCAGCCGACGTTCGGCGCGTGGGCGCCGGTGATGGAGGAAGTGAGCCGCGACCTGCGGCGCGTCGCTGCGCAGTGGGAACCATCGGATCGATCGGACCGATCGGACCAATCGGCCCAGCAGGCCTGAACCGCCGGCCCGCCCGCGGTCACGGGCCGCCGCGCTCGACGGCGGGCCGTTGCGTCATTGCGCTTCGTCGTCGCCGTGGCGTCGGCCGTTGCGCCGGCGCAAGCCCGGCCCGAACGTGAAGCCGAACGCGAGCAGCACGAACGACACCGCGAGTACGATGTTGTTGCCGCTCGTCACGTACGGCGTGAAGCCGCTGGTGCCTTCGATCCGCACGTCGAGCGAGCCGATCGTGAACGGCTTCAATTGGCCGAGCACGCGGCCGTGCGCATCGATCGCGGCCGTCATCCCCGTGTTGGTCGAGCGCAGCATCGGCCGGCCCGTTTCGAGCGAGCGCATCCGCGCGATCTGCAGATGCTGGTCGAGCGCGATCGTGTCGCCGAACCACGCGAGATTCGTCACGTTGACGAGCACGCCGGGCGGCTGCGGATTGTCGCGGATCGTCGCGGCGATTTCCTCGCCGAACAAATCCTCGTAGCAGATGTCGGCCATCACCGGCTGGTTGTGCACGAGGAACGGCTTCTGCACGGGCGCGCCGCGCGCGAAGTCGCCGAGCGGCATCTTCATCAGGTTGACGAACCACCGGAAGCCCCACGGAATGAATTCGCCGAAGGGCACGAGGTGATGCTTGTCGTAGTGATAGATGTCGCGCGAGTTCGGCGTCACGCCGTACAGGCTGTTCGTGTAATCGACGTACCGGCCGTCCTCGGTCACCGACGCGCCGACCGCGCCGAACAGCACGGCCGAACCGGTCGTGTCGCTGAACTTGCGGATCGCGACGGCGAACGGTTCGGGCAGTTCCTGGATCATCACCGCGATCGCGGTCTCGGGCGTGACGATCAGGTCGGCCGGCTTCTCGACGATCATCTGCTGGTACATCTTGATCGCCGCGTCGATGCCTTCCTGCTCGAACTTGATGTCCTGCTTCACGTTGCCCTGCAGCAGCCGCACGGTGAGCGGCGCGTTCGCGGGCACGGTCCACGTGACCTGCGACAGCGCGAGGCCGGCCGCGACGAGCGCGGCGGCGATGCCGGCCGGCGCGGCGATGCGTACGCGCGCGTTGCCGCTCGATGCGCCGGCGCCGCCGACCCGCAGCGGCGACGGGCGCGCGGCGGCGAGCGCCTGCACGACCAGTGCGGCGAACAGCGCGAGCACCCACGCGATCCCGTACACGCCGACCACCGGCGCAAAGCCTGCGAACGGGCCGTCGACCTGCGGGTAGCCGCTGCCGAGCCAGGGAAAGCCGGTGAACACGGTGCCGCGCAGCCATTCGCCGAGCGCCCACGCGCTCGCGAACGCGAATGCGCCGTGCCAGGTCGGCGAGAACGGCCGCGGGTCGGGCTCGCGGCGATGCCACGCATGGCCCGCGCAGAACGACCACAGCCCGGCCGCGAACGCCGGGTACAGCGACAGATACAGCGAGAACAGCACGAGCGCGCCGCCCGCGAGCGGCGCGGCCATCTCGCCATACACGTGCATGCTGATGTAGAGCCACCAGACGCCGCTGATGAAGTTGCCGAAGCCGAACGCGCCGCCGGTGAGCGCGGCGCCGCGCCAGCTCGACGTGCGCGTCAGCTGCGCGAAAAACCAGACGAATACGACGAGCTGCAGCCAGCCGCCATGCGGCGTGGGTGCGAAGGCGAGCGTATTGGCCGCGCCGGCGAGCAGCGCGGCCGGATAGTGCCAGCGCGGCAGCGCGCGGCCGGGCGCCGGCGCGAGAAGGCCGCCAGCCGGGCGGGACGGGATCGGATCGTCCATGTGAAGCGGAAGAGGGCGAGCGGTTGAAGGAAGCGCGGCCGGCGCGGGGCGGTCAGTCTTCGTGCGAGGTTTCGGCGCGCCGGCTGGCGAGCGGGTTGCGGCGCACCAGCAGCACATGAACCTGGCGCGCATCGCCGCGCTGGATTTCGAACACGAGGTTGCCGAGCTGCAGCTTCTCGCCGCGGTGCGGCACGCGTCCGAAATGATGGGTGATCAGCCCGCCGATCGTGTCGACTTCGTCGTCGGGGAAATCGGTGCCGAACACCTCGTTGAACTGCTCGATCTCGGTGAGCGCGCGCACGCGGTAGCGGCCGTCCGGCCCCGAGATGATGTTGCCGGCTTCCTCGTCGAAGTCGTATTCGTCCTCGATGTCGCCGACGATCTGTTCGAGCACGTCCTCGATCGTGATCAGGCCAGCGACGCCGCCGTATTCGTCGACGACGATCGCCAGGTGGTTGCGGTTCACGCGGAAGTCGTGCAGCAGCACGTTCAGGCGCTTCGATTCCGGAATGAACACGGCCGGGCGCAGCATCCCGCGCACGTCGAACTCTTCCTCGGCGTAGAAGCGCAGCAGATCCTTCGCGAGCAGCACCCCGATCACGTTGTCGCGGTTCTCCTCGTACACGGGATAGCGCGAGTGCGCCTTTTCGAGGACGAACGGGATGAAATCCTCGGGCTTGTCGGCGATGTTGATCGCGTCCATTTGCGCGCGCGGCACCATGATGTCGCGCGCGCACAGATCGGATACCTGGAACACGCCTTCGATCATCGACAGCGAATCGGCGTCGATCAGGTTGCGTTCGTGAGCGTCCTGGAGGATTTCCAGCAATTCGCCGCGGGATTCGGGCTCGGGCGAGATGAAGTCGGTCAGGCGCTCGAGCAGCGAGCGCTTTTCTTGCGGTTTGTCGGTTGGCTTACGACTGGGATACGAATCGTTCATGGTGGTGCGCCCGGGTCATGCCGGGGCGCGCGGTCACGGAGTAGGCAAGGATACACCAAGGGCACGACGCGGCCATGTCACCCGGCCGCGCGGCCAGGGCGGGCGGCTCGCGCTGCCCCGCTCGCGGACGGCCGCGCCGGGCGCGGCGGCGTCCTCGGGCTCATCCTATCGCAGAAAGAGCCGGCGGGGCGCTGCGGCCAAAAATCGGCGGCGGGAAGGGCGACGCGGCCCGACGCGGGAAACGGCCGTGACGGCGGCATTCCGCCGCAGGCGGGCGCCGCCGGCGCGCGGTTCAGAA
The DNA here is from genome assembly GCF_001534535.1 of Burkholderia sp. MSMB1459WGS. Taxonomy (NCBI): domain Bacteria; kingdom Pseudomonadati; phylum Pseudomonadota; class Betaproteobacteria; order Burkholderiales; family Burkholderiaceae; genus Burkholderia; species Burkholderia sp. MSMB1459WGS. Next base: position 80,824 of record NZ_LPMU01000012.1, read on the forward strand.
CCGCATGCCGGCCGAGCAGCCGCCGGCTGCCGCGCCGTTGGTCGCGGCGCCGCCGCAACCGAGTATCCCGCAGCCGGACAGCGCGACGCTCGCGGCGACGAGCAGCGCGGCGATCCTGCAACGTGACCGGCATGACGGTTTCATCGGCAGTGTCCTCGGGAAGGTGGGCGGCGCAGTGCCGCATGCATGGCGGCAGGCCGGGTGTCGTGTCGGATCATCGGCATCGTGCGAGCAACCCTTCCAGCGCGCGGTCGGGGATGCCGCTCGCGCGCAGCGCGTCGACCGTGCGGCTCACGTAGTCGAGCGTCGTGCCGTAGCGGCCGGCCGCGCAGCCGAACACTTCCTTCACGACGGGGTCGGTCAGCTTGCCCGTATAGGTCGGTGCGTCGCGGCGCATCACGAACGCGAGCGCGGTCACGCGTTCGCCGGTCTCGAGCGAGCACGGCAGCCACGCGGGCCGGTACGAGCCCATCGGCATCTCGCGCTTCCACAATGTCTCGAGGTGCGGCTGCGCGGTCGGCCCGGCGAGCCGGAAGGCGATGCCCGTGCACGAGCCGCCGCGATCGAGCGCGAGCACGAGGCCCGGCCGTTCGGGGGTGCCGCGGTTCACGCGCGACCACAGGTAGAGCCCGCGGTGATAGCCGTGCACCTTGCCGCGCACGGCCGCGACGGTCGGCAGCCCGGGGTTCCAGATCAGCGAGCCATAGCCGAACAGCCAGAGATCCTGCCGGCCGTCCCAGTCGCGCATCGTATGCGCGAGGGACGCGGCGAGTTCGTCTTCCGTCAGCAGACGGCCTTCGCCGATCGACGGCGGGTAGGCGGGCGGCAGCATCGCGGCGTGACGCATCGGACGGATGGCTTACTGGTACGGGTTCGGAAAACCCAGTTTCGCGAGGATGTCGACTTCGAGCGCTTCCATTTCGGCCGCGTCCTCGTCGCTCGTCTCGTGGTCGTAGCCCTGCGCGTGCAGCGCGCCGTGCACCAGCAGGTGCGCGTAATGGGCCATGAGCGGCTTGCCCTGGTCGTGCGCTTCCTTCTCGACCACCGGGCAGCACAGCACGAGGTCGCCGATCACGGTGCCGTCGGGCGCCGGGTCGTACGCGAAGGTCAGCACGTTGGTCGGATAGTCCTTGTGGCGGTAGCCGGCGTTCAGCGTACGGCCTTCGTTTTCGCCGACGAAGCGCACGGTGAACTGCGCGCTCGCGAACAGCGCCGGCTCGATCCATTCGGCGATCAGCTTGCGCTTGGGCAGCGTCTTGCGCAGCTCGCTCGTGATCTCGTCGCCGTACTGCACGGACAGGTCGAATTCCAGCGCGCGCGGCTCGTCTTCCGGGTCGTCCTCGCGCGGGGCGAATTCGGCGCCGACGTGCAGCGTCACGCTGTCGTAGTGCTCGGGCTGCAGCGCGAGCTTCGCGCGCATCGCCGGATCGTTGTGCTGCGCGACGATCGCGACAGCCGCGTCGCCCGAGCTGCCCGACAGGTCGAACATCAGGCTGCGGCCGTCCGGGAAGTCGATTCGCAGCCCTTGTGCGTTGACGGTCCGGGCCTTGCCCTTTGCGTCGAACAGCGAAAGGCGGGGGGAGTCGGACGCGGCGCGGCCGGATTTGCGGGAACGGGAGGATTTCATGACGCGTGCGGCGATTGGGACGCGTTGAGGATACACCAAACGGCCGATCGCGCCCGAATTCGCCCGGGCGAAAAAAAGCCCGGCGCGCCGTCTGGCGGGCCGGGCCGGCCGGGGCAGCGCGCCGCCGCTCAGCCGTCCTGGTGCTGCGCGTGGAATTCGTCGTACGCCTCGACGATGCGCGCGACGAGCGGATGGCGCACCACGTCCGCGCTCGTGAAGCGCGTGAGCGCGATGCCGCGCACGCCGCCGAGCACCTGCTGCGCCTCGACGAGGCCGCTCTTGTGGCCGCGCGGCAGGTCGACCTGGCTCGTGTCGCCGGTCACGACCGCCTTCGAGCCGAAGCCGATCCGCGTGAGGAACATCTTCATCTGCTCGGGCGTCGTGTTCTGCGCCTCGTCGAGGATGATGAACGCGTGGTTCAGCGTGCGGCCGCGCATGTACGCGAGCGGTGCGATCTCGATCATCTGGCGCTCGAACATCTTGGCCGTCTTGTCGAAGCCGAGCAGGTCGTACAGCGCGTCGTACAGCGGCCGCAGGTACGGGTCGACCTTCTGCGCGAGGTCGCCCGGCAGGAAGCCGAGCCGCTCGCCGGCCTCGACGGCCGGGCGCGTCAGCACGATCCGCTTGACCTGGTCGCGCTCGAGCGCGTCGACCGCGCACGCGACCGCGAGGTAGGTCTTGCCGGTGCCGGCCGGCCCGATGCCGAACGTCACGTCGTGCGACAGGATCTGCTTCAGGTATTCGCGCTGCGCGGGCGTGCGGCCGCGCAGGTCGGCGCGCCGCGTGTAGAGCTTCGGCGCCGGTTCTTCGTCCGGCTCGTCCGCGTCGAGCTGCACGACGGGTTCGTCGAACGGATGGTCGGGGTCGCCGCGAAAGCGCACGTCGAGCGGTTCCTGGCGGCCGTTGCCGGCCGTGTGGCGCACCTCGACCAGCGCGAGCTGGATGTCGTCGACCGACAGCGGATCGCGCGCGCGTTTGTAGAAGTTTTCGAGCGCGGCGAGGGCGAGCTTGGCGCCGCGCCCGCGGATCGTGATCCGGTGGCCGCGCCGCGCGAGCGTGACGTCGAGCGCCTGTTCGATCTGCCGCAGGTTTTCGTCGAGCGGGCCGCAGAGGTTGGCGAGGCGCGCGTTGTCGTCGCGCGGGGCGGTGAATTCCAGTGCTTGGACGGTCTTCAAAGTAGCGTCGGGCTCCTGTCGGGCGTCGGTCGGTCAGTGGGTGGCCGCGCTCGCGTCGTCGCTGACGAGCACGAGCTCGCCGCGCAGCGAGTGCGGGTACGCATGGTTGATCCTCACGTCGATCATCTGGCCGATCAGGCGCGGGTGCGACGCGAGCGGCGCCGGGAAATTCACGACCCGGTTGTTCTCGGTGCGGCCCGCGAGTTCGTTCGGGTCCTTGCGCGACGGGCCCTCGACGAGGATCCGCTCGACCTTCCCGACCATCGACTGGCTGATGCGCGCGACGTTCTCCTCGATCGTCGCCTGCAGATGTTGCAGGCGTTTGAGCTTCACTTCGCGCGGCGTGTCGTCGGCGAGGTTCGCGGCCGGCGTGCCCGGGCGCGGGCTGTAGATGAACGAGAAGCTGGTGTCGTAGCTCATCTCGTGCACGAGCGCCATCATCTTGTCGAAATCCTCCTCGGTCTCGCCGGGGAAGCCGACGATCATGTCGGTCGACAGCGACAGATCGGGGCGGATCGCGCGCAGCTTGCGGATCACCGACTTGTATTCGAGCACCGTGTAGCCGCGCTTCATCGCCATCAGGATGCGGTCGGAGCCGTGCTGGACCGGCAGATGCAGGTGGCTCACGAGCTTCGGCACCTTCGCGTAGGTGTCGATCAGGCGCTGCGTGAATTCCTTCGGGTGCGACGTCGTGTAGCGGATCCGCTCGATGCCGGGGATGTCGGCGACGTATTCGATCAGCGTCGCGAAATCGGCGATGTCGGTCGAGCCGGCCGTCAGCGCGCCGCCGAATTTTCCACGATAAGCGTTCACGTTCTGGCCGAGCAGCGTGACTTCGCGCACGCCCTGATCGGCGAGGCCGGCGATTTCGGTCAGCACGTCGTCGAGCGGGCGCGACACTTCATCGCCGCGCGTGTACGGCACCACGCAGTAGCTGCAGTACTTCGAGCAGCCTTCCATGATCGACACGAACGCGCTCGGCCCCTCGACGCGCGCGGGCGGCAGGTGGTCGAACTTCTCGATTTCGGGGAACGTGATGTCGACCTGCGCGCGGCCGCTCGCGCGGCGCGCGTCGATCATCTGCGGCAGGCGGTGCAGGGTTTGCGGGCCGAACACGAGGTCGACGTACGGCGCGCGCGACACGATCGACGCGCCTTCCTGGCTCGCGACGCAGCCGCCGACGCCGATCAGGAGGCCCGGCTTCGCTTCCTTCAGCTCGCGCACGCGGCCGAGATCGGAGAACACCTTCTCCTGCGCCTTTTCGCGCACCGAGCACGTGTTGAACAGGATGATGTCCGCGTCTTCGGGCGTGTCGGTCTTTTCGAGGCCTTCGGCCGCATTGAGCACGTCCACCATCTTGTCCGAGTCGTACTCGTTCATCTGGCAGCCGAAGGTCTTTACGTAAACTTTCTTGGTCATGGGGATTCGCCGTTCGCAGTGGTTGACCTGGGGGCGTCGTCAAGGGTGAGTCGGGACGGCCGTGCGCGGCACGCGAATCGCGCGCAGCTGGCAGGAAAGGCCGTCGGGGAAAGCCTTCCATTATAGCTTTTCGCGCCACGACGGACGGGCGGCCGGTTGCAGACGCGCGACGCAGGATCGCGGGTTCCGACCCCTCGATGAAGGCGGGCCGGCCGTCAACGGCACGCGTTCAGCAAGTCGTCGAGCGCCGCTTCCTCGCGCGCGAAGCGTTCGGCGAGAAAATCGAGCAGCACGCGCACGCGCGGCGCCATGTAGCGCTTGCTGTGATAGATCGCGTGCAGCGGCGCATCCTGGTGCCGCCAGTCGGGCAGCAGCACGCGCAGCCGGCCCGCACGGACGTCGTCGGCGATGTCCCACAGCGACTTCAGCGCGATGCCGTGGCCGCGCAGCGTCCATTCGCGCGTGAGGCCGCCGTCGTTGGTCTCGAACGCGGTCGACACGGGCACCGTGTGGATCTGCACTTCGTCGCCGCGCGTGAAGTGCCAGGTGTTCATCGGGCCGGACGCGATCGTGATCACGTTGCACGGAAAGCGGGCCAGATCGTGCGGATCGGCCGGCACGCCATGGCGTTCGACGAACGACGGCGCCGCGCACAGCACGCGCCGGTTGGTCGCGAGCCGGCGGGCGATCAGCGCGCCGTCGGGCGGGGCGGCGAAGCGGATCGCCAGATCGATCTCGTCCTGCCACAGGTTCGACGACGAATCGGACGCCGTGAGCGAAAACGTGACGCCCGGATGCAGCGTCGTGAATTCGTGAAGCCAGTCGAGCAGCTGGTGGCGGCCGAAATCGGACGTCGACGACAGCCGCACCTTGCCGCTCACGACGTTGCGGCCTTCCTGCAGCATCGCATCCGCGTCGTCGAGCGCCTGCAGCGCCTGGCGGCAGCAGTTCAGGTACAGCTTGCCTTCGTCGGTGAGCCGCAATTGCCGCGTCGAGCGCTCGAACAGCCGTGTCGCGATCTTCGCCTCCAGCTTCGCGAGCCGCGCGCTCGCGGCGGCCGGCGTGAGGTTCAGCTTGCGTCCGGCGGCGGACAGGCTGCCCAGTTCCGCCGCCTCGACGAACAGCCGGATGTCGCCCAGTCGGTCCATGCGATTTTCCAGAGATATTTGAAAATGGTTCAAATGCCACGCCAATTATCAAATATAGGCGTCTTCGGGACAATGCGCGCACATCCCGCTTTCTTGTGCGGTGCGGCACCGAACCGGCGCCGCGGCCGCCGCCTTCCGGAGAACGTCATGCCCCTTCCGTTACTGGCGCTCGCGATCAGCGCCTTCGCCATCGGCACCACCGAATTCATCATCATGGGCCTCCTGCCCGAAGTCGCGCACGACCTGGCCGTGTCGCTGCCGTCGGCCGGCCTGCTCGTCACCGGCTACGCGCTCGGCGTCGCGGTCGGCGCGCCGCTGCTCGCGGTGCTGACGAGCCGCATGCCGCGCAAGGCCGCGCTGCAGTTGCTGATGGCGATCTTCGTCGTCGGCAACGTGCTGTGCGCGATCGCGTCCGGTTACGCGATGCTGATGGTCGCGCGCGTCGTCACGTCGTTCGCGCACGGCTCGTTCTTCGGCATCGGCGCGGTGGTCGCCGCGTCGCTCGTGCCGGCCGACAAGCGCGCGAGCGCGATCGCGCTGATGTTTACCGGGCTCACGCTGTCGAACGTGCTCGGCGTGCCGTTCGGCACGTTCGTCGGCCAGTTGCTCGGCTGGCGCGCGTCGTTCTGGATCGTCGCAGCGCTCGGCGTGCTCGCCTTTGGCGGCGTGGCCGCGCTCGTGCCGAACCGCCACGACAGCGGGCCGGTCGGCCTCGGCCACGAAGTGCGCGTGCTGAAGGAGCCGCAGGTATGGCTCGCGCTGCTGATGACCGTGCTCGGCTTCGGCGGCGTGTTCGTCGTGTTCACCTACATCGCGCCGATTCTCGAGACCGTATCGGGCTATTCGCCGCGCGCGGTCGCGCTGATCCTCGTGCTGTTCGGCGCGGGGCTGACGATCGGCAATACGATCGGCGGCAAGCTCGCCGACCGCGCGCTGATGCCGTCGCTGATCGCGATCCTCGTCGCGCTGATGGCCGTGATGGCCGCGTTCGCGAAGACGAGCCACCTGCCGGTCGCGGCTGCCGTCACCGTATTCGTCTGGGGGATCGCCGCGTTCGCGACGGTGCCGCCGCTGCAGGCGCGCGTGGTCGAGAAGGCCGCGAGCGCGCCGCATCTCGCGTCGACGCTGAACATCGGCGCGTTCAACGTCGGCAATGCGGGCGGTGCGTGGCTCGGCGGCCTCGCGCTCGAACACGGCTTCGCGCTCGATGCGCTGCCCTGGGTCGCGGTCGCGGTGACGTTCGCGGCGCTCGTCGTCACGTGGCTCGCGATGCGGCTCGATGCGCGCGGCCCGGCGCGCGGCGCGGCGCAGGCGGCGCAGTGAGCGGCGCCGCGGCGCCTTGCGCGGCGACGCCATGGCGGCAGGAAAAGGTTCGCGAGAAACGCATTCCTCCGCAATGCTGATAACGGTGTGAAGATAACTTCGTTTGCCCGTGCAAGGGCGGGTGATAGCGTCTCGATACGCGCCATGACCGGCGCAACCCGATTCCGGCTTACCCCCTACGCAGGGCCGCGCGGCGGCCCGGAGGCCATGCTATGTCTTCATCCCTGGCGCTCGTGCGCGACGTGTCTTCCTTCGAGTCCGGCAATGCCGCCGACCTGCGCGCGTCCGCGTCGCTCGACGCGCTCGAGCAGGTCGTCGGCGTGAACCTGGCGCGTTTGCGCGCCGAGCGGCAACTGTCGCTCGATGCGCTCGCGCGGCTGTCCGGCGTGTCGCGCGCGATGCTCGCGCAGATCGAATCGGCGCGCAGCGTGCCGTCGATCAAGGTGCTCTGCAAGATCGCGGCGGCGCTGAAGGTATCGGTCGCCGCGTTCCTGCGGCGCCATGCGGTGAACGGTTTCGAGCATCTGGCGGCCGAGCGCGCGTCGCGCGTCGTCAGCTCGAACGGCCGCTTCTCGGCACGTGCGCTGTACCCGGAAGGCGAGCCGGCCGCGGCCGAATTCCACGAGCTGCGGATCGCGCCGCTGCATACGGAGCCCGGCACGCGCCGCGCACCCGGCACGACGGTCAACCTCGTCGTCAGCGAAGGCACGCTCGAAGTCAGCGTGCACGACCGCCGCCAGTTGCTCGCGACCGGCGATGCGATCGTGTTCGATGCCGACCAGCCGTACAGCCTGCGCAACCCGGGCGACAGCGAAGCGCGTGCGTTCCGCGTGACGGTGAGCCCCGAGGTGCCGCCGCGCTGGCTCGTGCCCGACGCGGCGCACGCCGCCGCCAACTGATCGTGCGCGCCGCGCGGCGCGACTGCATTTCCCGGCCGTCGCGGCGTCGCGGGTCGGTCCGCCGGCCGTTCGGACGACGCCGTTAGACGGAGTCGTCAGTAAGGTTTTACCGGTAGTTCGCTGCGCGTCGCGCGCGGCTGTTGTATGCTTGGCCCGCCGATGACGGGGCGTTCCCGTCCGGCAATCAGTGCGTCTTCAGGGCGGGGCGAAATTCCCCACCGGCGGTAGGCCGGCGTAAGCCGGCGAGCCCGCGAGCGCCCGCGCATCCGCGCGGGGTCAGCAGATCTGGTCGAATGCCAGAGCCGACGGTCACAGTCCGGATGAGAGAAGATGTGCAGATAGTCATGTCCGTCAGGGCCGCTTCGCGCTGCATGCGAAGCGGGTTGTCGTTCTGTCTGTTTGCAATGCCCTGAAACGTTTTTCGCCCAAATCGTATTTGCGAGGAGCGTTTCACATGTCCTTGATGTCCGTTTCGTCGGCGCCTGCCGACGCCTTTGCCGATCTCCCGCTGCTGGATTCCGAACCGGTGCCGCCGCGCATCGCCGCTGCGCTCGACGCGATGCGCGCCGGCCGCGCGGTCGTGCTGCAGGACGACCACGATCGCGAGAACGAAGCCGACCTGATCGTCGCCGCCGAGCGCATCACGCCCGAGACGATGGCGCTGCTGATTCGCGAGTGCAGCGGCATCGTGTGCCTGTGTCTGACCGACGACACGGTGCGCGCGCTCGAACTGCCGCCGATGGTGCAGACCAACGAAAGCCGCAACGGCACCGCGTTCACCGTGTCGATCGAGGCGCGCGAAGGCGTGCATACCGGCGTGTCGGCGGCCGATCGCGTGACGACGATCCGCGCGGCGATCGCCGACGATGCGAAGCCGTACGACATCGTGCGCCCCGGCCACGTGTTTCCGTTGCGTGCGCAACCGGGCGGTGTGCTGGCGAGACGCGGCCACACCGAAGGCACCGTCGACCTGTCGATCCTCGCGGGCCTGAAGCCGGCCGGCGTGCTGTGCGAGCTGATGAATCCGGACGGCACGATGACGCGCGGCGACGACGTCGAGCGCTTCGCGCAACGGCACGGGCTGCCGATGCTGACGATCGCGGAACTCGTCGAGTTCCGCGAGGCGCTGGCGGCGGCGCGCGAACGCTGCTGCGAGCCGGCCTGAGCGAAGGCAAGGCGGGCGCGTTCGCGCGCCCGTGGCGCGGCCGGATCGACCGGATCCGGCCCGAATGACGATCAGGACTGCACGTCGCCGAATTCGCCGCGCATGCCTGCTTCGACGAGCGCCGGCAGTTCGTCCATCCTGCGCATGATCCGCGTGATGCCCATCGCGCGCAGCGCGTCCGCGTAGTTGTCGGGGATGTGGCTCGCGCCGACGAACGCGATCGTCTTCATCCCGGCCGCCCGCGCGGCATTCAACCCCGAGATGCTGTCCTCGACGACGACGCAGCGCGCCGGCGCGACGCCGAGCGTGTGCGCCGCATGCAGATAGACGTCGGGGTAGGGCTTCGGCCGCGCGACCTGTTCGGCGCTGAACACGCGCTCGCCGAAGATCTCGGTGAGCGATGCGCGCTTCAGCGAGTTGCGCACGCGCACGAGCCGGCTGTTCGACACGACGGCGGCCGGCAGCGTGACCTTCAGCAGCGCGTCGCGCACGCCGCCGATCGGCGCGAGCGATTGCGCGAGCGCGACTTCGATGTTGTGCTCGATGGTCTCGATGAAGTTGGCGGGCATCTCGACCCCGAAGCGGGATTCGATGCCGGCGAGGAAGCGCGACGTCTGCTGGCCGAATGCCGACTTCGCGGCGGCTTCGAAATCGAGGTTCGGGAACGTGGCGGACAGCGTGTCGAGCAGCACGCGGTCGGCGATGACTTCGCTGTCGACGAGCACGCCGTCGCAGTCGCAGATGAGGTGATCGAGCATGGTGATGAAAATGCGGGATATCGGCGACGCCGATCGATTCGCCATCATACGTGCTTTCGCGCGCAGGCCGCGCGACGTGGCGGCAAATTCGCCCGATGCGGCCGTGCCGGTGCGGCATGCCGTACCGCCGATCGCGCGACGGCGGCCCGCTTGCCCGGATCGCCGCCGTCGTGTGCTGTGTCACAGCTCGATCGCGTGCCCCGTTTTCCACGACGTCGTCGCGGCTTCGGCCAGTTCGAGCGCGGCGAGCCCGTCGTCGATCGTCGTCCGGACCGGCGTGCCGTCGCGCAGCGCGTCGACGAAATGCGCGATCTCGGCCGCGTATGCGTGCCGGTAGCGTTCGAGAAAGAACGGCTCCGGCACGTCCGTCGCGATGCCGCCCGCGAGCCATGCGCTCACCTCGGTCGGCCGCACGTTGCCGGCCTGGAGCATCCCGTGGCTGCCGAGCAGCTCGAAGCGCTGGTCGTAGCCGTAGGCCGCGCGCCGCGACGTGTTGATCTGGCACAGCAAGCCGCGCCGCGTACGGATCGTCACGGCGGTCGAATCGATGTCGCCGGCGTCGCGCACGGCCGGATCGGTCAGGCAACTGCCCGTCGCGTGCAGCGTCTGCGCTTCGTCGCCGAGGATCCAGCGGAACACGTCGAAGTCGTGGATCAGCATGTCCTTGAAAATGCCGCCCGAGCTGCGGATGTAGTCGGCCGGCGGCGCGCCCGGATCGCGGCTCGTGACGACCAGCATTTCCGGCGCGCCGATTTCGCCACGCTCGACGCGGGCCTTCAGCGCCGCGAAGGTCGGGTCGAAGCGGCGCTGGAAGCCGATCATGCACGTCACGCCGGTGCGCCGCACGACGTCCGCGCACGCACGCGCGCGTTCGACGGCGAGGTCGACCGGCTTCTCGCAGAACACCGCCTTGCCCGCGTTCGCGGCCGCGACGATCAGGTCCGCGTGCGTGTCGGTGCTCGACGCGATCACGACGGCCTGCACCGACGCATCGCCGAGCGCGCGCTCGATATCGGCGGCTTGCGCGCCATGCGTGCGGGCGAGGGCTTCCGCCGACGGCGCATGCCGGTCGATCACGTACTTCAGTGTCGCGCCCGGATGGCGCGCGAGATTCGCCGCGTGGATCTTGCCGATTCTGCCCGCGCCGAACAAAGCGAATTCGATCATTTCGTGCTCCTTGGGATGATGTTTTTTCACGATGCGCGCCCGGCGTGGGCCGCGCACCGTCACGACCGTCCGCTCAGCGATCCGCCAGCGCGTCGCGCACGTAGTCGATGCTCGCCCGCAGCCGGTCCTCGATGTCGCCGGCTTCGGCGATCTCGCTCGCGAACGGCTCGAACGACAACGCGCCGCGGTAGCCTCGCGCGAGCAGCGCGCGCAGTTGCCGGATGTTGCCGAGCCGGTCGGCGCCGCCGACCAGCACGCGGTGGCCGTCGCGCATGCGGTCGACCGGCAGGTCGATTTCCTCGACGCCCGAGAGGTGCACGAGGCCCGTCAGGTTCGGGAAGAAAATGTCTTCGCCGGCGAGGTGATGATGGAACGTGTCGTGCACGAGCCGGAACACCGGTTCGCCTGCCGCCGCGTAGATGCCCTTCACCGCGTCCGACTTGCGGCGCAGCGCGCATTCCTCGAAACCGAGCGGCTCGATGAAGCCGAGCAGGCCGCGGGCCGCGAGGATCGGCTTCAACGCCTGCAGCGCCGTCACGAGATCCGCATGGCGCGCGTCCGCGCCGCGCGTGTCGCCGCGGCTGTTGGTCGGGCACAGCACCAGCGCACGCGCGCCGCATTGCGCGGCGTAGTCGGCCAGCGCGGTCGCCTCGTCCGCGCGCTCGGCGTTCCATTGCTCGAAGCGCTGCAGCGCGTTGATCGTCAGGATCGTCACGCCGCCGGCTTCGGCCGTCGCGCGTACGGCGGCCGCCGGCGTGCCGTCGGCGAGCTCGACGCCATCGAGATCGTTGCGGATCTCGATCGCGTCGACGCCGAGGCGCCGGCACAGCGCGACGTAGCGGTCGAACGGCAAGCGCGGCGCGCTCATCCGGTTCAGCGAAAAGTGGAAGTCTTGTGTCATCGTTCTGTCCTTGGGGCTTGAGTGGGGCGGGGTCCGGATCGGGTATCGGCGTGCGCGGCAAGCGCTTGCCAGGCGTCGCGCAGCCATTGCGCGCATGCGACGTTGTTGTCGAAGATCGAATAGCGGGCGCCGCCGCCGTAGTCGGGAAACGGAATGAACTCGCAACTGATCTGTTCGAGTCGTGCCGGCCGCGCGCCAGCGGGCGCCTGCGCTTGCGCGTGCAGCAACTGGTGCAGCGCGGTTTTCCACGGATCGAGCGACGCTGCATGCCATTCGCCGTGATAGGCGCCCGGCGCGGGTGCGACGAACGGATACTGGATGCCGCGGCCGGGCCTGCCGTCCGCGCGGCGCATCCAGCGATTGTCGGGGTTGTTCGGCGTCACGCTGCGCGCATGCGCATGTCGGACCCAGCCGCGCGCGATCCAGTCGGCGTAGATCGGGGCGGGCGATGCCGGGTCGAGCATCGCGCGGCCGCCGTCGGCCGACCCGCGCAGGCCCGCCGCGTCGAGTTCGGCGCGATTGCCGATCTTGAACAGCAGGTGCGAATGATCGAGCGTGATCCGGAACGGTGCGCCGGCTTGCTCGACGTGCCGTGCGACGCGCGCCACGCGCGCGAAATGCTCGCTCCACATGTCGACATGCACTTCGAGGCTCGGCAGGCAGCCGACCGGCTCGCCCCATGCGTAGGCGCGCAGGTAGAAATCGGCGACTTCGCGATCCGACAGCGGATGGCCGTCCGCGTGGTGCGCGAACAACTGGCAGTTGAGCACGGTGCTGCCGAAGCGGGCGCCCGCCGCGACGATCTCGGCGACATGCGCTTCGTCGGAGCCCGCGCGCCAGATCCCGCCGATCACGCGAATCGGCAGCGCGTGGCGGTCGACCAGCGCGAAATACGGCGACAGGTCCTCGCCGCGCACCGGGTTCTTTTCGACGTAATCGAACACCCCGGCGGCGGCGACCATCCGGAAGCGCTCGGCCGGCGCGGGCGGCGGCAGCCCGTCGTGCTCGAGCACGCCGTCGAGGTTCACGCCGATGAGGATCGGTTCAGCCATCGTCTCCTGTCCGTCGTCTATCGATGGCTGACCACTGTACGGATGCGCGGCGCGGGCCGCATGACAAACGTTGACGAAAAATCGCCAATGCGACGATCGATTTTTTCGCCGCGAGGCTGCGGCACGCCGTGCGGCGCGATTCACGCCTGCAGGTACGCGCTCGTTCTCACGTTCGCCGGACAGAACACGCGGAATTCGACCGGGTCGTCCGGCGGCGGCTGTTCGACGATGCCGCATGCATGCAGCACGTGCTGCAGCGCGGAAATCGCCTGCCCGTCGGGATCCTGATCGATCGCGAGATCCATCGCGCCGGCTTCGATGAAGGTGCGGTGCAGGTCGATCATCTCGTGGCCGATCCACACGACGCGCCCGATCGCACCGGCCTTGCGCAGCGCCGCTTCGATCCCGGCCGACCCGGCGCCGCTGTTGTAGATCGCGACCACGTCGTCGTGCGCCTGCAGGGCCTTCGACACCGCGCGGTAGCAACGGTCGTCCTGGTCGAGTGTCTCGACCGGCGCGTCGTCGCAGCGCAAGGCGGCGAACGCGGCGGCGAGCTGGTCGCGGCAGCCGGCCATCCGGTCGGCGTGCGCGCGGTAGCCCATCCGGCCGCCGAGCAGCAGCACGCGGCCGGGGCGCGCCGCGAGGCGGCCGATGTAGTAGCCGGCCGTGCGTCCGGCGCGGTAGTTGTCGATGCCGGCAAAGTGCACGCGGTCGATGCCGCCGATGTCGGTGACCATCGTGACGACGGTCTCGCCGCGCGCGATCGCGCCGGCGAGCGCGTCGCGCATGCGGGCCGTGTCGTGTGCGGTGACGATCAGCGCCGCGCGCCGGTACGCGGGCCGTTCGACCAGCGCGGCGGCGCGCTCGTCGTCGGCGGCGGGCAGGATCGTCCGGTGCACGACCACGCGCCGGTCCAGCATCTGCAGCGAGCGCTGCAGCGCCTGCTGCAACCGCCGGAAGAACGGCGCGTCGGTGTCCGGCAGCAGCACGTCGACGTGGATCAGCCCGTGCCGCGTGTCGGGCAGCTGCCGCGGCACGCCGAGCTGCCGAGCGGCTGCGACCACGCGTTCGCGCGCCTGCGCGGAGACGCTGCCGCGTTCGTTCAGTACGCGGTCGACGGTCGTCGTGCTGACGCCGGCGAGCGCCGCGATCTCGTCGAAACGCGCGGTGCGCTTGCGCCAGCGCGGCCCGGATTCACCTGCCATGGTCGTCTCCATCGTGAGGGTCGCCATCGATCGCGTGGCGTTGTCGGGAACGCTAAAGCGATGGCGAAATTTCGTCAACGTTTCGATTGAGGCGGGGCGGCCGGTCGCCTAATTTCGGTCTTGTTGCGAAGCGCTTGCCGCGCACAGAAACCCGAGGAGACAGAAGTGGCCCATACCGACGACCCGGCACGCGTGCGCACGGCGGCGCGCCGTCAGGAATACAGAATGATCGGCGGCGCCGGCGAGCGCGCGCACGCGGCCGGGCTCGTCAACGCCGCGTGGTACCGGTGCGCGGTGCCGCGGCCGTTGATGAAGCAGTTGATGCAGCGCGGCGATGCGCGTGCGATTCGCGACACGCTGATCTGGTACGCGGCGATCGCGATCAGCGGCGCGCTCGCGTGGCTGGCGTGGCGTGCGCATTCGGCGTGGGCGATCCCGGCGTTCTTCGTGTACGGCACGCTTTACTGCAGCCCCGCCGATTCGCGCTGGCACGAATGCGGGCACGGCACCGCGTTCCGCACGCGCTGGATGAACGACGTGCTGTACCAGGTCGCGTCGTTCCAGGTGTTCCGCCGCGCGACCGCATGGCGCTGGAGTCATGCGCGCCATCACACCGACACGCTGGTCGTCGGGCGCGATCCGGAAATCGCCGCGCCGAAGCCGACCGACTGGCTTGCGCTCGCGCTGAACGTCGTCGCGCTGAAGCACGTGGCCGGCGAGCTGCGCAAGATGATCGAGGTGTCGGTCACCGGCCGGCTCGACGACGAGGAGCGCACCTACGTGCCCGAATCGGAATGGCCGAAGGTCGTGCGCGAGTCGCGCATCCATCTCGCGATCTACGTGCTCGTGACGGGCGCCGCCGTGTACTGGCGCACGATCCTGCCGCTGCTCTACATCGGGCTGCCGAGCCTCTACGGCGCATGGCTGTATCTGTATTTCGGCCTCACGCAGCACGCGGGCATGCCGGAGAACGTGCTCGATCACCGGCGCAACTGCCGGACCGTGATGATGAATCCGGTGTTCCGCTTCCTGTACTGGAACATGAACTATCACGTCGAGCACCACATGTTCCCGATGGTGCCGTTCCATGCACTGCCGAAGCTGCACGAAGCCGTGAAGGCCGACATGCCGCCGCCGTACCGCAGCACGCTGGCGGCGTATGCGGAGATCGTGCCGGCGCTGGTCCGGCAGACGCGCGACCCGTCCGACTACGTCGTGCGGCCGGTGCCCGGTGCCGCGCGCGCCTAGCAGTTATCGACTATCCCGACGAAGGAGACACACACCATGACGCAATGGATCGACACCGGCGCGCTCGACGACATCGACGACGAAGACGTCGCGCGCTTCGATCATGCCGGCCGCACGTACGCGATCTACCGGATCGACGGCGAGGTTTATGCGAGCGACGGCCTGTGCACGCACGAGCACGTGCATCTCGCGGACGGGCTCGTGATCGATCACGTGATCGAATGCCCGAAGCACAACGGCCGCTTCGACGTGCGC
Source organism: Burkholderia sp. MSMB1459WGS (assembly GCF_001534535.1). Classification (NCBI taxonomy): domain Bacteria; kingdom Pseudomonadati; phylum Pseudomonadota; class Betaproteobacteria; order Burkholderiales; family Burkholderiaceae; genus Burkholderia; species Burkholderia sp. MSMB1459WGS. The sequence goes on from NZ_LPMU01000012.1 coordinate 96,166, forward strand.
GACGGCCGGCCGCTGTCGGCGCCCGCGTGCGAGAAGCTGCGCACCTACCGGGCGAAGGTCGAGGACGGCCGCATCCTGATCGAGGTATGACGCGATGACCGGCGACCGGGTGATGGCGATCGTCGGCGCGGGCCATGCGGGCGGCCGCGCGGCGCAGGTGCTGCGCGCGTCCGGCTGGCGCGGGCGCATCGTGCTGATCGGCGCGGAGCCGCATTTGCCGTACGAGCGGCCGCCGTTGTCGAAGGGCGTGCTGACCGGCGAGCGCAGCGCGGCGCAATGCCGATTGCGCGATGCCGACGCATGGGCGGCCGATCGTATCGAGCGGATCGTCGCGACCGTCGAGCGCATCGATCCGCCCGCACGCGAAGTGCACATGTCGGGCGGGCACGTGCTCCGCTACGACGCGCTGCTGCTCGCCACCGGCGGCCGCGCGCGCCGTCCGGGCGTGCCGGGCGCGGCGCTCGACGGCGTAGTCGCGTTGCGCACGCTCGACGATGCGGCCGCGCTCGGCGCGCGGCTCGTGCCCGACGCGCGGATCGTGCTGATCGGCGGCGGCTTCATCGGTCTCGAAGTCGCGGCGTCGGCGCGGCAGCGCGGCTGCCGCGTGACCGTGCTCGATGCGGCGCCGCGGCTGCTCGGCCGCGCGGTGCCCGAGCCGATCGCGGCACGCGTGCATGCGTTGCATGTGCAGCGGGGCGTCGCGATCGGCCTGAACCGCCGGCCCGTCGCGATCGCACGCAGGCCGGATGGCGCACTGGCCGTCGTGCTCGACGACGGCGATACGCTGATCGCCGATACCGTGGTCGCCGGCATCGGGATCGAACCCGCGGACGAGCTGGCGCGTGCGGCGGGCCTCGCCGTCGATCGCGGGATCGTCGTGAATGCGCGGCTCGAGACGTCGGCGCCCGGCATTTATGCGGCCGGCGATGTCGCGTTGGTCCCGAGCGGGGCGTCCGGGCGGCTCGTGCGTCAGGAAACCTGGCACGGCGCCGAAACGCAGGCACGCGCCGCCGCACTCAACATGCTGGGTGCCGACGAACCGTATCGCGACACGCCGTGGTTCTGGTCCGATCAATACGATGCGCAGCTGCAGGTGGCCGGCGAACCGGCGCTCGGCGAGCACACGGTCGCGCGTGTGCTCGGCGAGGACGCCGAGATTCATTTCCACTTCGATGCGAGCGAGCGGCTCGTCGCGGCGAGCGGCTTCGGCCGTGCAGCGGGATTCGCGAAGGAAATGCGCGTCGCGCGCATGCTGGTCGAGCGCGGGATCGACGTGACGCCGGGCGCGGTCGCGGATGCGACGGTGAAGCTGAAGTCGCTGGTATCGGCCGCTAGCGATCGGCGGTGACGCGCTGCGGTGCCGGCCCGAGCGCGGCCTCACGCGAGTCGACAGCGACGAAGACGGCGACGGCCGACGACAGGCATTCGACGACGACGTGAGAATGAAGCGGCGGAAGGAGAAGGAACGCGAAGAGCAGCAGCGCGCGGCAACCGCTGCCGCGCGCAAGCTCGAGCGAAACCGCGATCAGATCGTCGCGTGCAGGTGCAGATACAGGCCGGCTGCCGCGGCGCCGCCGAGCAGCGGGCCGACGACTGGCACCCATGCATAGCGCCAGTCGCTGTCGCGCTTGCCGGGAATCGGCAGCAGCGCATGCATGATGCGCGGCGACAGGTCGCGCGCGGGGCTCATCGCATAGCCGGTCGGGCCGCCGAGCGAGATGCCGATGCCGAGCACCAGCAGGCCGACAGGCAGCGCGTCGAGTGCGCCGAGGCCGACCTGCGGCGACGCGAGGTACAGCACGCCGAGGATCAGCACGAACGTGCAGATCGCTTCGGTCAGCACGTTGTGCGTGACGCTGCGGATCGCCGGCGCCGTGCAGAACACCGCGAGCTTCAGGTCCGCATCCGCTTCCTTCGCGAAGTGCTGGCGATACGCGAGCCACACGAGCAACGCGCCGGCCATCCCGCCGAGCATCTGCGCGAGCACGTAGCCGCCGACTTTCGACCACGCGAACTTGCCCGCGAGCGCGAGGCTGATCGTGACGATCGGGTTCAGATGCGCGCCGCTGAACGACGCGGTCACGTAGACGGCGACGAATACCGCCATCGCCCAGCCCATCACGATCACGATCAGATCCGCGCCTTTGCCCTTGGTCTTCGCAAGCAGCACGTTCGCGACCGCGCCGTTGCCGAGCAGCACGAGGATCGCCGTGCCGATGAATTCCGCAATATAAGGTGACATGTTGTCTCTCGTAGAGTGCGGCGGACTCGCGCGCTGCGCGGTCCGCCGGTGTTGTTGTATTTCGTTCGAGGGTGTTGCGGTTACTGCGTGTCGTCGGCCCATGCCTTCGCGGCGCGCACCGCACGCTGCCAGCCGGCCATGCGCTGCTCGACCTGCTCCTTCGGCATCGACGGCGCGAAGCGGCGATCGAGCTGCCACTGGTCGCGCACTTCGTCGAGATTCTTCCAGTAGCCGATCGCGAGGCCCGCGAGGTAGGCCGCGCCGAGCGCGGTCGTCTCGGTGATCTGCGGACGCACCGCATCCACGCCGAGCAGGTCGGCCTGGAACTGCATCAGCAAGTCGTTCGCGCTTGCGCCGCCGTCCACCCGCAGCTCGCCGATGCTGATGCCCGAATCGGCTTCCATCGCGGCCAGCACGTCGAGCGACTGGTACGCGATTGCATCGAGCGCCGCGCGGGCAAGATGCGCGGCGCTCGTGCCGCGCGTGACGCCGAACACCGAGCCGCGCGCCCGCGCGTTCCAGTGCGGCGCGCCGAGGCCGGCGAAGGCGGGCACGAGGTAGACGCCGTCGGTATGCGGCACGCTGGCTGCGAGCGCCTCGATTTCCGCGGCCGTCTTGATGAGGCCGACGCCGTCGCGCAGCCACTGCACGACCGCGCCCGCGATGAAGATGCTGCCTTCGAGCGCGTACTGCACGTCGTCGCCGATCTGCCACGCGATCGTCGTGACGAGGTTGTTCTTCGACTCGATCGGCTTGTCGCCGGTGTTCATCATCAGGAAGCAGCCGGTGCCGTAGGTGTTCTTCACCATGCCCGACGTCGTGCACATCTGGCCGAACAGCGCGGCGTGCTGATCGCCGGCGATCCCGGCGAGCGGGATCTTCGACGCGAACACGGTGGTCTTCGTGTGGCCGTAGATCTCCGACGACGCCTTCACTTCCGGCAGCATGCTGCGCGGGATGTCGAGCAGTTCGAGCAGCTCGCTGTCCCACTCGCGCGTGTGGATGTTGAACAGCATCGTGCGCGACGCGTTGGTCACGTCGGTCACGTGCAGCTCGTGCTTCGTGAAGTTCCACACGAGCCAGCTGTCGACGGTGCCGAACGCGAGCTTGCCCTGGCGGGCCTTGTCGCGCGCGCCCGGCACGTTGTCGAGGATCCAGCGGATCTTGGTCGCGGAGAAGTACGAGTCGATCGGCAGGCCGGTCTTCGCGCGCACCTTCGCTTCGAGGCCCTGCTGCTTCAGCGAATCGCAGAAGTCGGCCGTGCGCCGATCCTGCCAGACGATCGCGTTGTAGACGGGCTGGCCCGTCTCGCGATCCCAGACGATCGTCGTTTCGCGCTGGTTCGTGATGCCGATCGCGGCGATCGACGTGCCGTTCAGGCCCGTGCGCGTGACGGCTTCCGCGGCGACGCCGGCTTGCGTCGACCAGATTTCCTGCGGGTCGTGCTCGACCCAGCCGGGTTGCGGGTAGATCTGTTCGAATTCCTTCTGGGCGATCGATACGATATTGCCCTGGCGATCGAACAGCATCGCGCGGGAACTCGTGGTGCCCTGGTCAAGCGCGAGGATGTACTGGTCCTGCATGTCTCTCATCTCCATCCGTGGATTGGCTTAGTTGTGATGCGCGCCGCATGTGGGCGGCGCGTCGGTGAATCAACGTCGGTCAGGCAACTGCAACTGCGTTCGAATCAGGCGTGCGGCGCATGCGCGGCGGCGAACCACGCGTCGACCGCGGCGGTCACGGCATCGAGCGTGCCGGGCGCGACGTGCAGCCCGAGCTTCGAGCGCCGCCACAGCACGTCCTGCGCGCAGGTCGCCCATTCGGCGTCGCGCAGGTAGCGCAGTTCCGCGTCGTGGATGCCCGGTGCGATTTCGGCGCCGAGATCGGCAAGCGACTTCGCGCCGTCGATCACGCGTTCCGCACGGGTGCCGTACGCACGCGCATAGCGGCGCGCGAGTGCGGCGGGCAGCCACGGATGGCGTTTCGCGAACGCGCCGGCGAACCCGTCGAACTTCGCGTTCGCGATGTCGCCGCCCGGCAGCGCGACGCCGGCCGTCCAGGGCTTCGCGTCGCGGCCGAGCGCGCGGCACAGCATGTCGCCGGCTTCTTCCGCGAGCTTGCGGAACGTCGTGATCTTGCCGCCGAACACCGACAGCAGCGGGGCGCCCGCGCCGTCGTCGAGCTCGAGGCGATAGTCGCGCGTGACGGCCGATGCGTTCGCCGCGTTCTCGTCTTCCAGCAGCGGGCGCACGCCCGAATAGGTCCAGTGCACGTCGGCCGGCGAGATCTTGCGCTTGAAGTAGCGGTTGATCGAATCGCACAGGTACTGCGTCTCGTCGCGATCGATCGCGACCTTCGCGGGATCGTTCGTGTATTCGACGTCGGTCGTGCCGATCAGCGTGAAATCGTGCTCGTACGGAATCGCGAAGATGATCCGCTTGTCCGGGTTCTGGAAGATGTAGGCGTGATCGTGATCGAACAGGCGGCGCGTGATGATGTGGCTGCCCTTCACGAGCCGCACGCTGTGATGCGCGCCGCGGCCGAGCGCGCCGTGCAGCACTTCGCCGACCCACGGGCCGGCCGCGTTCGCGATCGCGCTCGCGTGTACGACGCGGATCGAACCGTCGGCCTGCTGCAGCCGCGCTTCCCATGCGTCGCCGCGGCGCTCGGCGGAAACGAGCTTCGTGCGCGTCAGGATCTCGGCGCCGCGCTCCTTCGCATCCATCGCGTTCAGCACGACGAGGCGGGCGTCGTCGACCCAGCCGTCGGAATACACGAAGCCGCGCTTGATCGAGTCGATCAGCGGCGCGCCGGCCGCATGGCGGCGCATGTCGATGCCGCGCGAGCCGGGCAGCAGCTCGCGTTTCGCGAGGTGATCGTAGAGGAACAGGCCGATGCGGATCAGCCAGGCCGGGCGCAGGTTTGGCATGTGCGGCATCACGAAGCGCAGCGGCCACATGATGTGCGGCGCCGCGCGCAGCAGCGTTTCGCGTTCCTGCAGCGCCTTGCGCACCAGCCCGAACTCGTTGTACTCGAGGTAACGCAGGCCGCCGTGAATCAGCTTCGTGCTGGACGACGACGTGTGCGACGCGAGGTCGTCCTGCTCGCAGAGCATGACCGACAGGCCGCGGCCGGCCGCATCGCGCGCGATCCCCGCGCCGTTGATGCCGCCGCCGACGACGAGCAGATCGTAGCGATTCGGTTGGGTCACCTGCTGTCCTTATCGTCTGTTGAAATAGGGCGAACATTAAATGTTCGAATTCGAAATTTAACGAACGAAATCGAAAAAGTAAAGTTCGAAAAAGCGGGGCCAGTAGCGCGCCAGCCGATCCCGGACGATACTGGCGGAATCGACCGTTTCGCGAGGTGAATCATGCGTATTGGGATGTGGGCCGGCGTGTGCGCCGTCCTTCTGGCGGGGTGCAGCGCGGGTATGCCGCCGCTCGCCGGCAACTGGCGGGCGCCGTCGTTCGTCGACCTGCAGACGTCGTGCGGCGGCGCGGCGCGCGACTGGGGCGCGGACGCGCAGCCGGTCTACTCGACGCTGTACGACGCGTACGTCGCGAAACGGTATCGCGGGCTGACCGAGGCGAACTATTGTGCGTTCGTAAACGAACTTTCGACCCACTATGTGGCGCCCGACGCGGCGGCGCGCGCCGGCTGGATCGCCTATTTCAACGGGGCGCGTGCGCAGGCCATCAGCTGGCGGGCGGCGGTCGATCCGACGCTGCGCGGCGGCTGATGCCGGGGGCGGCGAACGGCGGGCAGGCGGGAGGCCGAAACGAACGCGCGGCCGGAGTCCGGCCGCGCGTTCGGGTCAAAGCGGCGGGGCTTACGAATAGCGGTACTTGATGGATCGCAGCGCGGCGTCGCCGGTCTCGGTCACGCAGTATTTGCGTCCCGAGCCGAGCCCTTCCAGGCGGACGAGCTGTTGTTCGAGCAGGATGTCCAGTTCATCCCGATCCATGTCGCGCTGATCAGGCGCGTCCTTCACAAGCAAGAGCGTGGCGAATTCATGCGGACTCAGCATCGTTCTCTCCATGGCAATCGGACTGCCCGCGCGGCCGGCGCATACGCCGCCGCGCGATACCCCGCGAGGGTATGGCTTGGGGGGAAAAGCTGCATTCGCCGGCCTGCGATTCGCACCGCCCTGGCACAGGCGGATCGGCGAACGGGCCGGGGAACTGGAGTCTAGTCGAGCGCGCAGGCAACGACAAATCGTGCCCCGTTAATTTTCCGTTTGACAGAAGGGCCCGCCGCGAGCGGTTCGCGCGCGGCGTCAACTTCTTGATTTCACTTGAAGTTTCAGGTGCGCTGCAACATCGCGAGCGTCATTCCGCGACGTACACCTGGGTGCCGGCCGCGGCCACCGTGTCGGCCATGTCGGGCGGCAGCGGCTTGTCGGTGAAAAGCGCGTGCACCTGGCTCAGATGGCCCTGGCGCACCAGCGCCGGGCGGCCGACCTTCGAATGGTCGGTCACGAGGTAGACCGTGCGCGCATGCTGCATGATCGCCTCGGCGACGCGCACCTCGCGCGTGTCGAAATCGCGCAGCGTGCCGTCGGCCTCGATCGCCGACGTGCCGATGATCGCGTAGTCGACCTTGAACTGGCGGATGAAGTCGATCGCGAGCTCGCCGACGATACCCTTGTCCCACGGCCGCACGATGCCGCCCGTGATCAGCACCTCGCAGTCGGGGTAGCCGCTCATCATCGACGCGACGTTCAGGTTGTTCGTGATCACGTGCAGCCCGTGATGGCGGTTCAGCGCGCGCGCGACTTCCTCGGTCGTCGTGCCGAGGTTGATGAACAGCGATGCCTGGTCGGGGATGTGCGATGCCGCGAGCGCCGCGATGCGCCGTTTCTCGTCGTGGAACATCCGCTGGCGCGCCGTATACGACACGTTCTCCGAGCTGGTCGGCAGGCTCGCGCCGCCGTGGTAGCGGCGCAGCAGGTTCAGGTCGGCGAGCCAGTTCACGTCGCGGCGGATCGTCTGCGGCGTCACCGCGAAATGCGCGGCGAGATCGTCGACGGTCACGAAGCCGTCGCGCTGCACCCATTCGAGCAGTTCCTGCTGGCGCGCGTTGAGGGTGAGGCGGGGATCTCGGGTCATGGCTCGATGGTCGGGTCGTGAGACGGAGCGGGTATTGTAAGGGCGGCAACGGCGTTCGGCCGGCCAGCCGGCCGTCGGCGCACATGAATCATGTAGAAATTGCATGGATTCATGTGACAAATGAATTTGTGCGATTGCGCCGATCGCGCTGCAATGGCGGATTGCCCGCTCGCGCGGGCGCGTTCATTCGGCTTTCGACGAGGTGGTATCGATGACTGATTTCAACTGGCACAACCCGTATCCGTCGACCCGCATCCCGGTGTTCGCGCGCAACGTCGTGTCGACGTCGCACCCGCTTGCCGCGCAGGCCGGGCTGCGGATGCTGTGGAAGGGCGGCAACGCGGTGGACGCGGCGCTGGCCGCGGCCGCCGCGATCACGGTCGTCGAGCCCGTGTCGTGCGGGCTCGGCGGCGATGCATTCGCGCTCGTGTGGGACGGCGAGCGGCTGTCCGGGCTGAATGCATCGGGCGTCGCGCCGGCCGCGTGGAACGTCGACTACTTCCGCAAGCGCCACGGCGCCAACGCGCGCGGCATCGCGAACAAGCCGACGCGCGGCTGGGACACCGTCACCGTGCCGGGCGTGATCGCGGGCTGGGAAGCGCTGCACGCGAAGTTCGGTTCGCTGCCGTTCGCGGACCTGCTCGAGCCGGCGATAGAGATCGCGGAGCGCGGCTATTCGGTGTCGCCGATCGTCGCGCACAAGTGGGCGGCGGCCGTTCCCGAACTGCAGGGCCTGCCCGGCTTCGCGGACACCTTCATGCCGCGCGGCCGCGCGCCGCTCGTCGGTGAACGCATGTGCCTGCCCGGGCATGCGCAGACGCTGCGCACGCTCGCGAAGGACGGTGCCCGTGCGTTCTACGAAGGCGCGCTCGCCGAGCGTATCGCCGCGTTCGCGCGCGAAGGCGGCGGCGCGCTGACCGAAGCCGACTTGCGCGCGTACCGGCCGGAATGGGTCGAGCCGATCGGCAAGCGCTTCGGCCGCCACACGATTCACGAGATCCCGCCGAACGGGCAGGGCATCGCCGCGCTGATCGCGCTCGGCATCGCCGAGCATGCGGGCGCGACCGAATGGCCGATCGACTCGGTCGATTCGCAGCACCTGCAGATCGAGGCGATGAAGCTCGCGTTCGCGGACGTCTATCGCTACGTCGCCGATCCGCGCGCGATGGACGTCACGCCCGAACAGATGCTCGACGATGCCTATCTCGCCGAACGCGCGAAGCTGATCGATCCTGCCCGCGCGACGCACTTCGCCGCCGGCCGCCCGCATTCGGGCGGCACGATCTACCTCGCGGCGGCCGACGAACGCGGAATGATGGTGAGCTTCATCCAGTCGAACTACATGGGCTTCGGTTCGGGGCTCGTCGTGCCCGGCACGGGCATTGCGCTGCAGAACCGCGGGCACGGCTTCTCGATGGACCCGGCTTCGCCGAACGTCGTCGCGGGCGGCAAGCGGCCGTTCCACACGATCATCCCGGCGTTCGTCACAGAGGAAGCCAACGGCCGCACCGAGGCCGTGATGAGCTTCGGCGTGATGGGCGGCGACATGCAGCCGCAGGGCCATCTGCAGACCGTCGTGCGGATGCTCGGCTATGGCCAGCAGCCGCAGGCCGCATGTTGCGCGCCGCGCTGGAAGGTCAACCGCGACTTCACGCTCGACGTCGAGGCGACGATGAACCGCGCGACGGTCGACGCGCTGGCCGCCCGCGGCCACACGATCCAGTCGATCGACGATCCTTACATGGATTTCGGTTCGGGGCAGTTCGTCTGGCGCCTCGATCCCGACGATCCGGAGCGCGGCTACGTGGCCGCGAGCGACAGCCGGCGCGACGGGCTGGCGGCCGGTTTCTGACGGATCGCTTCCAGCGTTACCGGCAATTTTCACGCATCACGGGCGGCCCGGCGGCCGCCCGTTTCGTTTCGCGCGGCGGATACGGTCGCACGCGCGCAAGCGGTTCGAAGGCCTCGTCTAACGAACGGCAACGGACGCCGTGGAACTGCGCCTGCCGGGTATGGTCAGTGCTTTGGAGCACGAACGTCAAAGTCCGGCTAAGATGCCAGGATGGTTCGGCCGGACCGATTCACTATAAACGCATGTAAAACGCCGCCTGCGGATCGGCTGGCGCCTGTGCCCCAGGCATGGGCCGGCCTCCGCGCGACGACTGGGAGCGCACCACCATGGACACCAAAACGACGCATGTGATGCCGTGGCGTATCGAGGACATCGACCTGAACCGGATCGATCGTCAGCGTGCCGCCGCGAACGAGGATCTGTTGTTGCTGCTGTGCGCATCGTCGTTCATCGAAAGCGGCTCGGATCTCTATACGAGCAATCTGAGCGAATTCTTCAACGACGATCCGGAAGTTTCCGCATGGCTCAACAATGCGTGGGAGCACGAAGAATTGCAGCACGGCCGCGCGCTGAAGGCGTACATCGCGCACGTGTGGCCCGAGTTCGACTGGGATACCGCCTTCGCGAATTTCTTTGCCGAGTATTCGAAGACCTGCTCGGTCGAGGCGTTCGAAAAGACCCGCGCGCTTGAAATGGTCGCACGCTGCGTCGTCGAGACGGGCACGGCCACGCTCTATCGCGCGATCAACGAATGCTCGGACGAGCCGGTGCTGAAGGAAATCACCGACAACATCCGCACGGACGAAGTGCGCCACTACAAGCACTTCTTCAAGTTCTTCAAGAAGTACAACCAGGTCGAAGGCAACGGCCGGCTCGCGGTGCTCGGGGCGCTCGCGCGCCGCGTGATGGAAATCAAGAACGAGGATTCCGAGATCGCGCTGCGCCACGTATTCGCGATCCGCTATCCGGACCGCGTCGGCGACAGCCAATACAACCGCGAGCGCGCCGCGCGCATCAGCAGGCTCGTGCGGCGCAACCTGTCGGCCGACATGTGCGTGAAGATGCTGCTCAAGCCGCTCGATCTGCCCGCGAAGATCCAGCCGGGCGTCCACTATCCGCTCACGAAGATCACGCGGCACGTTTTCCTGCGCTGATCGCCGCGGCGCGGCCCGTCGCGCTATGCTGGCGCATCCTCGTCCGATCCGTACCCGGGGCCACGCCATCATGACCGATACCCATCGCCACGCGCTCGAACAATGGACCTTCGACGCGTGGCCGTCCGCCGTCGTGTCGTTGTTCGACGGCACCGCACTCGAACGTCATGCCGATATCGCCGCGTCGCTGATCGTCGCGACCGACGACGGCCAGTTGCGCACGACGCTGCTCGGCGTCGGCGAGATCTATGCGCACGATGCGCGCACGCTGCTGATCGCGCTCTGGCCGCAGTCGCGGACGGCCCGCGCGATCGCGCAACGGCGCACGGCCGCGTTGACGCTCGTCGCGGACGGTGCGTTCTTTCAGGCGCAACTGGAGATGGCGCCGCTCGAAGGAGACTTCGGGGGACTGGCCGGATTCGCTGCGACGATCGCGCACGGCGATGCGCAGCGGGTCGGCTATGCGCGTCTCGCGACGGGCGTCACGTTCACACTGGAAGGGGAGCGCGCCGCGGTGCTCGCACGCTGGCAGCGCCAGATCGAGCACCTGCGGCGCGCGGCCGCGCGGCTTCAGTGACCGCGCTGGCCGCTGCGCGACGAACGGTTGCGGTTCGCGTGCGCGGCGTTGCCGCTCGCCGGCCGGGCGCCGTTGCCGCCGCCCGCCGGACGGCCGCCGCCGTTACCACCGGCGCCGCCCTGCGTGCGCGGCTTCGCTGCCTTTTGCGGTGCCGCTTTCGGTTGCCCGGCCTTCGGTTGCGCGTTGCCGTCGCGTTTCGCGGCCGGCTGGCCTGAGCCGCCGCCACGCGGCGGGCGATTGCCGCCGCCGCCGCGCGGTTGCTGTTGCCCGCGGCGTTGCTGGATCGGCTCCGGCTTCGCGTTCGGATCGGGTTCGAAGCCTGCGATCACTTCCTGCGGGATCTCGCGCTTGATCAGCCGCTCGATGTCGCGCAGCAACTGCTTCTCGTCGACGCACACGAGCGACACGGCTTCGCCGGTCGCGCCCGCGCGGCCCGTGCGGCCGATCCGGTGCACGTAATCCTCGGGCACGTTCGGCAGGTCGAAGTTGACGACGTGCGGCAACTGGTCGATGTCGATCCCGCGCGCGGCGATATCGGTCGCGACGAGCACCTGCAGCGTGCTGTTCTTGAACTCGGCCAGCGCGCGCGTACGGGCCGACTGGCTCTTGTTGCCGTGGATCGCCATCGCGCTGATGCCGTCCTTCGTCAGTTGCTCCGCAAGCCGGTTCGCACCGTGCTTGGTGCGCGTGAACACGAGCACCTGGAACCAGTTGTGCTCGCGGATCAGGTGCGTGAGCAGCTCGCGCTTGCGGTCGCGGTCGACCGGATGAATCTTCTGCGCGACGCTCTCGGCGGTCGTGTTGCGGCGGGCGACCTCGATCAGCGCGGGCGAGTCGAGCAGGCTGTCGGCAAGCGCCTTGATCTCGTCGGAGAAGGTGGCCGAGAACAGCAGGTTCTGGCGCTGCGGCGGCAGCTTCGCGAGCACGCGCTTGATGTCGTGGATGAAGCCCATGTCGAGCATCCGGTCGGCTTCGTCGAGCACGAGGATGTCGAGATCCGACAGGTCGATGGTCTTCTGCTGCATGTGGTCGAGCAGGCGCCCCGGCGTCGCGACGACGATGTCGACGCCGCGCTTGAGCGCATCGATCTGCGGATTGATGCTGACGCCGCCGAACATCACGGTCGAGCGCAGCTTCAGGTACTTGCTGTACGCGCGCACGCTTTCCTCGACCTGGGCGGCGAGTTCGCGCGTCGGCGTGAGGATCAGTGCGCGCACCGCGCGCTTCGCGCCACGGTGCTCGGCATAGAACGTGTGCAGGCGTTGCAGGATCGGCAGCGTGAAGCCGGCGGTCTTGCCGGTGCCGGTTTGTGCGCCGGCGAGCAGGTCGCCGCCGCCGAGGACGGCCGGGATCGCCTGCTGCTGGATCGGGGTCGGCGACGTGTAGCCGAGCTCGTTGACCGCCTTGACCAGCGGTTCGGCCAGGCCTAGAGATTCGAAAGACATAGATACCACTCTTGAGTTTTATGATCGGCGATGCATCGCGCGGCCCGCGCGGCAAACCTGCATCGCAAAACAGCCAAAAAGCAAAAGGGCGCGGCCGCGGTTTCCCGCAGCCGCGCCCCGTGTGTGTGAGCCGCTTCTTAGTCGAGCGGCGCGGAACGCAGATCGCTCACCTGTTGCGGCGAGATCGGCGTACCGTTGTTACCCCAAGACATCCGGATATACGTGACGACCGCCGCGACTTCCTGGTTCGACAGCGACTGTGCGAACGGCGGCATCCCGTACGGACGCGGATTCTTGAACGTGCTCGGCGGGTAGCCGCCATTCAGCACCATGCGGATCGGGTTGACGGCCGATTCCATCATGATCGAGTGGTTGCCCGCGAGCGGCGGATAGGCCGGCGGCTTGCCGGCGCCGTTTTCGGCGTGGCAGGTCGCGCAGTTGTCCGCGTAGATCTTCTTGCCCTGCTCGAACAGCGCGTTGCCGAACTGCTTCGACGGCTCGTACTGCATGTTCTTCGGCGCTTCGGCCTTCTGCGGGATCGACTTCAGGTACGTCGACATCGCGCGCGTATCTTCGTCGGTCATGTACTGCAGGCTGTTGTGGACCACGTCCGCCATCGGGCCGAACACCGCGCCCTTTTGCGACACGCCGGCTTGCAGCAGGTCGGACAGCTCCTGCACGTGCCAGTCGCCGAGGCCGAGTTCCTTGTCGTTCGTCAGCGACGGCGCATACCAGTTCTGCAGCGGGATCAGGCCGCCGGCGAACGCCGACGAGTTCACCGGGCCGCCCATCATGTTGATCGACGTGTGGCACATCGAGCAGTGGCCGAGGCCTTCGACGAGATACGCGCCGCGGTTCCATTCGACCGACTTCGTCGGATCCGGCTTGTACTCGCCTTCCTTGAAGAACAGCGTGCGCCAGCCGATCAGCAGGTTGCGGTTGTTGAACGGGAACTTCAGTTCGTGCGGGCGGCTCGGCACCGACACCGGCGCCACCGAGCGCAGGTACGCGTAGATCGCGTCCGAATCGGCGCGCGTGACCTTCGTGTAGCTCGCGAACGGGAAGCCCGGATAGAGCAGGCTGCCGTCCTTCGAACGGCCGGTGTGCATCGCGCGGTAGAAGTCGTCCGACGTCCACTTGCCGATACCGTTCTGGTCGTCCGGCGTGATGTTCGGCGTGTACATCGTGCCGAACGGCGTCGCCATCGGCAGGCCGCCCGCGAACGGCTTGCCGCCGCGCACGGTGTGGCACGCGATACAGTCGCCCACGCGCGCGAGGTATTCGCCCTTCTTGATCAGCGCGGCCTGGTCGGCCGGCGTGGCCGCGACGGCGGCAGCGCCGTGCAGCGTGTCGTTGCCCGGCCACAGAACCGGCACGAGGGCGGCGGCCGCGATGATCGCGACGGCCGAGAGTGCAAACAGGGACTTGCGTTTCATTGTGTCTGTCTCCCTTGCCTTATTGCGGTTCGCTGCCGCAGGCGAGCGGAGTCTTCATCGAACGCGCCGGAGCCGGCACGGGGTTGGCGGGCGCCGGTTGCGCGGCGAGCCATGCGGTCACGGCCGTCACGTCTTCGTCGGAAAGCTTCGCGGCGATGTCGTGCATGCAATCGGGCGCCTTCGCGTGGCGGTTGCCCGAGCGCCATGCGCCGAGCTGTGCGCTCAGGTAATCGGCGTGCAGGCCGACGAGGCCCGGGATCGCCGGCTGCATGCCGGTCAGCCCTGCGCCGTGGCAGGCCACGCAGGCCGGCAGCTTGCGGGACGGGTCGCCCTGCGTGACGAGCTGCTTGCCGCGTGCGAGCGTCGCGGCCGGCAGCGTCGGCTTCGCCGGCGTCGGGTACGGCGGACGTTCGGCCGAGAAGTGCTCGGCGATTTCGCGCAGGTAGTCGTCGTTCAGGTACGTCAGCAGGTAATTCATCGGCGGGTACTTGCGCCGGCCGTCACGGAAGTTGACGAGCTGGTTGTACAGGTACTCGGCCGGCTTGCCGGCAAGCCGCGGGAAATAGTCGTTGTCCGTGCCCTGGCCGTGAACGCCGTGGCATGCGGTACAGCCGCGCACGCGCTCGGCCATGGTATCGGGTGCCTTGAGCGGCGCCTGCTGGGCGTGCGCTTGCTCCGTGGGCTTGGTCTGCGCTTGGGCAGCGCTCGTAAGGCCCGCGCCGCCGATCATCAGAACGGCGAGCAGCGGACGGAAGAGGCGTCTTGAAGACACACGAGACTCCATGATTATTCGTCGGGGACCTTGTCCGGGCTACGATCGGCTCGGCGCATGGACGGCAGGACAGCCGGGCTGCTGCGACGCGGCATTCTATCATCGATGGGTAATGACGGCTATTTGACGAAAGGACATCGGTTCCTGTCTGTTTGCGACTTGCGACAATTTGACGCGCATTGCGCCACGCGCGAGTGAACCGGCGTGCGCTTTCACCCTCGAAGACCGTACACTCGCGGGTCGCGCGGCGCCGCCTCCGCCGCAGGTCCAGTCATTTCTCCCGTTTCCGGATTCATCGATGACGTTTCTTACCGTGCCGTTGCCTGCCTCACGCCGTCCGTCCCGTTGCCGCCGCACTGCCGGCCTGCCGCTTGCGGGAGGGCATGCGCGATGAAGTTCGACAGCTTGTGGATCGGGCAGGTCGCGCTCGCGGCGCTGATGGACGCGGCGTTCGCGATGGCGGTCGGCTCGGCGCTGCTCAAGGCGTGGCTCGGCAAGGACGGCGCGCGGCCGGTCGTCGCGCCGTCGCACCCCGCATGGCTGCGTGCGCAACATTCGCTGGTCGCGGCGGCGCTGGCACTGGTGCTCGCCGATCTCGGCTGGCTCGTCTACGAGGCCGCGGCGATGAGCGGCGCGGGGCTCGGCGGCGCGTTCGCCGCGATGCCCGTCATGCTGATGCAGACGCACACGGGCTTCGCGTGGAGCGTCGCGTTCGCCGGCGCGGTGGTGCTCGCGATCGTCGCGCTCGCGAAACCGGACGGCCCGCTCGCGCATGCGGTGCTGTGGCTCGCGGTGATCGTGGTCGCGGCCGGCAAGGCGTCGCTCGGCCATGCGGCCGATAGCGGCGTGCTGTCCGCGGCGGTCGGCGTGCAGACGCTGCACCTGTTGGCCACCGCCGTATGGGGTGGCCTCGTGCTCGCGGGTGGGCTCGCAGTGCTGCCGGCGCTGGGCTCGTCGGTCGCGCGCGGCGCGCTGATCCGCATCGGCCAGCACCTGTCGCGTACGTCGATCGTCGCGGTCGTCTTCGTGCTCGGCACCGGCGTGCTCAACGCGATCCGCGGGCTCGGCGGCTCGCTCGCGCCGCTCGACGGCAGCACGTGGGGGCGCGTGTTGCTGCTGAAGCTGCTGCTCGTCGCGCTCGCGCTCGTGCTCGGCGGGCTCAACCGCTTCTCGGCGCTGCCTCGCCTGCGCCGCACCGCGTCGACCGAGGACGCGTACACGTTCCGCAACATCCTGCATCTCGAAGGGATGACGATGATCGGCGTATTCGTCGCGGCGGCCGTGCTGTCGTTCAGCGTGCCGGGGTTCGCGGCGCTCGGCTGACGGCGCGCTCCGTGCGGCGCGACGTCATGGCGCCGCGCATGTAAAACGGCCGCCCTGTCGGGCGGCCGTTCGGAACCGGCTGTCCGAGACCGGCCGTCCGCAACCGGCCGTCCGCAACCGGCCGTCCGCAACCGGCCGTCCGCAACCGGCCGTCCGCAACCGGCCATCCGCAACCGGCCATCCGCAACCGAATGCGTATCGCGCCGGCCGCAGCCGCGCGCGATGCGCATCGCACTCACCACTCGGCGACGCTGCCGTCTGCGTGGCGCCACACCGGGTTGCGCCAGCGATGGCCCGTCTTCGCCATCTCGCGCACCTTTTCCTCGTTCACGTCGATGCCGAGCCCCGGGCCCTGCGGGATCGCGACGAAGCCGTCTTCGTAGCGGAACACTTCGGGATTGCGCAGGTAGTCGAGCAGGTCGTTGCCCTGGTTGTAGTGGATGCCGAGGCTCTGTTCCTGGATGAATGCGTTGTAGCTGACCGCGTCGAGCTGCAGGCACGCGGCGAGCGCGATGGGCCCGAGCGGGCAGTGCAGCGCGAGCGCGACGTCGTAGCTTTCCGCGAGCGTCGCGATCTTGCGGCATTCGGTGATGCCGCCCGCGTGCGATGCGTCCGGCTGGATGATGTCGACGTAGCCGCCCGCGAGGATGTGCTTGAAATCCCAGCGCGAGTACAGCCGTTCGCCGAGCGCGATCGGCGTATTGGTCTGGTTGACGATGTCGCGCAGCGCCTCGGCGTTCTCCGACAGCACCGGCTCCTCGATGAACATCAGCTTGTACGGGTCGAGCTCCTTCGCGAGCACCTTCGCCATCGGCTTGTGCACGCGGCCGTGGAAGTCGACGCCGATTCCCACGTGCGGGCCGACCGCATCGCGCACCGCCGCGACGTTCGCGATCACCTGCTCGACCTTGTCGTAGGTGTCGACGATCTGCAGTTCTTCGGAGCCGTTCATCTTCAAGGCCTTGAAGCCGCGCTCGACGACCGCGCGCGCATTGTTCGCGACGTCGCTCGGCCGGTCGCCGCCGATCCATGAATACACCTTGATGCGGTCGCGCACCTGGCCGCCCAGCAGCGCGTGCACCGGCACGCCGTGATGCTTGCCCTTGATGTCCCACAGCGCCTGGTCGACGCCGGCGATCGCGCTCATCATGATCGGCCCGCCGCGATAGAAGCCCGCGCGGTACATCACTTGCCAGTGATCCTCGATCAAGCGCGGGTCGCGGCCGACGAGGTAGTCGGCCAGTTCGTGCACGGCGGCCTCGACCGTGTGCGCGCGGCCTTCGACGACCGGCTCGCCCCAGCCGACGATGCCCTCGTCGGTTTCGATCTTGAGGAACAGCCAGCGGGGCGGGACGACGAAAGTTTCGAGGCGAGTGATTTTCATGAGGCGAGTCTCCATGATTGACCGGCGCGGCCGTGCGGACGCGGCGCGCGATCCGTGCTTTCGCGGTTATCCTAGCGTAGTCGAATAAAAAATAGTATTAATAGCATTAATGTGCAGATAGTGGGCACCCGCCCGACGGAGAACGATCATTCAACGCGACCTGCATGGACAGACGGCCTTCCGGCTCGCGACGGCGATCCTGCGCGGCGACTATCCGCCCGAATCGCTGCTGCCGAGGGAACCCGACCTAATGGAGATGTACGGCGTGAGCCGCACGGTGATGCGCGAGGCGTTGCGCACGCTGACGTCGAAGGGGTTGGTCGAATCGCGGCCGAAAGTCGGCACGCGCGTGCGGCCGCGCCGTGCGTGGAACCTGCTCGATGCCGATCTGCTCGACTGGTATGCGCGCGTCGCGCCGCCGCTCGCGTTCGCGCTGAAGCTGCAGGAGATGCGCGAGATGATCGAGCCATACGCGGCCGCGCTGGCCGCGCGCACGCATACGCCCGACGCGTTCGACGCGATCGAGGGCGCGGCGCGCGCGATGGCCGCCGCGCGCAACGTCGACGAATGGGTGCGCGCCGACCTGCGCTTTCACCTGAGCGTGCTGGAGGCCGGCGGCAACGAGCTGCTGGTGCCGCTCGGCGCGCTGATCGATCGCACGCTCGAGGCGCAACTGCAACTGAATGCGCGTCGGGCGGACGTGTACAACGCGTCGCTTGCCGAGCATACGGCCGTCAGCGACGCGATCCGCGTGCGCGACGAGGACGGCGCGCGCCGCGCGATGGCGACGCTGCTCGCGGTGACGCGAGCGCGCATCGAAGCGTCGTGACAGGAGCGGGGCGGCCGGTGCCGCGGCGTCAGGCGTTCGCGCAGCCGCCCGGCTTGTGGATGCGCTCCGTCGACGGCGGGTACTTCGCGAGCAGGCTCGCCGGTCGCCGCGGGCGCGCGACCAGGTCGCCGCCGCAGTTCGGGCAGCGGCCCTTCAGCACGTCGTCCGCGCAGGTCGCGCAAAACGTGCACTCGAATGTGCAGATGCGCGCTTCCGCCGAATCGGGCGGCAAGTCCTTGTCGCAGCATTCGCAGCCGGGGCGCAGTTCGAGCATGACGGTCTCCTGGGTCGGTGAGGGATGGGCGCCGCCCGGACATTGCGTGCGGCGCATGCGAGCGCTACTGTACGCGTTTGTATCGGCCCGGCCAACGGCGGCCCGCCCGGGCGCTGGCGACGCCCATGGGCCGCACCGGGAGACGACCATGCTTTATCGCGGAAGCTGTTACTGCGGCGACGTGACGTTCGACGCGGAAGGCGACCTGCAGGGCGTGATGGCGTGCAACTGCTCGATCTGCCAGCGCAAGGGTGCGCTGATGTGGTTCGTGCCGCGCGACCGCATGAAGCTGCTGACACCCGACGAGAATCTGGCGACCTACATGTTCAACAAGCACGTGATCCGGCATCGCTTCTGCAAGCGCTGCGGGATTCATGCGTTCGGCGAAGGCATCCACCCGGACGGCACCGCGATGGCCGCGATCAACGTGCGTTGCCTCGAGGGCGTCGACCTCGACGCGCTGCCCGTCACGCACTACGACGGCCGCTCGCGCTGAGCGGCGCGCTGGCGCGGGCACCGATGCGCCGCAATCGGATCAGGACGGTTGCACGGCGGCCGCGTTCGGCGCAGGCGTTTCCGCCTGCGGTGCGGGCCCGGCGGTGCGCGTGCCGGCGTCGGCCGGGCGTTCGATCAGCGGCGCGAGCGCCGGCGCCATCGACTTCAGCAGCTGCACGGCCATCGCGCTCGTGAAGTCGTAGCGCGCCGCATACGGCTCATGCGCGGTCGCCGTCAGCACCCCGAAGAACCGGTCGCCGATCGCGAACACGAAGGTGCCGCTGCGGTTGACCTTGCGCGACTCGATCAGCCGCGCGCCGCGCGCATAGACGTTGAAGCGCTGGTCGCCCGTCCCCGTCTTGCCGTACACGTCGAGCGTCTTGCCGTCCGGCAGCGTGAGCCCGCCCGCGAGGCGGCGCGCGGTGCCGTGGAGCACGACGTCGCGCAGCAGCGTGTGCGCGACGTTGACGATCTCCGGCGCCAGCATCGGCTGCGGCTGCGCGGCCGCGCGGACGAAGCGGGTTTCGTACGGCGTGCCTTTCGCGAAATCGAGCCGCGTGATCGTCTCGGTCGGCGCCTTCCGGCCGCCGTTCGCGATCAGGCCGATCAGTTTCGCGAGCGCGTCGGGCTGGTCGCCCGATGCGCCGATCGCGGCGGCATAGGACGGCGTCACTTCCGCGAACGGGTAGCCGAGCGCGCGCCACGACTTCGTGATTTCCGCATACGCGCGCAGCTCGACCATGCGACGGATGCGCCGGTCCTGCGTCGCGTGGTAGCGGGTCTTGTACAGCCACGAATACGTGTAGAAGCGCGCATCGCGGCTGTCGCGCTGAACGTCGGCGAGCGCTGCGCCCGGGTGCGCGCGCAGGTAGTTGAGCGTCCACAGGGCGAGCGGATGGACGCTCGCGATATAGCCGCGGTCGTTGAGGTTGAAGCGGTCGATCGCGTACTTCGCATAGAGCGCGGCGAGATCGTCGTCGGACAGCGTCGCGGCCGGCGTGCCTTTCAGTTGCGCGCGCATCTGCGCATCGAACCACGCGAGCGATTCGTTCGGCGCGACGCTGCGCAGCACCGTCGCGATCTTCGGCGGCGACTTGCGTACGTCGCGCAGCATCAGCGCGAGCGCGTCGTCGGGCGCCTTGCCCGCATAGCGCGTGTAGTAGCGCTTCACGTAGACCTGGCTCTCGCCGTCGACGAATTGCTGGAGGTAATGCTGGCGCTGCGCGGGATCGCCCAGCCACGACGACGAAGGGCCGGCCGCCTGCAGCGTTTCGTAGTGGACGATGTCGCGCATCAGCCGCACGAACACGAGGTTCACCGAGTGCTCGAACGCCGCGTGCAGCGTCATGATGCGGCCGTTGTCCGACTTCTCGAAGTTGGAGAACACCTGCGCGCCGCCGCCCGTGTAGAACACGTCCGGGCTCGCCGAATACTTGCGTTCGACGGCTGCATCGAGCATTGCCTGCAGCGAGCGGTCGCGCGTATGCGACAGGTAGTCGAGCGCCCAGCGCGACAGCCCGTCGATCGGATCGGGCTTCACGCGCGCCAGCTCCGCGTTCGACAGGTTCGCATAGCGCGCATGCAGGTCGGAGACGATCTGCAGGTACGTGATCAGCGTGCGCAGCTTCGCGGTCGAGCCGAGGTTGATGCGGCCGCCGCGATTCACGTCGAACGGCTGGTTCACGCTGTCGGTCTGCACGCGCAGCAGGTTCGCGCCGTTGCGGTGTTCGTACAGCGTGAAGCTGTACGTGAGATGCGACGGATCGTCCTTCGGCGCGAGCATCTCGAAACCGTACAGGCCGGCGGCCTGCGCGCCGTCGCGCGTCGACGCCTGCGCGAGCCGCTGCGCGACCGCCTGCTGCACGCCGTTGTCGAGGGTGCTGGTGGCCTGCAGGTCGAGCTGGTCGAGCTGGTACAGATCGCTGATGCCGAGCGCGGACAGCAGCGACGCGCGCGCGGACGTCACGGCCTTGCGCGACACGAACGACTGCACGCGCGCGGCGGCCGGCGGTGCGCTGCGTTCGATCTGCGCGGCGAGCGCGGCGTCGCGCAGCGCGGGCGAGATCACGCCGCCGTTCGACAGCAGCCGCAGGTAGCTGTCGGTCAGCTTCTGCAGCGCCGGATAGCCGCGGTTGAGGAAGTACGACGGCGCGCGCTGCGCGATCAGCAGCGACAACACCTCGCGGAACGTCTTGCCCTGCTGGTCGACGTTGTCGCCGGTCGTTGGCGCGGACAGCACGCGGTTCACGTCGTTGAAGTCGCGGCCGTACCACGCGGCCAGACCGTCGCCGATGCCGGTGATTTCGCCCACGTGCGGCCGCGCGGCGAGCGGCACCGAGTTCAGGTAGCGCACGACGATCGTGCGGCGCGCGAGCATCGTCTGCGGGCCGTTCAGGTAGGCGCGCACCGACGCGGACGCGATCTGCCGCAGCTTCTCGGGCGGCGTCGCGGTGCGGCCCTCGGGCGAATGGCGGAACTTCTCGATCTGCGTCGCGAGCGTGCTGCCGCCCGGGCGTGCCTGGTGGCGGTTGACGACGTGCAGCGCCTGGTCGGCGAGCGCGCGGCCGAAGCGCCCCCAGTCGATCGCGGGGTTGCGGTTCGGTTCGTTTGCATCGAGCAGGTAGCGATCCTCGATGAACAGCAGCGAATCGGCGATCACGCGCGGCACCGTGTCGAAGTCGGCATAGACGCGCTGCGGAAACACGGTCGCGAACAGCGGCGAGCCGGTCGAATCGAACAGCATCAGGCCTGTCTGGTCTTTCTCTTCGTAAGGGAGAAACAGCCCGCGCTGGCCGAGCGACAGCATCCGCTGCGAATCGCGCGCCTGTTCGCTAACGACGAAGCCGCGTGCAAGCAGTCGCTGCTGGAACGCGGGAATCATCGCGTAGCCGAAGCGCCGGTCGTACGGGCCGTCGGCGGGGAAGCGGATGTGGTCGCTCGGCCCCGCTTCGACCGTGTAGCCGACGTCGCGGGTGAGCTCGGACAGGTAGTGCGCCTGCAGCCGGGACGTTTCGATCTCGGTCTGCACGAGCCGCGCGACGATCGCCACCGCGATCAGCAATGCGGCGAGCAAAGACCACTTGACCCACGTCCAGACCGATGCCGGACCGGTCACGCGCGGCAGGATACGATTCAGCGGCCGATTCATGGCGGCGTCTCCCTGAGGGCGCGGTTATCCGGCCGCACCCCATTAAGGATTAGTGTAGTCCTCCGCGGCGGGCTGCCAAGGGCGGTCGACTACCGAGATGCGCCGGCGCAACAGGCGTGCCCATGCCGGCCGGGCGATGGGCCGGCGGCCGTCGAACGCCTGCCGGCGGGCCGCCCCGGCGATGCGAGGGCCGGGCGGGCGGCGGCGGGTCGGTGTGAAAAATGGTGCGCGATTTCGTCGTTCATTCAACTGACGAAATGGTCGATCAGGTGATCGACGAAAAGCCGGGCCTTGCGCGGAAAGTGCCGGCGGCTCGGGTACGCGACATTCATCTCGAGGGCCTCGAGCAGATAGCCTGGCAGCAGCGCGAGCAGCCGGCCATCGTCGAGATCCCGCTCGACGAGGAAGTCGGGCAGCACGGCGATGCCCATGCCCGACAGCGCCCAGTTCCGGATCAGGCCGGCGTTGTTCGACGACGCGGACTTGTTCGGACGCACGGTGATGCGCGTCTGGTCGTGATCGAACGACAGGTATTCGCCCGCGAAATCGGCATGGAATGCGAGGCACGCGTGCGACGCGAGATCGTGCGGATGGCCCGGCGCGCCATGCCGGTCGACATAGAGCGGCGCGGCGCAGACGATCCGTTCGATGCGCGTGAGCGGGCGCTTCACGAGGGTGTTGTTGCTGATGTGCTGGGACAGCAGCAGCCCGATGTCGAAGCCCTCGGACACGAGGTCGACGTGGCGGTCCACGATCGTGACTTCCGGCACGATGGCCGGATGCAACGTCTTGAATGCATCGATCGCGGGCGCGAGCACGTGCATGCCGAACATGACCGGCGCGGCGATTTTCAGCGATCCGATCGGTTCGTGATGCATCGATGCGATCGTATCCTCGACCCGGTCGATTTCGTCGATCACGTGACGTATCTGCGCCAGATAGAGATGGCCTGCGTCGGTCAACGACAGGCTGCGGGTCGTGCGATTCAGCAGGCGTGCGCCGAGCCGGTCCTCGATGCCCATGACGAGCCGGGTGGCCGACGAATTGGAGATGTTCAGTTCCGTGGCCGCGCGCGCAAAACTGCGCAGTTCGGCGACCTTGACAAATAACCGCATCGGCAGGAGTTCGTCCATTTTTTTATCGATAAAGAGAAAGCGGTGATTGAATTCTATCTATCGATTTGGTGATTTGAACGACTCGTTTGGGCGATTGATTATTATGAAATCACCTGTTTATCCGGTGTGCGAGCAGCGTGAGAATAAAGGGTTCCGGCGTGAATCGGCGATCGAATCAACGATTCGATTCGATCGCTATTAAAACTTTTGGATGGTTTTGTATTTAGTAATTGTACGAAAATATAGGCTGATTTTTTATTTAAAGCATCAGGCATTCTCGATGTAACGCGATGTCGAGCCGGACGCGTCCCTGTCGCCACGGCAGATTCGCCCGATCGTGCCGACCGTGACGGGCAAGGTCGTCGCGCTCGAACACGACCTGTGTCGGCGCCGATGCACGCCGCGGCCGAAACTGATCGCGTCGCAGCCCACCTAGACCATTTCGCCGTGAAACCCGCCAAGTGGATGCAGCCGCGCGGACGCGGTCGCCATCCGCGCGGCATCGATGCGCGCGCGCCTGCCGTCAGACGCTGCCTTCGGTCTCGATCACGAGGATGCGCGCGGCGCCGAGCGGATGCGCGACGTGCTCGGTGCCGGCCGTCGCGTGGAAGACGTCGCCCGTTTCGAGCACCGTCGCGTGCTCGACGCCTGCGTCGCGATAGCGCATCTCGACGCGGCCATCGAGCACCGCGAACACCTCCTCGCCGTCGTTCACATGCCAGCGATAGGGCTGGTCGGTCCAGTGCAGCCGCACCGTGATGCCGTTCAGATTCGCGATGTCGAGGGCGCCCCACGCGCGGTCCGCCGTGAATGCGGCGCTCCGGATGATGTTCATCGATGTGTTCTCCTGCACGCGTGTGCGCCGCTTTCCGGTGATTTTTCCGACATCCGCATTCAGCGCGACGTGGCGCGCAGCGCCTGCTCGACGATCTGCTTGCGCTTCGCGAAGCCGGCCGCCGAACGCTCGGTGACGCGCTCCACGACCGCGGCCGGCGCGGTGTCGGGCGAGCCGGCGTCGAACGGCGGCGCGGGCGCGTATTCGAGCTGCAACTGGATCGCCTGCGCTTCTTCGTCGCCGACCAGCTCCGCGGCGATCGTCAGCGCGAAATCGATGCCGGCTGTCACGCCGCCGCCCGTGACCAGGTTGCCGTCGCGCACGACGCGCTCGCGCACGGGGATCGCACCCAGCGGTTCGAGCAGCGCGTGGAACCGCCAGTGCGTCGTCGCGCGCCGCCCGCGCAGCAGCCCGGCCGCGCCGAGCAGCAGCGAACCCGTGCAGACCGACGTCACGTAGCGCGCGGTGGCCGCGCGCCGTTGCACGAACGCGATCGTTTCGGCATCGAGCAGCAGTTCGTTGATGCCGATCCCGCCGGGGATGCAGATCACGTCGAGCGGCGGGCAGTCGTCGAACGTACAGGTCGGCGCGAGCGCGAGGCCGCTGCTCGACGCGACCGCGTCGCGCGACTTCCACACCAGATGGACGGCCGCGTCCGGCAGCGACGCGAGCACGTCGTGCGGGCCGGTGAGGTCGAGTTGCTGGACGCCGGGAAAGACGAGAAGGCCGATATGCAGGGTCATGCGAAGGCTCCGGGAGGGACGGGAACGTGTGCCGTTCGGCACGGGATGGACAGATCGATTCTAGGCGCGTAGTGTTTGGCGAAATTGCCATATCACCCACGTTTTCAGCCAATCGTCATGCCTGCCGCCACCCCGCGTTCGATCCTGATCCTCGCGTTTCCCCGTGCACAACTGCTCGACGTGACGGGGCCGCTGCAGGTGTTCGCGTCGGTCAACGAGCTCGCGCTGGAGCGTGGGCAGCCGGCGCCGTATGCGCCGCGCGTGGTGGCAGTCGAAGCGGGGCCCGTCGAGACGTCGTCGGGCCTCGTCGTGATGGCCGAGTCGCTGCGCGCGGCCGCGAGCCATCCGGATACGCTGATCGTCGCCGGCGGCAAGGGCGTGCATGCGGCGTCGAAGGATACGCGGGTGGTGCGGTGGGTGCGGCAGCAGGCCGGACGCGCGCGGCGCGTGGCCTCGGTCTGCACCGGCGCGTTCCTGCTCGCCGAGGCCGGCCTGCTCGACGGGCGGCGCGCGGTCACGCATTGGGCGCGCTGCGACGAATTCGCGGCGCGCTACCCGAACGTGCGCGTCGAGCCGGACCCGATCTTCATCCGCGAAGGCGCGCTGTGGACGTCGGCCGGCGTGACGGCCGGCATCGATCTCGCGCTCGCGCTGGTCGAGGAGGATCTCGGGCGGGCGACCGCGCTCGACGTCGCGCGCGAACTCGTCGTGTTCCTGAAGCGTCCGGGCGGGCAGGCGCAGTTCAGCACGATGCTGTCGATGCAGCGCACCGCCGATCGGTTCGGCGAGCTGCACGCATGGATGGCCGAGCACCTGACGGCCGACCTGTCGGTGCCCGCGCTCGCCGAACGCGTGAGCATGAGCGAGCGCAGCTTCGTGCGCCACTATCGCGCGGAGACCGGCCGCACGCCTGCGCGCGCGGTCGAGCAGATCCGCGTCGAAGCCGCGCAACGCCTGCTCGGCGAAACGGCGTGGCCCGTCAAGCGGATTGCCGGGCGTTGCGGCTTCGGTTCCGAGGAGACGCTGCGGCGCAGTTTCGTGCGGGTGCTGGGCGTGTCGCCGCAGGCGTATCGCGAGCGGTTCGTGCGGTAACGTACTGCGGATGACCGAGGCCGGCGCGGTGGCGCCCGGAACTGAACGGAAACCGGTCTGTTTCCAATCCGAAGCGTCGAAACTATTCAGGATGCGAGAACAATGGGCGGGGGCTTGTGCCGCGCCCGCCGCGCGCTCTATTCTGTTCCGTTGGCGATTCGAAGGGGGAAGCAGCATGGACCGCATCCAGGCAATGGAAGTTTTTACCCGCGTGGTCGACGCGAACAGCTTCACGCGGGCGGCCGACACGCTTGCGATGCCGCGTGCGTCGGTGACGACCATCATCCAGAATCTCGAGGCGCTGCTCGGCGTGCGCCTGATGCACCGGACGACGCGCCGGCTGTCGCTGACGCCGGAGGGCGCCGCGTACTACGAGCATTGCATGAAGATCATCGCGGAGATCGCCGAGGCCGACGCGAGTTTCCAGGCCGGCAACCGCAAGCCGAGCGGCATGCTGCGCGTCCACATGCCCAGTTCGCTCGGGCGCCGCATCGTGCTGCCGTCGCTGTCGATCTTCCGGCAGCGCTATCCGGACATCACGCTCGAACTGGGCCTGTCCGATCGCTACGTCGATCCGGTCGAGGAAGGCATCGACTGCATGATCCGGGTCGGGCCGCTCGAGGATTCGTCGATGGTCGCGCGGCGCATCGGGATGCTGAAGCGTGTGACGTGCGCGTCGCCCGATTACCTCGCCCGTCACGGCGAGCCGAACGAGATCGCCGATCTCGTCGACCATCATGCGGTGAATTTTCGTTCGAGCCACGGCGCGCGGGCGATTCCGTGGGTGTTCATGATCGACGGCAAACCATTCGAGGTGCGGATGAACAGCAGCGTCACGGTCAACGATTCGGATGCCTACGTGACATGCGGGCTCGAAGGCTTCGGGATGATCCAGCCGACGCTGTTCATGGTGCTGCAGAACCTGCTCGACGGCTCGCTGGTGGAGGTGCTGCCGGACTGCAATCCGAAGCCGAAACCGATCTCGATCGTGTATCCGCACAACCGGCATCTGTCGCAGAAGGTGCGCGTGTTCGCCGACTGGATCGCGGAGGTGTTCGAGTCGACGCCGGCGCTGGAGGGTGGGGAGAATTGGCGGGGGCGGGTGGGGGCGCAGGCGGCGCGGGGGCCGCGCAGTTCGGTGGCGGCGTAGTGGGTGTAAATGGGCGACGCCTTTCCGAGCAGGCGAGGCGGCTTGCGAAAAGGGGCGCGCGCGAGGGAGCGCCGGGCGTGAGGCGCACAGGTAGTACACGCCGGGGCGGGCGCCGGTAAGGCGGAGGGATTTGTGCATGGTCCGGATCGGGGGACGCCGACCGGGACGGAAATCGGGCTAGCCTCGCAGGAAACGAAATCGGACAGCGCGAACGCTGTCCGACCGACTTACACCGTGTAGTTACACACCCGGCGCGAAGAACCCGTCGACTGCGCCGACAACCCCACCCACGGCTCCGCCTGCCAGATAGCCCAAAACAGCGGCCGTCAGCGAGGTTGCCGGGGCGCCGAGGCCGGCGGTTCCATACTCGCCGGCAATCCAGCCGCCCAGCGTGGCGGTGGTCAGCGCGCCCGATTGCGCACCGTTGACCAGCCCCAGGACGGCGCCGACGAGGCCCGCACCCGATACGGCATTCACTTCCTGCATGTTGAGTTCTTGCATGATTAGTATTCCTTTATTGTCGCATGCTTACCAGATGCCCCTTCTGGCAGGGTTATCGGCCCGGACCGTCGCGGTCGCCGGCCAATCTCGCGTGTCGCAGCGCGTTGCGCAATCGAGTGCTATCGCGCTGAGCAATATAAAGAATCCGGATCGCCGGTTGTGACACGAATCGATTCTATATACGGAAAGTTACTGTCGATTGGCGTTATAGAATTTTATATATCTTTCTTTTTTGAATTAAAGTTATAAATTGCTGAATGAGTTGACTGGATTGGTGGGTATGTCGAAAACTTTCAAAATCCGAGCCGCTTGATGGGCGGTTGCTGCAATATGAAACTGGTTTGCGGCATGGAATTCAATGATTTCAAGCATGCTGTCCATGCCGTCTGGCTGGGGGTGGGTTGTGAAAAGATACGGATCTTATGTATCGCGAGTGATTGAATGGGTTATCTATAAAAAGAATTTGGAGTCGGTTGTGAAATCGGTTTCGCATATTGGTCTGGGAATTTTTACTCATTGGATGGCTGGCATTTCAGGTAAATAATGCTCGTTTAAATATTTCAACTTCTCGTTGGCTAACGATTCCCAGTCGGAAAGCTCGATTGCCTTATGACGATAGATAATCTTTTCCGTCCGGAGGCGCGGGCAGCGCAACGCACATCGATGCTCGGCGAAATCGTGCTGGTGCGTCCTGTGTCGTTCACGTTCCTGGCGGCCGCGGCTGTCTGCATGGCGCTTGGCGTCATGCTGCTGTTTGCGTTCGGCAGTTATACGCGCCGAACGACGGTCGACGGCGTGATCGTGCCCGACGCGGGTCTCGTCAAGGTGTATGCACAGCAGCCGGGTATCGTGCTGCGCAAGGCCGTGCTCGAAGGGCAGCACGTGACGCGCGGGATGGTGCTGTATACGGTTTCCACCGACCTGCAGAGTGCCTTCGGAGGCCGGACCCAGGCCGCGCTGATTGACCAGGCGCGGCGGCGCAAGTCGTCGCTGCTGCAGGAGATCGACAAGACGCGGCTGTTGCAGCAGGACGAGCGCGACACGCTGCGGGCCAAGCTCGCGAGCCTGCGTGCCGAACTTTCGCGCATCGACGATCAGCTCGCCGAGCAACGCTCACGCGCATCCATTGCCGCGGACGGCGTCGCGCGCTATCGACGCCTGCTCACGCAGGACTACATCTCGACCGACCAGTTCCAGCAGCGCGAAGCCGATCTGCTCGATCAGCGATCGAAGCTGCTGGGCCTGCAGCGCGACCGAGCGAATGTGTCGCAGGCGCTCGATGAGACCGCAAACGAGCTCAATGGCCTGCCACTCAAGCAGCAGAACCGGCTGTCGCAGATCGATCGCAGCGTGATCGACGTCGAGCAGGCGTTGATCGAGAGCGAGGCGAAGCGCGAAATCGTCGTCACCGCACCGGAGACCGGCGTGGCGACGGCCGTGATCGCCGAGCCGGGGCAGATGATCGACGCCGCGCATCCGGTCGCGAGCATCGTGCCGGACGGGGCGCACTGGCAGGCGAATCTTTTCGTGCCCAGCGCGGCGGTCGGTTTCGCGCACGTCGGCGATGCCGTGCTGGTGCGCTATCAGGCTTATCCGTACCAGAAGTTCGGCCAGTATCGCGCACGCGTGACGTCGATCGCGCGCACAGCGCTGTCGACGGCCGAACTGTCGACGAGCGGCGCGCCCGCGGCCCGCGAAGGCTCGTTCTACCGTATCACCGCCGCGCTGGCATCCGAGCACGTGACGGCCTACGGAAAGCCGCAGCCGTTGCAGGCCGGCATGGCGCTGAAGGCCGACATCCTGCAGGAGCGCCGCCGCCTGTACGAATGGGTGCTCGAACCGCTGTACAGCCTCACCGGAAAATTCTGAACGTATCGATCATGTCCTTCCTCGACCGTCTCTCGTTCGGCGTTGGCGGCAAGCTGCCGATGATCCTGCAGACCGAAGCGACCGAATGCGGGCTCGCCTGTCTCGCAATGATCGCCGGTTACCACGGCCATCACGTGGACCTTGCGACGCTGCGCGGCCGCTTTCCGGTGTCACTCAAAGGCACCGGCCTCGCCCGTGTCATCGAGATTGCACATCGGCTCGATTTCGGCACGCGCGCACTCAAGCTCGACCTCGACCAGCTGGGCCAGTTGCGGATGCCTTGCATCCTGCACTGGAATTTCAATCACTTCGTCGTGTTGATGGAGGTGAGCGGCAGGGGCGCGGTGATTCACGATCCAGCACAGGGTATCCGTAAGGTACCGCTCGACGTGCTGTCGCGCGCGTTCACCGGCGTCGCGCTGGAGCTGTGGCCGACGAGCGGTTTCGAGACGCGCGACGCGGCACCCGCGGTCAAGCTGCGCGCGCTGCTTGGCCCCGTGTCCGGGCTGTCTCGCTCGCTCGGCCAGGTGCTGGTGCTCGCGCTCGCGCTCGAAGTGTTCGCGCTGGTGCAGCCCTTCTTCCTGCAGTGGGTGATCGACGAGGTGATCGTCGGCGCCGACCGCGATCTCCTTACCGTCCTCGCACTCGGTTTCGGCCTGTTGCTGCTGATGCAGCAGGCGACGAGCGCGATTCGTGCGTGGGCGCTGATGTATTTCGGCACGATGCTGAACGTGCAGTGGCGCGCGAACGTGTTTACGCATCTGCTGAGCCTGCCCGTGCGCTACTTCGAACGGCGGCACCTCGGCGACGTCGTGTCGCGCTTCGGCTCGATCGACACGATCCAGCAGACGCTGACCACGTCGTTTCTCACCGCGGTGATCGACGGCCTGATGACGATCGTCACGCTCGCGATGATGTTCGTGTACAGCCGCGTGCTCGGCTGTGTCGCACTCGCGGCGATGATCCTGTACGCGCTGCTGCGCTGGCTCTGGTACCGGCCGCTGCGCCGCGCGACCGAGGAGCAGATCGTGCGAGCCGCGAAGCAGCAGAGCCACTTCCTCGAGACCGTGCGCGGCGTGAAGACGATCAAGCTGTTCGGCCGGCAGCACGAGCGCCGTGCGAGCTGGCTGTCGCTGTTGGTCGAGCAGGTCAATGCGGGGTTGCACGCGCAGAAGCTGCAGTTGCTCTACCAGCAGCTCAACGGGCTGCTGTTCGGCATCGAGGGGCTGCTGATCATCTGGCTCGGCGCCAGGATGGTAATGGAAGGTCAGTTCACGGTTGGCGTACTGATGGCGTTCAACGCATACAAAGGGCAGTTCGATGGCCGCGTCGGCAGCCTGATCGACAAGTACTTCGAGGTCAAGATGCTGCAACTGCAGGGCGAGCGACTCGCCGACATCGTGTTCGCGAAGCCGGAACCCGATGCGAGCATGCGCCATGTGCCGGGCGAAGCGGACGATCTCGCGGCGAGCATCGAGTTCGACGCGATCGCCTTTCGCTATGCGGACGACGAGCCGACGGTGCTCGACGGCGTTTCGTTCGCGATCGCACCCGGCGAATCGGTCGCGGTCGCCGGGCCGTCCGGCTGCGGCAAGACGACGCTCGTCAACGTGTTGCTCGGCGTGCTGCAGCCGACCGCAGGCTGCGTGCGGATCGGCGGCGTCGACGTCGGCCTGCTCGGGCTCGAGCGGCTGCGCGCGCTAGTCGGTACCGTTCTGCAGGACGACGTGCTGTTCGCGGGATCGATCGCCGAGAACATCGGCTTCTTCGATCCGGATGCCGACCCGCAGTGGATCGTCGAGTGCGCTCGGCTCGCGGCCGTGCATGCGGACATAGTCGCGATGCCGATGGGCTACAACACGCTGGTCGGCGACATGGGCACCGTGCTGTCCGGCGGCCAGAAGCAGCGCGTGCTACTCGCGCGTGCGCTCTACAAACGGCCAAAGATCCTCGTGCTCGACGAGGCGACGAGCCATCTCGACCTGCACCGCGAACAGCAGGTCAACGCGGCTATCGGCGCGCTGCAGATGACGCGCGTGATCATCGCGCACCGACCGGAGACGATCGCGTCCGCCGGGCGCGTCGTCATGCTGAACGGCGGACGGATCGTGCTCGACCGGCCGACGGTGCCGCTCGCGTCGAACCCGTCCCCGACCGCCGCGGAGGAGGCCGGCCGATGAAACGCCTGCTTTTGCTGGCCGCGATTGCGTGGGCAGCCGTCGCCGACGCGCAGATGCTCGATGTGTTTCGCACACGCGAGAACGTATCGGCCGGGCCCGCGACGCCGCTGCTGGTTGACGCGTCGTGCAGCCCGATACCGGACGACCGTCCACTCGAGCTCGACGATGCGATCCTGCAGGCGATCTGTACGCATCCGCAGGCACGTCAGGCATGGGCGAACGCGCGTGCGCAGGCGGCCGCCGTCGGCATCGCCGAAGCGGCGTACCTGCCGACGCTGAACGGGACGGCCGGTGTCCAGCGCGATACGCTGTCGACGACCTACGACTACAGCGCGCTCGGTCTCGGTTCGCAGAGCCAGTCGCAGAAATCGACCAGCAAGTACGGCACGCTCAACCTGAGCTGGGTATTGCTCGATTTCGGCAAGCGAGGCGCTGCGCTGCGGCGGGCGCGCGCATTGCTCGCGGCGGCCAACGACGCGCAAAGCGACGCATTGCAGACGGTATTTTTCAATGCCGCACAAGCGTACTACGCGGTGCAGAGCGCGCGAGCATCCGTCGATGCGGCGAAGCAGGCGGAACGCATCGCGAGCGACAGCCTTGCGGCGGCCACGGCGAAACACGACGGCGGCGCCGGCACGCTGAGCGACCAGTTGCAGGCGCAGACACTGTATCGCCGAGCGGTGCTCGATCGTGTCGGCGCCGAAGGTGATGCACAGGTGGCGGCAGGCGCGCTCGCAGTCGCGATGGGACGCAATGCGAACACGCCGTTTCGGATCGCCGCGACGAAGTCCATTCAGAAGGTGGCGGACGTCGAAGACGTCGATCGCCTGATCGCGGAAGCAATGGATCGCAATCCGAAGCTTCTGGAAGCTCGCGCGCGACTGGACTCGGCGCGCGCGAACGTCGACGCCGCCCGCGCGCAGGGCCGGCCGACGGTGTCGCTGACCGGCAGTCTGACGCAAAACAATCCGTCGTACCAACAGCAACCCGAATCGTTTCCGATTTCGCGTAGCCACGGCAGCTCGATCGGCATCCAGGTGACGATTCCGTTGTTCGAGGGCTTTGCGTCCGGCTATCGTGTCGCTCGGGCCGAGGCTCAGGCCGACGGGCAGGAGGCGGAGCTGCGCAATGCCGAGCTGCAGGTGTCGCTCGACGTGTGGAAGAGCTATCAGGAATTGCGAGCCGATACCACGAATCTGACCACGTCCGGTGCGCTGCTGGACGACGCGCAGCGCTCGCTCGACGTGGCGAGCGGGCGTTACAAGGAAGGCGTCGGCAGCTTCACCGAGTTGCTGAATGCGCAGACGGCGCTTGTCGATGCGCGCAAGCAGCGTGTGCTTGCCGTGGCGAAATGGCGAACGGCGCGCCTCAGGCTCGCGGCCGGCCTGGGAAAGTTGGGGATGTCGACCGAGCAATAGGACAAATCCTGTTCCAGCTAGAGTCAGGCGAGGCAGGCCTTATACGATCCGCGAGGCGCAATGCATTCCGGAGCGGGCGATCGAGGGGCAGCGGAGCGCGTGGTCGTCGGGGTGATCGATGGGTTGGCAGGCACGGCTATAAGACCAGGCAGAAGAAATCGAAGACCTATGCCGCCACCTCCGCCAAGGTCGTTACGGGCGCCGTTGCGGTCGGTCCAGAGCGAACGGCATCGCAAGATTGGGCGTGCGAAGCGAGAGCTGCCGCGTTGTGGGCGCTAGAAAAAGGAACCGTTGTTGCGAACTTCGATAGGCCGGCTGCAGCAGGCCAGTCAGATTCCGGATAACCCGTGTGCGGAGCCGCGAGGTTAGGATTGGCGATGCTGGTGTTGCCGTCGCATGCTGTTTGCGGAGCGCGGGTGGGTTTTGCGGAGCAAAGAAAAAGGGCCCAGCTTGCGCTGGGCCCTTTCTGCATTTGGTGGCGAATCAGGGATTCGAACCCCGGACCTGCGGATTATGATTCCGTCGCTCTAACCGACTGAGCTAATTCGCCGAAGACTTGAATTATGTCGATCGGCCGGCCGGCTGTCAATACCTTTTTCCGTCTTTCCCGAAAAAAGTTGCCGGCCACCCGTGCCGGCCTTCATCGCGGGCGGGAGGCGTCCACCGGAAGGAGCCCCTCCGCCGGCCGTCTCCCGCTTCGCGCCCGACATCAATCCTGCGCGTAGATGTCCGAGTCCTTCGTCTCCTTGACGAACAACAGGCCGATCACGAAGGTAGCCAGCGCGATCACGATCGGATACCAGAGTCCCGAATAGATGTTGCCCTTCGCCGCGACGATCGCGAACGCGGTCGCGGGCAGGAAGCCGCCGAACCAGCCGTTGCCGATGTGATAGGGCAGCGACATCGACGTGTAGCGGATCCGCGTCGGGAACATCTCGACCAGCATCGCGGCGATCGGGCCGTAGACCATCGTCACGTAGATCACGAGGATCGTCAGGATCACGATCGTCATCGGCCAGTTCAGTTGCGCCGGGTCGGCCTTCGCCGGGTAGCCGGCCCCCTTCAGCGTCGCCGCGAGCGTCTTGTCGAACGCCGCGCCCTGCGCCTTCGCGTCGGCCGCCTTGCCGTCGTAGGTCTGGATCACCGTGTCGCCGACCTTGATCTCGGCCGGCGTTCCGGCCGGCGCCGCGACGTTCTCGTAGTTCAGGCCGGCCTTCGCGAGCGCGCTCTTCGCGATGTCGCACGAGCTGGTGAACTTCGACGTGCCGACCGGGTTGAACTGGAACGAACAGGTGGCCGGATCGGCGACGACCGTGATCGGCGCCTTCTGCGTCGCGAGTTCGAGCTGCGGATTCGCGTAGTGCGTGAGCGCCTTGAACAGCGGGAAGTAGGTCAGCGCCGCGATCAGGCAGCCCGCGAGGATGATCGGCTTGCGGCCGATCTTGTCCGACAGCGAACCGAAGAACAGGAAGAACGGCGTGCCGATCAGGAGCGCGATCGCGATCAGGATGTTCGCGCTGGCGCCGTCGACCTTCAGCGTCTGCGTGAGGAAGAACAGCGCGTAGAACTGGCCCGTGTACCACACGACGGCCTGGCCGGCCGTCAGGCCGACGAGCGCGAGGATCACGATCTTCAGGTTCTTCCACTGGCCGAACGCTTCGGTCAGCGGCGCCTTCGACGTCTTGCCTTCCGCCTTGATGCGCAGGAACACCGGCGATTCGTTCAGTTGCAGCCGAATCCACACCGACACCGCGAGCAGCAGGATCGACGCGACGAACGGCACGCGCCAGCCCCAGTTGCCGAACGCCTCCTCGCCGACGAACGTGCGCACGCCGAGGATCACGAGCAGCGACAGGAACAGGCCGAGCGTGGCCGTCGTCTGGATCCATGCGGTGTAGAAGCCGCGCCGGTTGGCCGGCGCGTGCTCGGCGACGTAGGTCGCCGCGCCGCCGTACTCGCCGCCGAGCGCGAGGCCCTGCAGCAGCCGCATCGCGATGAAGATCACGGGGGCGGCGATGCCGATCGACGCGTAGCCGGGCAGGAAGCCGACCACGAACGTCGAGACGCCCATGATCACGATCGTCACGAGGAACGTGTGCTTGCGGCCGACGAGGTCGCCGAGCCGGCCGAACACGATCGCGCCGAACGGTCGCACCGCGAAGCCGGCGGCGAAGCCGAGCAGCGTGAAGATGAACGCGGCGGTCGGATTGACGCCGGAGAAGAAGCTCTTGCTGATGTAGGCCGCGAGCGAGCCGGCCAGGTAAAAGTCGTACCACTCGAACACGGTGCCGAGCGACGACGCGAAGATCACCTTCTTCTCTTCGCCCGTCATCGGCGAGTGCGAAATTTGCCCGCCTAACGTTGCCATGAATCGTCTCCAAGTCCCTTGATATAGATGTGCGGCCGCCTTGGGAGGAGCGGGCCTGTCGACGATTATTGGCACGGAAACTTACGGCGCACTGACTCGCGCGTACAAAACGACTGCGCGTTAACCCGTGTCGAATCGGCCGCTTCGCGGGCCGATCGTGGTGCGAACGGCCGGTAAATCGCCGGTTTCGACGTGTTTGCGCCGAGCCGCGGCGGCGCGCGTCAGGGTTAATCCGGGGCGGGGGCGGCGAGCGGCAGGCTGATGCGCACGAGCGTGCCGGCGAGGCGCGGCGCGTGCTGGTAGACGTGATCGTCGAGCGTCAGCGTGCCGCCGTGCTGCGTGGCGATCTCGCGCACGATCGCGAGCCCGAGGCCGCTGCCGTCGCCTTCGCGGCCGAGGATCCGGTAGAAGCGCTCGACGACGCGCTCGCGCTCGCCGGCCGGGATGCCGGGGCCGGTATCTTCGACTTCGAGATGCACGAGCCGCGCGGCGGGCTCGGCCCGCACGCGCACGGTGATGCGGCCGCCTTCCGGCGTATAGCGGATCGCGTTGTCGACCAGGTTGCCGAGCATCTCGCGCAGCATCACCGGGTTGCCGTCGACATCGAGCGGCGCGTCGTCGTCCGGGCCTTCGTACCCGAGATCCATGCGTTTCGCGAGCGCGGCCTGTACCCAGTCGCGCACCGTGCGCCGCGCGAGCGCGGCGATCTCGACCGGCTCGAACGTGAGCCCGCTCGCGCGGTTCTCGGCACGCGCGAGCGCCAGCAGTTGCGTGACGAGCCGCGCGGCCTGCTCGGAGCTCGTCGCGATCTGCTCGAGCGAGCGCTGCACGTCGGGCGGCACCGGGTGGCGTAGCGCGAACTCGGCCTGCGTGCGCAGGCCCGCGAGCGGCGTCTTCATCTGGTGCGCGGCGTCGGCGATGAAGCGTTTCTGCAGCGCCATGTTCTGTTCGAGGCGCGCGAGCAGGTCGTTGAACGACGTGACGAGCGGTTCGATCTCGGGCGGCGCGCGCTGCGCCTCGACGGGCGACAGGTCGTCGGGCCGCCGCGCGCGAATGTGCGCCTGCAGCGCGTTGAGCGGCGCGAGCCCGCGCGACAGCCCGAACCAGACGAGCAGGATCGCGAGCGGCAGGATCACGAATTGCGGCAGGATCACGCCCTTGATGATGTCGTTTGCGAGCGCGTTGCGCTTGTCGAGCGTCTCGCCGACCTGCACGAGCACGGGCTGCGCACCGCTCGCCTGCGGCAGCGCGACCGTCGTATACGCGACGCGCACGTCGTTACCGCGCAGCAGGTCGTCGCGGAACACGACGACGCCCGGCGGCGGGCGGTCCTCGTCGCGCGGCAGCGGCATGTCGGCCTCGCCCGCGACCAGCTCGCCGCGCGTGCCGAGCACCTGGAAGTAGACGCTGTCGATGTTGTCCGCGCGCAGGAAGTCGCGCGTTTGCTCCGGCAGCGTCAGCTCGGCGACGCCGTTGACCGGATGGATCTGCCGCGCAAGCACGTACGCGTTGGTCTCGAGCGCGCGGTCGAACGGGCTGTTCGCGATCGTCTTCGCGACGAGATAGGTGACGGCGATGCTCATCGGCCACAGCAGCAGCAGCGGCGCGAGCATCCAGTCGAGGATTTCGCCGAACAGCGAGCGCGGGCGCGGCGTTTCGGGCGATTCGGTTTCGTCGGGCGGCGCGAACGGGTTCTCGTAGCGCGCGTCGCGCGCCTCGTCGGCAGCCGACGACGGCGAGCCGGTCGGGTGGCGGGAATGGGCCGGCGTGGCCATCGCGGCGCCGCGCGGTGTCAGCGCAGCGGCGTGCCGGCCGCCGCGGGCTGGGGCGCCGCCGTGTCGGCCGGCGTCGCGGGCGCGACCTTCTCGAGGCAATAGCCGAGGCCGCGCACGGTCGAGATCCGCACGCCGCTCGGTTCGATCTTCTTGCGCAGCCGGTGCACGTAGACTTCGATCGCGTTGTTGCTGACTTCCTCGCCCCATTCGCACAGGTGATCGACGAGCTGTTCCTTCGACACGAGGCGGCCGATCCGCTGCAGCAGCACCTCGAGCAGGCCGAGTTCGCGCGCGGAGAGATCGAGCACGTGATCGTTCGCGTACGCGATGCGGCCGACCTGGTCGAACGCGAGCGAGCCATGGCGCACGACGGTCGGGCCGCCGCCGGCGCCGCGCCGGGTCAGCGCGCGCACGCGAGCCTCGAGCTCGTTGAGCGCGAACGGCTTGGCCATGTAGTCGTCGGCGCCGAGGTCGAGCCCCTTCACGCGTTCGTCGACGCTGTCGGCGGCGGTCAGGATCAGCACGGGCAGATTGGAATTGCGCGCGCGCAGGCGCTTGAGCACGTCGAGCCCGGACATTTTCGGCAGCCCGAGATCGAGGATCAGCAGGTCGAAAGTCTGCATCGACAGTGCGGTGTCGGCGTCGACGCCGCTCTTCACGTGATCGACGGCATAGCCCGATTGGCGGAGTGACCGGGTGAGGCCGTCCGCGAGTATGCTGTCGTCTTCGGCGATGAGGATTCGCATGTTGCTGACCGATGGCCGGCGGGCGTGCATGCCGGCGCGGCTGTCTCCGAAATTATCCGTGTACAACGCAGCCTGCATTGCGGGCTTGCATAAAACACTGTTTTTTTATACAGTGTCTGCATTCGTGGGCAGCGCTTGAAGCGGGCGCGCCTCTGACAGACGCTGCTCATCATAGCAAAGGACGATTCATGGAAGATAGCAAGAAGGGCTCCGGGATGACCGCCGAGAAGAGCAAGGCGCTGGCGGCCGCACTCGCACAGATCGAGAAGCAGTTCGGCAAAGGGTCGATCATGCGGATGGGCGACGGCGAAGCGGCCGAGGACATCCAGGTCGTCTCCACGGGCTCGCTGGGTCTCGATATCGCGCTCGGCGTCGGCGGCCTGCCGCGCGGCCGGGTGGTCGAGATTTACGGTCCGGAATCGTCCGGTAAAACCACGCTCACGCTGCAGGTCATCGCCGAGCTGCAGAAGCTGGGCGGCACGGCCGCCTTCATCGACGCCGAGCACGCGCTCGATGTCCAGTACGCGTCCAAGCTCGGCGTCAATGTGCCGGAACTGCTGATCTCGCAGCCGGATACCGGCGAGCAGGCGCTGGAAATCACCGACGCGCTGGTGCGCTCGGGTTCGATCGACATGATCGTCATCGACTCGGTCGCGGCGCTCGTGCCGAAGGCCGAAATCGAAGGCGAGATGGGCGATTCGCTGCCGGGTCTGCAGGCGCGCCTGATGTCGCAGGCGCTGCGCAAGCTCACCGGCACGATCAAGCGCACGAACTGCCTCGTGATCTTCATCAACCAGATCCGGATGAAGATCGGCGTGATGTTCGGCAACCCCGAAACCACGACGGGCGGCAACGCGCTCAAGTTTTATGCGTCGGTGCGCCTCGACATCCGCCGGATCGGCTCGATCAAGAAGAACGACGAGGTAATCGGCAACGAAACCCGCGTGAAGGTCGTCAAGAACAAGGTGTCGCCGCCGTTCCGCGAGGCGATCTTCGACATCCTGTATGGCGAGGGCATTTCACGTCAGGGCGAGATCATCGATCTCGGCGTGCAGGCGAAGATCGTCGACAAGGCCGGCGCCTGGTACAGCTACAACGGCGAGAAGATCGGCCAGGGCAAGGACAACGCGCGTGAATTCCTGCGCGAAAATCCGGAAATCGCGCGCGAGATCGAGAACCGCATCCGCGAATCGCTCGGTGTCGTCAGCATGCCCGATGGCGTAGGCAACGAAGCCGAGGCGTTGGACGAAGAAGAGTAATGGTTGCGCGCCGAGGTCAGACTGGCGAGCCGGAGGAGCGCGACACGCCCGAAAGGGCGGGACGCTCCGGCCGGCGAACCAGATCCTCGGGCGCCGACCGGCGCGACGCAGGCGGCAACGCCGCGAACCGCACCGCGACGAGGGCATCCGACGATGCCCTCGTTTCGTTTGAGATTGCCGTACCGGACGATCCGTTCGACGACGACGAGTCGTTCGATGCACACGATCGCTCGCGCCGTCGCGTGTCCGGTGTCCGTTTCCCGGGCGATCGCACAGCCGATTCGCCCGCGGCAGAAGATGTCTATACGCGCAGCAGCCAGCATCCGCGCCGTACACGCCGTGCAGCCGGTGCGTCGTCGGGCGCTGCTTCAAGCGACGCGCCGGGCGCCGGCGAGCGCAAGTCGTCGAAGCCGCCGCGCTCGTTGAAGGGGCGCGCGCTCGGCTATCTGTCGAGGCGCGAATACAGCCGCGCGGAGCTCGCGCGCAAGCTCGCCCCCTACGTCGGCGAGGACGAAGCCGTCGAGCCGGTGCTCGATGCGCTGGAAAAGGAAGGCTGGCTGTCCGACGCGCGCTTCGCCGAGAGCCTCGTACATCGTCGCGCGTCGCGCGTCGGCGTCGCGCGCATCGTCAGCGAGCTGAAGCGACATGCGGTCGGCGACGGTCTCGTCGAAGAGGTGCATGCCCAATTGCGCGAGACCGAATTGACGCGCGCGCAGGCCGTCTGGCGCAAGAAATTCGGTGCACTGCCGCAAACGCCCGCGGAGCGCGCGAAGCAGGCGCGTTTCCTTGCCGCGCGCGGCTTCTCGAGTGCGACCATCGTGAAGTTGCTGAAAGTCGGCGACGATTTCCCGATCGACGACTGACGCGCCCGGTCGCGCGCGTGGCGCGCGATTTTGCTGCATTGCAACCGCTTCCGGCAGGCGGGAATACCCGCCGTCGCGACAAACTGTCTCAAATACCCGATATGCTAAAATCCACGGGTTTTCCTCTTCGGCCTCAACCTCCAGCATGCCGCTATCCGAGCCCGTGCCCCGTCAGTTGCGACATCGACGCGCAATCCGAGCGGAAGCCTACGAGCGCGGCGACGGCTTGTGGGACATCGAAGCCTGCCTGACCGACCACAAGCCGCGCGATGTCGCGCTTGCGTCGGGCATCCGGCCCCAGGGCCTGCCGATCCACGAACTCTGGCTGCGCGTGACCATCGATCGTGACCTCAATGTCGTCGACGCCGAAGCGTCTTCGGAATGGGTGCCCTATCCCGGTCACTGTCAATCCGCCCCCCCTGCCTATCGGGCCCTCATCGGGCTCAATCTCTTCCGCAATTTCCGCCGCAACGCGAACCGGCTACTCGCCGGCGTCGCAGGCTGTTCCCATCTCACCGAACTGTGCGCCGTGCTGCCGACGGCCGCGATCCAGGCGTTCGCCGGTGACGTGTGGAACGTGCGCGAGGAGGGCGGCGAAGGGCCGGCCCATGACGGCGTGCACGCCGAACCGCCGTTCCAGCTCGGCCGCTGCCGAGCGCTGCGATTCGACGGCGAGGTCGTGCGGCAGTACTACCCGCGCTGGTATGGCCCGATTCAGCCGGATCTG
Source organism: Burkholderia sp. MSMB1459WGS (assembly GCF_001534535.1). Taxonomy (NCBI): domain Bacteria; kingdom Pseudomonadati; phylum Pseudomonadota; class Betaproteobacteria; order Burkholderiales; family Burkholderiaceae; genus Burkholderia; species Burkholderia sp. MSMB1459WGS. Next base: position 136,849 of record NZ_LPMU01000012.1, read on the forward strand.
CCCGGTGAAGGCAGCACGAAGGAATGAACGGAAATCATTCGAAGAAGCGTCTCAAGCGACATTTCATCCAACTCTCAGACTGAAGGGAATCACGCATGAAGATTCACGAGTACCAGGGTAAGGAAATCCTGCGGAAATTCGGCGTCGCGGTACCGCGCGGCAAGCCGGCGTTCTCGGTTGACGAGGCCGTCAAGGTGGCGGAAGAGCTCGGCGGCCCGGTTTGGGTCGTGAAGGCTCAGATTCACGCGGGTGGCCGCGGCAAGGGCGGCGGCGTGAAGGTGGCGAAGTCGATCGAACAGGTGCGCGAATACGCGAACCAGATCCTCGGCATGCAGCTCGTCACGCATCAGACGGGCCCGGAAGGCCAGAAGGTCAACCGCCTGATGATCGAGGAAGGCGCCGACATCAAGCAGGAACTGTACGTCAGCCTCGTCGTCGACCGCATCTCGCAAAAGATCGTGCTGATGGGTTCGAGCGAAGGCGGCATGGACATCGAGGAAGTCGCCGAAAAGCATCCGGAACTGATCCACAAGGTCATCGTCGAGCCGTCGACGGGCCTGCTGGACGCCCAGGCCGACGATCTCGCCGCGAAGATCGGCGTGCCGGCCGCTTCGATCCCGCAAGCGCGCGCGATCCTGCAAGGCCTGTACAAGGCATTCTGGGAAACCGACGCATCGCTGGCTGAAATCAACCCGCTGAACGTCTCCGGCGACGGCAAGGTCACCGCACTCGACGCCAAGTTCAACTTCGACTCGAACGCGCTGTTCCGCCACCCGGAAATCGTCGCGTACCGCGATCTGGACGAAGAAGATCCGGCTGAAATCGAAGCGTCGAAGTTCGACCTCGCGTACATCTCGCTCGACGGCAACATCGGCTGCCTCGTGAACGGCGCAGGCCTCGCGATGGCGACGATGGACACCATCAAGCTGTTCGGCGGCGAGCCGGCGAACTTCCTGGACGTCGGCGGTGGCGCGACCACCGAGAAGGTCACCGAAGCGTTCAAGCTGATGCTGAAGAACCCGGACCTGAAGGCGATCCTCGTGAACATCTTCGGCGGCATCATGCGCTGCGACGTGATCGCGGAAGGCGTGATCGCCGGTTCGAAGGCCGTGAACCTGAACGTGCCGCTCGTCGTGCGCATGAAGGGCACGAACGAAGACCTCGGCAAGAAGATGCTGGCCGATTCGGGCCTGCCGATCATCTCGGCCGACAGCATGGAAGAGGCTGCGCAGAAGGTCGTCGCGGCTGCCGCAGGCAAGTAAAGAAGCGCCCCCAGACCTGGCGCTATGCGCCAGGCCCCCGGGGGGTCAAGAAAACTTGGGGCGGCCCGGCGTTTTCTTGGCGCGCTAATGAACACGTATGGCGGCGCGGTTTGCACGCGACGCCGATCGAACAGAGGTCAAAATACATGTCGATTCTGATCAACAAGGACACGAAGGTCATCACGCAGGGCATTACCGGCAAAACCGGTCAGTTCCATACGCGCGCCTGCCGTGAATACGCAAACGGCCGCGAAGCATTCGTCGCGGGCGTGAACCCGAAGAAGGCCGGCGAAGATTTCGAAGGCATTCCGATCTACGCGAGCGTCAAGGAAGCGAAGGCGGAAACCGGCGCGACCGTGTCGGTCATCTACGTTCCGCCGGCAGGCGCAGCCGCTGCGATCTGGGAAGCGGTCGAGGCCGATCTGGATCTCGCGATCTGCATCACGGAAGGCATTCCCGTGCGTGACATGATCGAAGTGAAGGACCGCATGCGTCGCGAAGGCCGCAAGACGCTGCTGCTCGGGCCGAACTGCCCGGGCACGATCACGCCGGACGAACTGAAGATCGGCATCATGCCGGGTCACATCCACCGCAAGGGCCGCATCGGCGTCGTGTCGCGTTCGGGCACGCTGACGTATGAAGCGGTCGCCCAACTGACGGCACTCGGCCTTGGCCAGTCGTCGGCAGTCGGTATCGGCGGCGACCCGATCAACGGTCTGAAGCACATCGACGTGATGAAGATGTTCAACGACGATCCGGATACGGATGCGGTCGTGATGATCGGCGAAATCGGCGGTCCGGACGAAGCCAACGCCGCCGAATGGATCAAGGACAACATGAAGAAGCCGGTCGTCGGCTTCATCGCCGGCGTCACGGCGCCTCCGGGCAAGCGCATGGGCCACGCCGGCGCGCTGATCTCGGGCGGTGCGGATACGGCCGAAGCGAAGCTGGAAATCATGGAAGCGTGCGGCATCACCGTCACGCGCAACCCGTCGGAAATGGGCCGTCTGCTGAAGAAGGCGCTGTAATTGTTTCCACTGGGCTCGTCCTGTAAAAAACGCCGGCTTTGCCGGCGTTTTTTGTTATGCTCGCGCAATGAATTCGTAAGCACCGGGCATGCGTCCTGCATGTGCCGGCGATGAACCGGGTCGCCCGCGAGGCGGCCGCCGTCCTTTCCTCACCGCCATGCTCGAATTCCTGACCTCGCTGCACTGGGGCGCCATTCTCCAGATCGTCATCATCGATATCCTGCTCGGCGGCGACAACGCGGTCGTGATCGCGCTTGCGTGCCGCAACCTGCCGGCGAACCAGCGGCTGCGCGGGGTCGTCTGGGGCACCGCGGGGGCGATCCTGCTGCGTGTCGCGCTGATCACGTTCGCGGTCGCGCTGCTCGACGTGCCGTTCCTGAAGCTCGGCGGCGGGCTGCTGCTGCTGTGGATCGGCATCAAGCTGATGGCGCCGGCCGCCGACGCGCACGACGACATCAAGCCGGCCGACCGGCTGTGGGACGCCGTCAAGACGATCGTGATCGCCGATGCGGTCATGAGCCTCGACAACGTGATCGCGATCGCCGGAGCCGCCGAGCAGGCCGATCCGTCGCACCGGATCGCGCTCGTGATATTCGGGCTCGTCGTCAGCGTGCCGATCATCGTATGGGGCAGCACGCTGGTGCTGAAGCTGCTCGATCGTTTCCCGGTCGTGGTGGCGTTCGGCGCCGGGCTGCTCGGCTGGATCGCGGGCGGGCTGATCGTGAACGACCCGGTCGGCGACCGCTGGCCGGTGCTCGATACGCCGTCGGTGGTATACGGCGCGAGCATTGCCGGCGCGCTATTCGTCGTCGCGATCGGTTACGCGCTCCGGAAACGCCGCAGCGTGCCGCACGCGCATTGACGACTGACTGGCCATCCGGCCGACTGCCGGCCTCGCGGCCCGCTGGCTACGATCGAGACGCCTGCCTGTATCGGCAGGCGTTTTTCGTTTCCGGAGCCTGTCATGTTCGAAGCCTTTTCCGTTTCCCTGTTCCGTCGCGTTGCCGCCGATCTCCGGCGCGCGAGTCGGCCGTCGCCGCGCTGGCGGCCGGCCGGCTTCACGCTGATCGAACTGATGATCGTGCTGGCGATCGTCGGCGTCGTCGCGGCCTATGCGATTCCCGCGTACCAGGATTACCTCGCGCGGTCGCGCGTCGGCGAGGGGCTGGCGCTCGCGTCGTCCGCGCGGCTCGCGGTCGCCGACAATGCCGCGAGCGGCGCGAGCCTCGACGGCGGCTATAGCCCGCCTGCCGCGACCCGCAACGTCGAATCCGTCACGATCGACGGCGCGACCGGCCAGATCACGGTCGCGTTCACCGCGCGCGTCGCCGCGGCCGGCGCGAATACGCTGGTGCTCGTGCCGTCTGCGCCGGACAAGGCCGATGCGCCCACCGCGCGCGTGCCGCTCAAAAAGGGGGCGATACAGGCGGGCGCGATTGCATGGGAATGCTTCGCCGCCGGCAAGGACGCGTCGTCGCTGCCGGCGCCGGGAGCGGGGCCGTTGCCTGGCGCCGCCGCGACGCTGCCCGCGAAATATGCACCGGCGGAGTGCCGCGCGTAAGGCTGGCGCAGAAGGAGGGCGGCCGCGCGTGCGGCCCGCCGTCCGCCGATTCGGCCGGCGCGGGCTGCGGCGCCGCGCCGGCTCGCGCAGCGACAGCCCCGCACAGAGCAGGGAAAGTTTTGTATAGTGCGCCGGTTGCTGACATCCGGTTCGCTCATGCCTTCTACTTTTTCCCGTTCGTTGTCGCTCGTTGCGCTGGCTGTCGCCCTGATCGTGCCGTACGCGATCACGAATCACACGTATCCGATCCCGACCTTCTATTCCGAGTTTTCCGCGCTGGTGCTGTATCTGCTGGTGGGCATATCCGTCGTGCTGCTTGCGCGCACCGGCCGGCCGGCCCAGCCGTTTGCCGCGCCGGCTGCGTTCGCCGCGCCGCTCGGCTTCGCGGCGGTGTTGATCGCGCAGGTCGCGCTGATCCCGCTCAAGGTGCCGTCGATGAACTGGCTGGCGGTCGGTTATCTCGCGGCCGCGCTGGTTGCAATGCAGGCCGGCTACGCGCTTGCGCGCGACGGCATGGCGGAAACCGTGTCGCGGATGATGGCCGGTGCGCTGCTCGTCGGCGGCGTGTTCGCGGTCGGTACCCAGATCGTGCAGTTGTTCCACCTCGAGTCGGCCGTTTCGCCGTTCGTCGTGGTGTACAACATCGCGGTCGACCGCCGCCCGTACGGCAACATGGCGCAGGCGAATCACCTGGCCAGCTACATCGCCTTTGCGCTCGCGGGCGCGCTGTATCTGGTGCAGACTCGCCGGCTCGCGGTGTGGGCGTGGCTCGCGCTGTCGCTCGTGCTGTCGGTCGGTCTCGCGCTGACGGTGTCGCGCGGGCCGTGGCTGCAGGTCGCAGTGATGGTCGTCGCAGGCTTCTGGATGGCGTGGGTCGAATCGCGCCGCACGTCGGGCAATGCGCGTGCGTGGCTGATACCGGTCGTGCTCGCCGTCGCGCTCGTCGCGGTGAACGTCGCGGTGCGCTGGGCCAACGTGCACTACCACCTGAATCTCGCGGAGTCGGCAGCCGACCGGATGCGCGATGCCGGGCAGATCGCGCCGCGCCTCGCGTTGTGGAAGTACGGGCTCGCGATGTTCCGCGAGCATCCGCTGCTCGGGGTCGGTTGGGGCGAATTCCCGTCGCACCAGTTTGCGCTCGTGCGCACGCTCGGCGGCGTCGAGATCGCGAACAATTCGCACGACATCTTCATCGACCTGCTCGCGAAGTCCGGTCTCGTCGGGCTCGGCGTGCTCGCCGTCGCGCTCGTCACGTGGTTCGTGCGCGCGGTGCGGGCGCCGCAGTCGAGCATGCGCGTGTTCGGTTTCGCGCTGATCGGCATCCTGCTGATGCATGCGCTCGTCGAATATCCGCAGCAATACATGTTCTTCCTGCTGCCGGCGATGTTCGTGATCGGGCTGCTCGAGGTGAAGCCGCTACGCATCCTGCCGGGGCGGGCGGCATTCGGGCTGTTCGCGGTGCTGTCGTTCGGCGGCGTGCTGGCGGCGGTGCCGGTGCTGCGCGACTACCAGCACGCGGAAGTGCTCTATTACGGCAGCAGCCCGGCAGCACAGTACCGCGATGCGCCGTCGCTGTTGTTCGGCGCGTGGGGCGATTACGGTGCGGCGACGCTGCTCCCGATTTCGCCGGACGATTTGCCGGCCAAGCTCGCCGCGCACGAGCGCGCGATCGCGCTGCTCCCGGGCGAGACGGTGCTGCGCCGTTACGCGGTACTGCAGGCGCTGGCCGGCCGCGAAGCCGACGCTCTCGATACCGTCGCGCGGCTGCATGTGTTCGCGAAGGAATTGAAGGACTGGCCGCAGCAACTGGCCTCGTTGTACAAGCTGTGCGACCAGGAGCCGGCGCTGAAAGCGTTCAGGGCGGCTGTCGTCGCGAAGTACGGGGAAGCGCCGGCCGACGAGGGCGACGAATCGGACGACGACGATTCGGATTGACGCACGTCGTGCATGTCGCACACGCCGGAACGGGAAATGCCGGCGTCCGTTGCGTCGCGCCGAAGGCGGCTGACGTCGGCGCAACACGACGCGGCGCGTAGCGTGCCGCTCCGGTCGGCCATCGATTACGTCGCGGATCGCACGGATTCCGGTCGAATGGGCGGCGATTCGCGTCAACCATTGTCAAATCGCCGCCGCTGGCCGGGCGGCGCGTGCACAATGCGCGAAAGCGCCGGCGTGCGCGCCGGCGCGGGGCGTAGCCGGCGCGAACACGGAAAACTTCCCGGCTATTCGGGCATTTCGCCGGGCAGGATCGCGGTCGAGCGTCGCTCGGCCGTGCGGCCGTAACGGGGCGCCGGTCCGATGGCCGCGGCGCAGTGCGACACACGCGATGCGGGCGGGGAAGGCTTCCGTCGCGCGGCGCGTGTGCCTAGAACAGTGCTGAAGAACGATATTCGACCATGGCCATTCGCTCGACCTACCTGATCCTGCCCGCCGTCGCGATGCTGTTTTCCGGCTGCGCGATGCTGTCGTCGTCGCAGGAAAGCAAGCTGACCTGCCACATTCCGCGTGCCGTCTATCCGGATACCGCGAAGCCGCTCACGCGTCCGGCGACCGTGCTGGTGCGTGCGTTGATGACGACGTCCGGCGAAGCGCAGAACGTCACCGTGACGACGAGCAGCCGCAATGCGGCGGCCGATCGCGCGGCCGTCGAAGCGATGACGCACGCCACGTGCGTGCAGACTGGCGCGACGGCGAATCCTTTCTTGCTGACCCAACCGTTCGTGTTCGAACCGCAGCGCGGGCAGTGACGCGGGAGCGGCGGCCGGCGCCGTTGCCGCGTCACCTTCGACCGTCCGTCGAGGGCCGATCGCCGACGATGGGCTTCGACTATCGCTGACCGGTACGTTCTGAAGCCGACGGCGCCACGCTTCGCGATCGAGGATTGACGAAACGGCCTTCCGATACGTGACCGCCGGGCGAAAGCCATTTCCTCGAGCCTGCGGACAAGGCGGAGACTTCAGCCGATCTATTGCCCGCCGATCCGGTCGATCGATGTTTCGGTCGGTGTCGAGCCAATTGCGACGACGGCTATCCGGGCCTTGTCGCTGCATATATCAAAGACAATGAAATGCGGCGGCCTTCCGCACGTCAGGCAAGAAAGAATCCGCATATCGCGGCCGCGACCCTGGAAGCAATCGCCGCTTGCTACGAGGAACGCTTTCGGCGGTTTATGGATGTTCCGAAATACCGAGTCGTCGATGTCAGGCGCCAGGGCCGGGTCGGCGCATGTCGAACGACGGGAAGAGCCTATGAATCAGTCGCTTACGTCTTCCGCCTTCCAGTCCCCCGACTTCCCGCCGCGCTTCTCGCGCACGCTCACGTCCGTGATCACCATCCCGCGATCCACCGCCTTGCACATGTCGTAGACGGTCAGCAGCCCGACCTGGACGGCCGTCAGCGCTTCCATTTCGACGCCGGTCCGGCCGAACGTCTCGACCTGCGCGATGCAGTGGACACCCGGCAGCGCGTCGTCGAGTTCGAAGTCGACGGCCACGCGCGTCAGCGCGAGCGGGTGGCACAGCGGAATGAGATCGGCCGTGCGCTTCGCGCCCTGGATCGCCGCGATACGCGCGACGCCGAGCACGTCGCCCTTCTTGGCCTTGCCGTCGCGAATCAGCGCGAACGTGGCCGGCAGCATCCGGATCGTGCCGCGCGCGATCGCGATGCGTTGCGTTTCCTGCTTGCCGCCGACGTCGACCATGTGGGCGTGGCCGGCAGCGTCGAAATGGGTGAGTCCTGACATGGCTTCCTCTAGTGGAACGGCGTGCGCGCGCACGTGCCTCGATCCTGCTTCGCGATCGGCTGGCCGCCGGATTCCATACCGGCGCGACGAACCGATCCAACCTCTCAACGGGCGCCTATCATAGCAGCGGCGTTCGCGTTGCCGCAGGCGCAGATGACGCACGCGCGGCACGGGACAGTCGTCGCGGCGCCGGTACAATGACCCGAATATTCAGACCAAACGCCGCTGCGCGCCGGGTGCGCGGGACGGCGTCGTTTTCATCCTGCCATGCGTGTCAAACAGTTGCTTGCCGTATCGCTGTCGGCGGCGCTCGTGCTGCCGCCGGGCGGCCATGCGCAGAGCGCATCCGCGCCACCGCTCGAGCCGGCCGGCGGCGCGACGTCGATTTCCACCGTGCCGTCCGGCATCGCGACCGGCGTGTTCGGCACGTACGGCGGCGCGGAGAGCCGGTTTTCGGGCGCGGGCGGTGCGTCGGCGCCGGTCGCGAGCCTGCGCGCGCCGCTGCGTGCGCTGGATCTGCCCGATCTCGGCGACGGCTCCGGCGGTTCGCTGACGCCGCGAGCCGAGCGCCGGCTCGGCGAGCGCGTGATGCGCGAAGTGCGGCGCGATCCCGACTATCTCGACGACTGGCTCGTGCGCGACTACCTGAATGCGATGGCGGCGCGGCTCGCGGCCGCGGCGGCGGCGCGCTACATCGGCGGCTACATGCCGGACTTCGATCTGTTCCCGGTGCGCGATCCGCAGATCAACGCGTTCTCGATGCCGGGCGGCTTCATCGGGATCAACAGCGGGCTGGTGGTGACGACGCAGACGGAGTCGGAGCTCGCATCGGTGGTCGGCCACGAGATGGGCCACGTGCTGCAGCGGCACATCGCACGGATGATCGGCGCGAGCGAGAAGACCGGCTACACGGCGCTCGCGACGATGCTGCTCGGCGTGCTGGCCGGCGTGCTCGCGCGCAGCGGCGATCTCGGCAGCGCGATCGCGATGGGCGGGCAGGCGTATGCGGTCGACAACCAGTTGCGCTTCTCGCGGTCGGCCGAGCGCGAGGCCGACCGCGTCGGCTTCCAGTTGCTTGCCGGGGCCGGCTACGACCCGTACGGGATGCCGGGCTTCTTCGAGCGGCTCGATCGCGCATCGATGGGCGATGCGGGCGTGCCGGCCTATGCGCGCACGCACCCGTTGACCGGCGAGCGGATTGCCGACATGGAGGACCGTGCGCGTCGCGCACCGTACCGGCAGCCTCGCCAGTCGGCCGAATATGGGTTCGTGCGCGCGCGGCTGCGCGTCCTGCAGAACCGGGCGCCGACCGACATCTCGGCCGAGGCGCGCCGGATGCAGCTCGAGATCGACGATCGCACGGCGCCGAACGTCGCGGCGAACTGGTACGGCATCGCGCTCGCGAACACGCTGCTCGGCCAGTACGACGCGGCGGACAAGGCGCTCGCGTCGGCGCGCAGCGCGTTCGATGCGCGCGAGCGGCGCGACGACGATCCGGCAAGCAGTTCGCCGAGCCTCGACGTGCTGGCCGCCGACATCGCCCGCCGCGCGGGCCGAACCGACGACGCGGTACGGCTCTCGGCGCTCGCGCAGCGGCGCTGGCCGGCGTCGCACGCGGCGGTCGTCGCGCACCTGCAGGCGCTGATCGCCGCCCGCCGCTTCGCCGAAGCGCAGACGCTCGCACGGGCGCAGGCCAAGGCCGACCCGGAACAGCCGGACTGGTGGGATTACCTCGCGAAGTCGAGCGACGGCAAGGGCGACGTGCTCGCGCGGCGCCGGGCGCTGGCGGAGAAACTGGCGCTCGACGGCGCGTGGCCGTCGGCGATCCGGCAACTGAAGGAAGCGCGCGACGCGAAGGACGTGTCGTTCTACGAGCAGTCGATCATCGGCGCGCGGCTGCTGGAATTCGAGGCGCGCTACAAGGAAGAGCGCGACGACGAGAAGAACGGGCGCGGATAGCGGCCCGTCGGGCGGGCAGGCGTGACATGCGGGCTATGGCGATCGCGCGTCAGCGGCCGTCGTCCGACGCATCGCGCGCCCGCTGCGCGGGACTCGCGACGAACCCGAACGTCGCAGGCACGTCGGCGCAAGCGAGCTGGCCGAGCGTCAGCGTGCGCCCGTCGCGCCAGTGCAGCACGGGCGGTGTCGCGTCGAAGTCCGCATGATCGGCAAACAAGCCGAGGTCGTGATCGTGCAGCGCCGCGATGCGCGCGGGGGGGCCGGCATCGCGAAACAGCACGCCGCCGCCGTCGTCGAGCCAGACTGCGTCCGGTTCGAACGGGGCGCCCGTCTGGTCGGTGAGCGCAAGCTGCCCGTCGCGTTCGGCGAGCCGCACGACCCACGGCGTATACGCGAGTTCGACGTACACGCGCTGCGGCCCGTTCTGGAAGAACCACTGGCCGTGCTCGTCGCATGCGTAGTTGCGGCCGATGAACGCGTTCAGCGCCGCATGCTGGATCGGCGAGCCGAGCTCGCCGGCCGCCTGCGCCGCGTCGTCGCGCAGCCGCCAGGCGCCGCGCCGGTCGAGCAGCAGCCAGCCGGTGCAATCCGGCACGTTCGGCCATTTGGCGAGCGCCTGCCTGACGATGTCATCCATGGTCGACGAATTTCGAGCAATAGCCGAACACCCGCGCCGACAGCCAGTCGAGGCGGCCGGGGAACGGCCCGGTCATGAAGCCCGCGTGACCGCCGTGCGCGGGCTGGTCGAGCTCGACGGCCGGCGAAACGTCGGCGGGCCCCGGCAGCGCCGATTCGGGCAGGAACGGGTCGTTGCGGGCGTTGAGGATCAGCGTCGGCACGTCGATCGCGGGCAGCAGCGGCCGGGTGGTCGCCTTCGTCCAGTAGTCGTCTGCGTTCGCGAAACCGTGCAGCGGCGCGGTCACGACCTCGTCGAAGTCGCGCATCGTCACGGCCTGCAGCATCGCTTCGCGGTCGAACAGCCCCGGATACTGGTCGAGCTTGGCGAGCGCCTTGCGCTTGAGCGTCTTCAGGAAGCTGCGCGTATAGACCATCGCGAACCCCTGCGACAGCGCGCGGCCACCGGCGTGCACGTCGATCGGCGTCGAGATCGCGGCGGCGGCGTGCACGATCGACGTGTCGCTGCGGTGCTCGCCGAGCCAGCGCAGCAGCACGTTGCCACCCAGCGACACGCCGGCCGCGACCAGCGGCCCGCGATGCTGCGTGGCGAGCCGGCGCAGGATCCAGTCGACCTCGGCGCTGTCGGCGAGATGGTAGAAGCGCGGCTGGCGGTTGATCTCGCCGCTGCAACTGCGGAAGTGCGGCACGACCGCGTGCCACCCCTTCGCGCGCGCGGCCGCCATCATCGCGAGCGCGTAGTGCGAGCCGGAGCTGCCTTCGAGGCCGTGGAACAGCACGAACAGCGGTGCGTCGGGCGCCGGCGCCGCGCTGTCGAGATGCGCGACCCAGTCGAGATCGATGAAGTCGTGGTCGGGGGTTTCCCATCGCTCTCGTCGGTAAGCGACAACCGGACGCCGCGCGAACAGCGCGGGCACGATGGTTTGCACATGGCTGTTGGGCAGCCAGCGCGGTGCGCGATAGCGCAATGAATCGTCGTCGGGGGCCGGGGCCCCGGTCAGCGGCGAGGTGGGCGGAGAAGCCGTACTCATGATCGCCCCGCTAATGCGTTGCTTCGTTCTTCGTCAGTGCAGCGGACCCTGCCCGTGACGGATCTTCGCGGCGAATTGTCCGGCCGCTTGTTCAGGAATCGGGCTCGCGTGGATGTGCGCGATACGCCACTCGCCGCGTTCGTGAATCATCACGTACGTCGCGAAAACCATGTCGGGTTCGGCCGTCAGGTCGGCCTGCTGATGCGCTTCGGCGATCGTATAGACGACCGTGCCGAGGCTGTCGTACACGCGGATGTCGAGCGGCTCGATCGTGACCGGGCGCGTCGCGAGCCGGTTGGCGAGCCCGCCGCGGATCTGGTCGAGGCCGTGCAGATGCTCGCCGTCCGCCCATACGCAGCTGGCGAAATCCTCGTCGATCCACAACGCCAGCAGCGCGTCGAGATTGGCATCCGCGACGGCCTGGTAGTAGGCGTTCAGCGTATCGGCAGCGGCTTCGAAAAGGCGGGCAAAACGTGGCATCGGGGTTGTCTCTCGCGCGCATCGCGCGCCGTATTCAGCATGGCGGCCCGGATCGAGCCGCCGCGCACCGGTGAATCGGATTGCCCGGCGCGCCGTGCGACGCCGCCGGTCAGGGTCAGCGCTGCCCGACGAGCATGCCGCGCAAATCGCCGAATACCTGCTCGGGACCGAGTTCGCGCAGGCACTTCAGGTGGCCGAGCGGGCACTCGCGTTCGAAGCAGGGACTGCATTCGAGATGCAGCCATTGTACCTTCGCCAGGTCCGACAGCGGAGGGGTGTGGCGCGGATCGGTCGATCCGTACAACGCGACGAGCGGCCGGCGCAGCGCGGCGGCGACGTGCATCAGCCCCGAATCGTTGGTGACGACGGCATTCGCGCGCGCGATCAGCGCGCACGCCTCGGACAACGACGTCTGCCCGCACAGGTTGCGCACGTTCGGCGCGTGGTCGGCGATCGCCTGCGCGGCCGCGGCATCCTTCTGCGAGCCGAGCGCGACGATCTGCGTATACGGGAACGACTGGTGGACGATGGTCGCGAGCGACGCGAAATGCTCGGGCGGCCAGCGCTTGGCCGGGCCGTATTCGGCGCCGGGGCAGAACACGACGAGCGGCTTGCGCGTATCGAGATTGAAGCGTGCGGACACGCGCGCCGTCTCGTTCAGGTCGGCGTCCAGGCGCGGCGCGGGCAGCGTCTTCATCGACTCGGGCAGCTTCGCCCCCGGCGCGTAGGCGAGCGCCGCGTAGTGGGTCGTCATCGGCGGGCGCTCGCCCGACTTGGCCGGATTCGCGTGCCGCACGTTCAGCAGCCCGTAGCGGTGCTCGCCCGTATAGCCGATCCGCAGCGGGATGTTCGCGAGCCACGGGATCACCGCGGACTTTAGCGAATTCGGCAGCACGTACGCCGCGTCGTAGCCGACGTCGCGCAGGTCGCTCGCGAGCTGCCAGCGGCGCAGCAGCTGCAGCTTGCCGTGCGCGAGATCGGTCGCGTAGACATCGTGGATCTCGGGCATCCGCTCGAGCACGGGCGCGACCCACGAGGGTGCGACGGCATCGATCGCGATGCGGGGATGGAGCTTTTTCAGCAGCGCAAAAAGCGGCTGCGCCATCAATGCGTCACCGATCCAGTTCGGTGCGATAACCAGCGCTCGACGCATCAGGTCGACTTCCGATGTCGTAATGAAGCACGGCGCACGGGCGCCGCGTTCGGGTTGCCAGAATGGGGAAGGGCGGCGCGCCGGAGCTCCGGCTGCGCCGCCTTGCGGATCGAAGGCCCTCGGGCCCGGCCGTCGGGGCTCAGTGGCCCTTGACGACCTCGCCGTCGCGCAGCTTGTAGCGCGTGCCGCAGTACGGGCAGCGCGCCTCGCCGTGCGACACGTCGATGAACACGCGCGGATGCGCATTCCAGCGCGTCATGGCCGGGTTCGGGCAGTAGGCGGGAAGATCCTTGGCCGTCAGCTCGACCAGCGGCATTTCCTTGATTTCACTCATGAGACTTTCTCTTATCACTCTTGTGTGGGGCAGTCGGTCGCGCGGCGCGCTCAGACCTTCGTCAGCCAGTGCGCGTACTTCGCGTTCTTGCCCGACACGATATCGAAAAACGCCGACTGGAGCTTTTCCGTGACGGGGCCGCGCGCGCCGCTACCGATCGTGCGGTTGTCGAGCTCGCGGATCGGCGTGACTTCGGCGGCCGTGCCGGTGAAGAACGCTTCGTCGGCCGTGTAGACCTCGTCGCGCGTGATGCGCTTCTCGATCACGTCGATGCCGGCGTCCTTCGCGAGCGTGATGACCGTGTCGCGCGTGATGCCGTCGAGGCACGACGACAGGTCGGGCGTATACAGCTTGCCGTTGTTCACGAGGAAGAAGTTTTCACCGGAGCCTTCGGACACGTAGCCGTCGACGTCGAGCAGCAGCGCTTCGTCGTAGCCGTCGGCCGTCGCTTCCTGGTTCGCGAGAATCGAGTTCACGTACCAGCCCGACGCCTTCGCGCGCACCATCGACACGTTCACGTGGTGGCGCGTGAACGACGACGTCTTCACGCGGATGCCCTTCGCGAGGCCTTCTTCGCCGAGGTACGCGCCCCACGGCCACGCGGCGATCGCGACGTGGATCGTGTTGCCCTTCGCGGCCACGCCGAGCTTTTCCGAGCCGACCCAGATGATCGGGCGCAGGTAGCACGACTCGAGCCGGTTCTCGCGCACGACCGCGAGTTGCGCGGCTTCGAGCGTTTCGCGGTCGAACGGCACGTCCATCTGGAAGATCTTCGCCGAATTCAGCAGACGTTTGGTGTGCTCGCGCAGGCGGAAGATCGCGGTGCTGCCGTCGGCCGCCTTGTACGCGCGTACGCCCTCGAAGACGCCCATGCCGTAGTGCAGCGTGTGGGTCAGGACGTGGATCTTGGCGTCGCGCCAGTCGATCAGCTTGCCGTCCATCCAGATCTTGCCGTCGCGGTCGGCCATTGACATAGGATTCTCCTGGAAGCGGTGGGGTGCTGCGGGTTGTATGCAGCGTTGAGCCGGAAAGACGCTTATTTTAGCGTCATTTGGCGGCGATCCGGTCGGTCGGCACAGGGTCGGGGCTATAATCGGCCGGTACCGATTCCAATAACGACGGGCCTTGCCGGCGGGAGACGCCGGCGCCCGGACGAACCGCCCGCTGCGGCCCGCCTTTCCCATGCTCGCTCGATTGTCCGCCACCGACCGCTTCGCGCTGATCCAGGGCGCGCGCGACTATTCCCCGACACTGATGGCAATCCTGTCCTGGGGGCTCGTCACCGGCATCGCGATGAGCAAGTCGGTGATGACGCTCGGGCAGGCGAGCGCGATGTCGCTGTTCGTCTACGCGGGCTCGTCGCAGCTCGCGGTGCTGCCGCTCCTCGCGGCGAAGCTGCCGATCTGGACCGTGCTGCTCACGGCCGCGATGGTCAACCTGCGCTTCGTGATCTTCAGCGCCGGGCTGGCCCCCCATTTTTCCTACCTGCCGCTGTGGCGGCGCCTCGCGATCGGCTATTTCAACGGCGACGTGATCTACCTGCTGTTCCAGAAACAGGGCTTCGCGTACGGCCGCGTGCCGGGCAAGGAGGCGTATTTCTGGGGGATGGCGCTCGCGAGCTGGGCGTCGTGGCAGGTGTCGTCGCTCGCCGGCATCCTGCTCGCGAGCATCTTTCCCGCAAGCTGGGGGCTGGAGCTGGCCGGCACGCTCGCGCTGATTCCGATCATGGTGTCGGCGGTCGCGAACCGCTCGACGCTCGCGGCCGTCGCGGTCGCCGGGATCGTGTCGCTGATCGCGTTCGACCTGCCGTACCGGCTCGCGCTGCCGCTGGCGGTGTTCGCCGCGCTCGCGGCCGGCTGCGCGGCCGATTTCTTCGTCGAGCGCGCCGACTGGCGGCGCATCCGGACCGAAACCGTGCACGAAAAGGACATTGAATGAACGCGACCGAGATCTGGATCGTCATCGTCGGGATGACGATCGTCACGGCCGTCACGCGCGCGCTGTTCCTGATCGGCGGCGAGCGCACCGTGCTGCCCGAACGCGCGCAGCGCGCGCTGCGCTACGCGCCGGCCGCCGCGCTGGTCGCCGTCGTGCTGCCCGACGTGCTCGAAACGCCGGCCGGGCTGTCGTTCGGGCTGTCCAATCATCCGCTCTACGCGGCGCTCGCCGGCCTCGGCTGGTTTTTGTGGCGGCGCAGCATGCTCGGCACGATCGTCGTCGGCATGCTCGTGTTCACCGCGCTGCGCCTGATCTTCTGATGATTCGCCGCCCCGGCCGGCCGCATGCCGACTGGAGCGCCTTGGGCGTTGTTGCGATGCAGCATCGTGCCGCCGGCCGCACGCGATCCCAAATAGGCGGAATTCGCCGCCGCACGGGTCAGTCTGCCGGATGGATCGGCTAGAATGCCCGTTCGAGATTTTTTACCCGTGCGCGTCATGCGAACCGCCAGCCACGGCCGCATCCGGCGCCCTTTCGCGGCAGCCCGCGCACGTCCAGCGTGAACCCCCTTTCCCCATCCACTACTTCAATCTGTTCAACATGAGCCAAGTCAAGCGTCTCACCGACCTGATCGCCGCCGGCCAGCTCGCCGGCAAGCGGGTGTTCATCCGTGCCGACCTGAACGTCCCGCAGGACGATCACGGCAACATCACCGAGGACACGCGCGTGCGCGCGTCCGTGCCGGCCATCCGGGCCGCGCTCGACGCCGGCGCGGCCGTGATGGTCACGTCGCACCTCGGCCGTCCGACCGAAGGCGAATTCAAGCCGGAAGACTCGCTCGCGCCGGTCGCGAAGCGTCTGGGCGAACTGCTCGGCCGCGACGTGCCGCTCGTGTCGAACTGGGTCGAGAACGGCGTGAACGTTGCGCCGGGCCAGGTCGTGCTGCTCGAGAACTGCCGCGTGAACAAGGGCGAGAAGAAGAATTCCGACGAGCTCGCGCAAAAGATGGCGAAGCTCTGCGACGTGTACGTGAACGACGCGTTCGGCACCGCGCACCGCGCGGAAGCGACCACGCACGGGATCGCGAAGTACGCGCCCGTCGCGTGCGCGGGCCCGCTGCTGGCGGCCGAACTCGATGCGCTCGGCAAGGCGCTCGGCAACCCGGCGCGCCCGCTGGTCGCGATCGTCGCCGGTTCCAAGGTGTCGACCAAGCTGACGATCCTGAAGTCGCTGGCCGGCAAGGTCGACCAGTTGATCGTCGGCGGTGGCATCGCGAACACGTTCATGCTCGCGGCCGGTCTGTCGATCGGCAAGTCGCTCGCGGAAGCCGATCTCGTCGCCGAGGCGAAGGCGATCATCGACGAAGCGCGCGAGCGCGGCGCGTCGGTGCCGATCCCCACCGACGTCGTCACCGCCAAGGAATTCTCGCCGACGGCCGCGGCCACGGTGAAGCAGGTCGCCGACATCGAAGCGGACGACATGATCCTCGACATCGGCCCCGATACGGCCAAGGCGCTCGCCAGCCAGCTCGAGAAGGCCGGCACGATCGTGTGGAACGGCCCGGTCGGCGTGTTCGAGTTCGACCAGTTCGGCAACGGCACGAAGACACTCGCCGAAGCGATCGCGAAATCGTCCGCGTTCTCGATCGCGGGCGGCGGCGACACGCTCGCGGCCATCGCGAAGTACGGCATCCACGACCAGGTCAGCTATATCTCGACGGGCGGCGGCGCCTTCCTCGAGTTCCTCGAGGGGAAGAAGCTGCCGGCGGTGGAAGTGCTCGAAACGCGGGCGGCCTGAGCGTGGCGACGCGCGCAGGGGCGACGAAGGCCGCGCGCTCCGCGAAAGCGGAGCAGCCGGCCGGCGCGGGCAAGCGCAAACGCGCGCCCGCGCGGGCGAACACCGCCCCGCGCGCACCGGCGGCCGCCGGCGACGCGGCCGTGCAGCACCACGAGATTCAGAACAAAGCGATGCCGGGCGCAAGCACCGGCACGCTCCCCGGAGCGGCCGCCGCTGGGCCTGCCGCTTCCGGCTCTCGCAGCGTTTCACCCAGCGCATCCACCTTGATCCAGATGAGGAGTTTCATGCAGCGCGCCACCAAGATAGTCGCCACGATCGGCCCGGCCTCCAGTTCGCCGGAGACTCTGCTGCAGATGATGCAGGCGGGCCTCGACGTCGTGCGGCTCAATTTTTCGCACGGCACGGCCGACGATCACCGCCAGCGCGCCGAAATGGTGCGCGAGGCCGCCCGCAAGGTCGGCCGCGAGATCGCGATCATGGCCGACCTCCAGGGCCCGAAGATCCGCGTCGGCAAGTTCGAGAACGGCAAGACCATGCTCGTGCCGGGGCAGCCGTTCATCCTCGATGCGGGCTGCGAACTCGGCAACGACGAGCGCGTCGGCCTCGACTACAAGGAGCTGCCGCGCGACCTGAAGCCGGGCGACCTGCTGCTGCTGAACGACGGCCTGATCGTGCTGACCGTCGAGCGCGTGCTCGGCGACGAGATCCACACGACCGTCAAGGTGGGCGGCGAGCTGTCGAACAACAAGGGGATCAACCGCCAGGGCGGCGGCCTGTCGGCTCCGGCGCTGACCGCGAAGGACATGGAGGACATCCGCACCGCGATGTCGCTCGGCGCGGATCTCGTCGCGGTGTCGTTCCCGAAGAACGCGACCGACATGGAAATGGCGCGCCAGCTCGCGAACATCGCGGGCGCGCCATACGGCATCAAGCCGAAGATGATCGCGAAGATCGAGCGCGCGGAAGCGATTCCGGCGCTGCAGAGCATCCTCGACGCATCCGACGGCATCATGGTCGCGCGCGGCGACCTCGCGGTGGAAGTGGGCAACGCGGCCGTGCCGGCTTTGCAGAAGCGGATGATCCGGATGGCGCGCGAGTCGAACAAGCTCGTGATCACCGCGACGCAGATGATGGAATCGATGATCTACGCACCGGTGCCGACCCGCGCGGAAGTGTCGGACGTCGCGAACGCGGTGCTCGACGGTACCGACGCGGTGATGCTGTCGGCGGAGACGGCCGCCGGCAAGTACCCGGTCGTCACGATCGAGACGATGGCGGCCGTGTGCGTCGAGGCGGAAAAGTCGGAGCACGTCGAGCTGGACAAGGATTTCCTCGACCGCACGTTCACGCGGATCGACCAGTCGATCGCGATGGGCGCGCTGTTCACCGCGTATCACCTCGGCGCGAAGGCGATCGTCGCGCTGACCGAATCGGGTGCGACCGCGCTGTGGATGTCGCGTCACTACACGCACGTGCCGATCTTCGCGCTGACGCCGCGCGTCGGCAGCGAGCGCACGATGGCGCTGTACCGCAACGTGACGCCGCTGCACGTCGACTTCAACAGCGATCGCGATTCGGCGCTGCAGGCGGCGCTCGAGATCGTCGTCAAGCAGGGTTACGTGCAGCATGGCGACATGGTCGTGCTGACCGTCGGCGAGCCGATGGGGCAGGCGGGCGGCACCAACACGCTGAAGATCGTGCGGGTCGGCGAGCACTATTGAGCGTCGGCCGGGCCGCATCGAGCCGGCCCGCGGCCTGCGGCCCGGATCGGCCGGAATCGATCCGGCACCGTTTTTTGTGCGAAAGCCGCGCGGGGTCCGAAGCCCCGCGCGGCTTTTTTTCTCCTTTTTGGCCGGATTGTGCCGTGCGAACGTAACAAATTGCGAGCGGGCGCTACCGGGCGGTCGGAATCGGAGGCGCTTCGCGATAAAATGCGGCTATTCGACGCTCAGCCGCGCCGTGCCGCCCCGGGTCTGGACCGGGAGCGAGCGCCGCGCCGGCGTCAGGGCGCACCGGTTTTCATTCCAAGGAGTTCCACAATGCCTCTCGTATCAATGCGTCAATTGCTGGACCACGCGGCAGAGCACGGTTACGGCCTGCCGGCCTTCAACGTGAACAACCTGGAGCAGGTCCAGGCGATCATGGCGGCGGCGGATCAGGTCGGCGCGCCCGTGATCATGCAGGCATCGGCCGGCGCGCGTAAGTACGCGGGCGAGCCATTCCTGCGCCACCTGATCGAAGCGGCGGTCGAATCGTATCCGCACATTCCGGTCGTGATGCACCAGGATCACGGCCAGTCGCCGGCGGTCTGCACGGCCGCGATCCGCAGCGGCTTCACGAGCGTGATGATGGACGGTTCGCTCGAAGCCGACGGCAAGACGGTCGCGTCGTACGAGTACAACGTCGACGTGTCGCGCAAGGTCGTCGAGATGGCGCACTCGATCGGCGTGACGGTCGAAGCCGAACTCGGCGTGCTGGGCTCGCTCGAGACGATGAAGGGCGACAAGGAAGACGGCCACGGCGCGGAAGGTACGATGACCCGCGAGCAGCTGCTGACCGATCCGGAGCAAGCCGCCGACTTCGTGAAGCTCACGCAGTGCGATGCGCTCGCGATCGCGATCGGCACGTCGCATGGTGCGTACAAGTTTTCGAAGAAGCCGACGGGCGACATCCTGTCGATCCAGCGCATCAAGGAAATCCACGCGCGCATTCCGAACACGCACCTCGTGATGCACGGTTCGTCGTCGGTGCCGCAGGAGCTGCTGGCCGAGATCCGCGAATTCGGCGGCGACATGAAGGAAACCTACGGCGTGCCGGTCGAGGAAATCCAGGAAGGCATCAAGCACGGCGTGCGCAAGATCAACATCGACACCGACCTGCGTCTCGCGATCACCGGCGCGATCCGCCGCTACCTGTTCGAGAATCCGGGCAAGTTCGATCCGCGCGACTACCTGAAGCCCGCGCGCGAAGCCGCGAAGAAGGTCTGCGTCGACCGTTACCTCGCGTTCGGCTGCGAAGGCCAGGCCGGCAAGATCAAGCCGGTGTCGCTCGACAAGATCGCCGAGCAGTACAAGTCGGGTGCGCTCGCCCAGGTCGTGCGCTGAGACTGTAGTACGATTGCCCCGCCCGGTTCTGCCGCCGGGCATGGGCGGGCCGCCAGGCCGGCCGGATCCGGTCCGGCCCCGGCAGCCGTTCCGTCCGGCCGAACGAGGGCCGGCCGGCAGCCGTCCGGGCGCTGTGCCCGCCGGTTCGCCGACGTATTGCAAGACCGCCGTTCCCGCCTGCCGCGGGGAACGGCGTTTCCCTTTTTGTTTGGCTCCTTATCTGCGAAAAGACGATGTCTACCCTTTACGAATCCACGCTCCGCTCGCTGCCGCTCCTCGGTCGCGGCAAGGTTCGCGATAACTACGCGGTCGGCAACGACAAGCTCCTGATCGTCACGACCGATCGCCTGTCGGCCTTCGACGTGGTGATGGGCGAGCCGATTCCGAACAAGGGCCGCGTGCTGAACCAGATGGCGAACTTCTGGTTCGACAAGCTCGCGCACATCGTGCCGAATCACCTGACGGGCGACGCGCCGGAAGCGGTCGTCGCGGCCGACGAGGTCGAGCAGGTGAAGGGCCGCGGCGTGGTCGTCAAGCGTCTCGAGCCGATCATGATCGAAGCGGTCGTGCGCGGCTACCTGGCCGGCAGCGGCTGGAAGGAGTACCAGGCGTCGGGCGCCGTGTGCGGCGTGCAGTTGCCGGAAGGTCTGCAGAACGCGCAGAAGCTGCCCGAGCCGATCTTCACGCCGGCCGCGAAGGCCGAGATGGGCGAGCACGACGAGAACATCACGTTCGAGGAAACCGAGCGCCGCATCGGCACCGAACTGGCCGCGACGATCCGCGACATCTCGATTCGCCTGTACAAGGAAGCGGCCGACTACGCGGCGACGCGCGGCATCATCATCGCCGACACGAAGTTCGAATTCGGCCTCGACAACCACGGCAAGCTGTACCTGATGGACGAAGTGCTGACCGCCGATTCGTCGCGCTTCTGGCCGGCCGACCAGTACGAAGTCGGCACGAACCCGCCGTCGTTCGACAAGCAGTTCGTGCGCGACTGGCTCGAGGCGCAGCCGTGGGGCAAGACGGCGCCGGCGCCGGCGCTGCCGGCCGATGTCGTCGAGAAGACGGCCGCGAAGTACCAGGAAGCGCTCGAGCGCATCACGGGCCAGTCGCTCGCCTGACGGAGCTTTGCATAGGACCGGAGTAAGTGCTGAAGCACTCACTCCGGTCGACAGGAACACACGAAATGAGTGAAAAGCAAACTGCCCACACGCACAGCGCGCCGCTCGTCGGCGTGCTGATGGGTTCGAGTTCCGACTGGGACGTGATGAAGAACGCGGTCGCGATCCTGCAGGAATTCGGCGTGCCGTACGAAGCGAAGGTCGTGTCCGCGCACCGGATGCCCGACGAGATGTTCGACTATGCGGAGAAAGCGCGCGAGCGCGGGCTGCGTGCGATCATCGCGGGCGCCGGCGGCGCCGCGCACCTGCCCGGCATGCTGGCCGCGAAGACCACGGTGCCCGTGCTCGGCGTGCCGGTCGCGAGCAAGTACCTGAAGGGCGTCGATTCGCTGCACTCGATCGTGCAGATGCCGAAGGGCGTGCCCGTCGCGACGTTCGCGATCGGCGAGGCCGGCGCCGCGAATGCCGCGCTGTTCGCGGTGTCGATCCTGTCCGGCAACTCGGTCGACTACGCGAACCGGCTCGCGGCGTTCCGCGTGCGCCAGAACGAAGCCGCGCACGCGATGGTGCTGCCGCCGCTGGAATGACGGCATGGCGCGCGGCCGCACGACGCGGCCGGCGCCGGATTTTCCTACTGCGGCGGGCATTTCCGCGTTCCGCCGCGACCGACCACTGACATGACCGCAACTCCTGATTCCGTTTCCCCGATCCTGCCCGGCGCGTGGCTGGGCATGGTCGGCGGCGGCCAGCTCGGCCGCATGTTCTGCTTTGCCGCCCAGTCGATGGGCTATCGCGTCGCCGTGCTCGATCCCGATCCGGCGAGCCCCGCCGGCGCGGTCGCCGATCGCCATTTGCGCGCGGCGTACGACGACGAAGCCGCACTCGCCGAACTGGCGGACCTGTGCGAGGCCGTATCGACGGAATTCGAGAACGTGCCGGCCGCGAGCCTCGATTTCCTCGCGCGCACGACGTTCGTCGCACCGGCCGGCCGCTGCGTCGCGGTCGCGCAGGACCGGATCGCGGAGAAGCGTTTCATCGAGGCGTCGGGCGTGCCGGTCGCGCCGCACGTCGTGATCGAATCGGCGGCGGCGCTCGCCGCGCTCGACGACGCCGCGCTCGACGCGGTGCTGCCGGGCATCCTGAAGACGGCCCGCCTCGGGTACGACGGCAAGGGCCAGGTGCGCGTCGCCACCGCGCAGGAAGCACGCGACGCACATGCCGCGCTCGGCGGCGTGCCGTGCGTGCTGGAGAAGCGCCTGCCGCTGAAATACGAGGTGTCGGCGCTGATCGCGCGCGGCGCGGACGGCCGCTCGGCCGCGTTCCCGCTCGCGCAGAACGTGCATCACGACGGCATCCTCGCGCTGACGGTCGTGCCGGCGCCGGCGGCCGATGCCGCGCGCGTCGAAGAGGCGCAGCAGGCGGCCGTGCGGATCGCTGATACGCTCGGCTACGTCGGCGTGCTGTGCGTCGAGTTCTTCGTGCTGGAGGACGGCTCGTTCGTCGCGAACGAAATGGCGCCGCGCCCGCACAACTCCGGCCACTACACGGTCGATGCGTGCGCAACGAGCCAGTTCGAGCAGCAGGTGCGCGCGATGACGCGCATGCCGCTCGGCAACCCGCGCCAGCATTCGCCGGCCGCGATGCTGAACATCCTCGGCGACGTGTGGTTCCCCGACGGTCCGGCAGCCGGTGCCGTCACGCCGCCGTGGGACACGGTCGCCGCGATGCCGGCCGCGCACCTGCACCTGTACGGCAAGGAAGAAGCGCGCGTCGGCCGCAAGATGGGCCACGTGAATTTCACGGCCGAGACGCGCGACGAAGCCGTAGCCGCCGCCAACGCGTGCGCGCAACTGCTGCGCGTGCCGCTCGACTGAGGCGCGGGCCGATGTCCATCGATCTTCCGAAGCACGTGACGCCCGCGCAGATCGACGCGGCCGCCGCGTTGCTCGACGCGGGCCAGCTCGTCGCATTTCCGACCGAAACCGTCTACGGGCTCGGCGGCGACGCGGCGAATCCCGAGGCCGTCGCGCGCATCTATGCGGCGAAAGGGCGGCCCGCGAACCATCCGGTGATCGTGCATCTGCCGCCCGGCGGCGATCCGGGCTACTGGGCCGACGATCTGCCGGCCGACGCGCACGCGCTGATCGATGCGTTCTGGCCGGGCCCGCTGACGCTGATCCTGAAGCGTCATGCGCGCATTCCGGATGCCGTGAGCGGCGGGCAGGATTCGGTCGGGCTGCGCTGTCCGTCGCATCCGGTCGCGCAGGCGCTGCTGGCCGCGTTCAGCGCGCGGCGCGGCGGCCACGGCGGCGTGGCGGCGCCGTCCGCGAACCGGTTCGGCCACGTGAGCCCGACGACCGCGCAACACGTGCGCGACGAATTCGGCGATACCGTGCACGTGCTCGACGGCGGCGCATCAGAAGTTGGCATCGAATCGACGATCCTCGACCTGTCGCGCGGCTTCCCGGCGCTGCTGCGCCCGGGCCACGTGACGCCGCAGCAGATCGCCGACGTCCTCGGTCGCGCGCCGAAGCTGCCGGACGGCAGCGACGCGACCGCGCCGCGCGCGTCGGGCACGCTGAAAGCGCATTACGCACCGCGCACGCCGCTCGCGCTGCTGCCGTTCGACGCGCTCGAGCCGCTGCTCGCGGCCGCGCAAACCGACGGCGAGCGCGTCGCGCTCGTCGCACGTGCGTCGCGGGCAGGACACTGGGCGCAGGCCGACGGCGTGCATTTCATCGCGGCGCCGGAAGATCCGCAGGCCTATGCACGCGACCTGTACGGCATGCTGCGGGCGCTCGATCGCGCGCAGGTCGCGCGCATCCTCGTCGAGAAGCTGCCCGAGACCATCGAATGGATCGCGGTCAACGATCGCCTCGGCCGCGCGGCGGCGGCATTCGAAGCGCGCGACTGACGCGCGCAGGCGCCTGCCGAATGAAAAAACGCCCGACCGGCGAACCGGTCGGGCGTTTTCGTTTGGGCGCGTGGCCGGCGGCTTACTTGCCGACGCCGGATTTCGCGATCTGCTGCTGGACGTATTGCGCGAACAGCGCGTGCAGGTGCGTCGTCGGGTGGACCGTGTCGGCGAACATGTAGGTCTGGTCCGCGTTCGCGACCGTGTAGGTCTGTGGCGAGCAGAACAGCGACGAGCCGAACGCGGTCGCATTCGCAACGCCGTACTGCGTGGCGGCCTGGACCATCGCCTTCAGGTTGCAGGCGGTGTCGGTATTCGACACGCTGAAGCCGTTCGCCTGGTAGTTGGCCGCGATGCCGTCCTGCCACGTGAACGAATCGACCACCACGTACTTCGTCGGGTCGACCTTCAGCGCGGCCAGCGTGCCGACGAGCGTCTTGTTGAACAGCCCCGACAGTTGCGTGAACGCGGCCTGCGTGCTCGCGCCGCCTTGCAGCGCGAGCGGCGTGCCGCCGATGTCCGGCACGTTCGCGACGAACACGTGCGTCGCGCCCGCCGCGACGATCTGCTGGACGATCCCGCCGAGCTGCTGCGCGGCCAGGCCGATCGCCTGCGCCGCCGCGAGTTGGGCGGCCGGCGTGTTGCCTTGCGCCTGCGCGACCTGGGCCTGGTAGAAGATGTCGTTCGCGCCGCCGTTGATCAGCACGATCTGGCCGGCGTTGAAGCTGCCGTGCTGCGTCAGGTATTGCTTGACCTGGTCGGCGATCGGCGTCGTCGTCGCCTGGGCGTAGTCGGGGTTCGGCACGCTGGCGTCCGCATGGCCGATGCCCGGCTGCAGTGTCACGCGGGAGCCGCCTTGCGCGTAGCCGAGGCCGCCCGTCGCCTGCAGCGGGATGCCGAAGCCGCCCTGGTTCGCGGGTTGCAGCGTGTCGCCGTAGTACTGCGCGACGTCCTGCGTCCAGACCTGGCCCGGGTTGGTCGTGAAGCGGCCGCCGCCGAAGCCGAGCTTGATCTGCGAGTAGGTGCCGACGTCGGACAGGCTGTCGCCGAACGACACGATCTGCATCTTCACGCCCGACGGCGGCGTGTTCGACGCGCTGCTGCCGTTGTTGTCGTCGCCGCCGCCGCATGCGGCGAGCAACGCGAGCGCGGCGCCGGCGATCGCGACTTGCGCGGTGCGCAGGATGCGCCGGCGCGTGCGGGAAGGGGCGTGTTGTTGTGTCTGCATCGTTCGATCTCCTCGTAGATATGGCCCTGATGTGTTTCTCATCTGCCGCGTGCCTGCTCGGTTCCGGGCTGCGCGGCGGCCGTTGGCTGAAACGGTTTATCGGTCGCGCGCAGCCGCCTGCGGCACGGTGCGCGGATCCGGGTTCGCGGCCTCGGCGATCTGCGCATGATAAGCGCTCGCCCATTCGGGCGGGCCGAAAATCGCGCGCAGCTTGTTGCGCCATCCGCCGACGCGCCACGCGTCGGACGCCATCGCCGCCCACTCGTGGAACGTCGCGACGAGCGGGTTGTTCGAGCCGAGCCGCTCGACGATTCCGTAGCGCGGCGGATCGTCAGGCGTTTCCTCGACATAGCTGCCGAACAGGCGATCCCAGATCACGAGGACGCCTGCGTAATTGCGGTCGATGTAGCGCGCGTTGCGTGCATGGTGTGCGCGGTGGATCGACGGCGTGTTCAGCACGTATTCGAGCCAGCCGAGCTTGCCGATCGCCTGCGTGTGCACGAAGAACTGGAACGCGAGGTTGATCAGCACGATGCCGACGATCTGTTGCGGCGGAAAGCCGGCAAACGCGAGCGGCAGCCAGAACAGCCACATGCCCGCGATCGGGTACATCAGGCTCTGGCGGAACGCGGTCGAGAAATTCATCCGTTCGGACGAGTGGTGCACGACGTGCGCGGCCCACAGCCAGCGCACGCGATGGCTCGCGCGATGAAACACGTAGTAGAGGAAGTCCTGCGCGACGAACAGCACCGCGAACGACAGCCAGCCGTCGTGCCACGTGTAGACGCGATAGTGCCGGTAGCAGTACGCATAAACGGGAATCACGAACAGCCATGCGATCTTGTCGGCGCCCTGGTGCATCAGCGCGAGCGCCGCGTTGCACAGCGTGTCGCGCCATGCATAGATACGGTCCTGCGCGCGGGTGCGGGCGAAGTGCCAGGCCTCCCACGCGATGCAGAGCAGGAAGACGGGCGCCAGCGCGAGCAGAAGCAATTCGACGTCGAATCGCATGGGCGTGTCTCCTTCGTTCCCCTGCAAGCCATGAGGCCGGGCGTGTGGCCCGTTGTAGATATCGGTCAGGCCAACAGCCTACGCAATCGCCACGCGCTAGGCGAGGGGGCAGCGTAGAGGGTTCCCTCAGAGGATAGGGTTTCTACGGAACCCGTACTGCACGGGGCCGGGCGGTGCGGCCCCGTTTTGCAGGCGCAGCGTGCGCACGGGGCGTCGCGCGACGGTGGCGCGGGCGTTTCAAACTGCGCGGCGAGATTTTCGCGGGCGACGCGGTGCGGGGGCGCGCGTGCCGCGCTGTCGCGACGGCCCGCTGCGCTGCGCGCTGCACGTTGCACGCCGCACGTTGCACGCCGCACGTTGCACGCCGCACGGATCGTCAGTGCGCGCCCGCGTAGATCCACTCGAGCAGCGTGTCGTGCGCGGCGCGTGCGCCTTCCGCGTGATCGTTGTTGATGAAGCTGACGACGACGTAGCTCTGGCCGTCCGCACCGGCGACGTAGCCGGCGATCGCGCGCACGTCGCGCAGCGTGCCGGTCTTGATGTGCGCGTTGCCGAGCACGCCCGCGTTGGTGAGGCGGTTCTTCATCGTGCCGTCGATGCCCGCGATCGGCAGCGAATCGACGAACGCCTGCGCGACGGGGCTCGCGTTCGCGGCCTGCAGCAGTGCGGCGAGCGACAGCGCGCTCACGTGCTCTTCGCGCGACAGCCCGGAGCCGTTCTCGAGCACGAGGTCGGGCATCGCGATGCCGTTTTTCTGCAGGAACGCCTGGATCGCGCGGCTCGACTGCTCGGGCGTCGCGGGCGGCTTGCCGCTGACCGCGCCGATCGTCAGGAACAGGTTGCGCGCCATCACGTTGTTGCTGAACTTGTTGATGTCGTAGACGATGCTGCCGAGCACCGGGCTGTGATGCACGGCGAGCGGCCGCGCGGTGGCGGGCACCTTGCCCTCGCTGACGGGCCCCGCGATCGTGCCGCCGTCCTGTTGCCACAGCGCGAGGAAGCCGCGTGCGAAGAACGTCGTGTGATCGAGGATCGCGAGGTTGGTCGTATGCGCGCCGCAGCGCAGCGGGTAGTCGCCGGCGAACGACGCGGTCATGATCCCGCCGCCGGCCGTCAGCGTCGGGCGCGCAGCCGCGGCGGCCGCGCTGCACGAACCCGAGCCTTCGACGAGCTGGTTGTCGATCGACAGGTTCGCGAGCGGCGGCAGCACGTCGACGGCGACCTTGCCGTCATCGCCCGGCGTGACCGTGAACGACACGGCCTTGAATGCATACAGCAACGGATCGGGGCCGACGTTGTACGGCGCGCTGACATCGTCGTCGAACGACGGCAGGTCGCGCGTCGACGCAGCGAAATAGCTCTTGTCGAGCACGAGACCGCCGGCCACGCGCTTGACGCCGGCCTTGCGCAGCTTGTCGACGAGGTCGATCAGTTCTTCGGGCACGAGCTTCGGATCGCCGGTGCCCTTGATGTACAGGTTGCCTTGCAGCGTGCCGTCGGGGTCGACCGTGCCGTCCGTGTACGCGGTCGTGCGCCAGCGGTAGTCGGGGCCGAGGATCGACAGGCCCGAGAAGGTCGTCACGAGCTTCATCGTCGAGGCCGGCAGCATCGGCCGGCTCGCATTCCATGCGATCAGCGGTTGCGGATCGCCGACGCGCTCGACGACGACGCTCATCGCCGACGCCGGCACCTTCGCACGCTGCAGCGCGACGAGCACGGATGCCGGCAGGCCGGCCGCGCGCGCGGCCGGCGACACGACGGCGGTCTTGCGCGCTTCCTTGTGGGACTTCTTGCGGGCCTGCGCGGACGGCGCGAACGCGAGGGCCGTGCACGTGGCGACGACGGCGGCCGCCCGCAGACAGACGCGGGCGCGGGGGACGAACCGGGCGGAAAGATCGGAAATCGGCATGGGCGAATACGGGAAAAGCGGGGGGCTCGGGCAGGACGCGCGGGGGCGCCGAAGCGCACATTGTAGAGACAAGTCGGGGCAGGCCCCTTGCAATCCGCCTTACTGTTGCATTGCACGGTGCCGCGCACGCGATGCGCGGCGCTACAATGGTCGCCGTGTTTGACTCGCCCATGGATGCCTGTCCCGATGCGGATTCTGCTTGTCGAAGATGATCGAATGATTGCCGAGGGCGTGCGCAAGGCGCTGCGCTCGGACGGCTTTGCAGTCGACTGGGTGCAGGACGGCGACGCCGCGCTCACGGCGCTCGGCGGCGAGACGTACGATCTGCTGCTGCTCGATCTCGGCCTGCCGAAGCGCGACGGCATCGACGTGCTGCGCACGCTGCGTGGGCGCGGGCTGGCGCTGCCGGTGCTGATCGTCACCGCGCGCGACGCGGTCGCCGATCGCGTGAAGGGGCTCGACGCCGGCGCCGACGACTACCTCGTCAAGCCATTCGATCTCGACGAGCTGGGCGCGCGGATGCGCGCGCTGATCCGCCGTCAGGCCGGGCGCAGCGAGTCGCTGATCCGCCACGGCGCGCTCACGCTCGATCCCGCGTCGCACCAGGTGACGCTCGACGGCGCGCCCGTCGCGCTGTCCGCGCGCGAGTTCGCGCTGCTCGAGGCGCTGCTCGCACGGCCGGGCGCGGTGCTGTCGAAGAGCCAGCTCGAGGAGAAGATGTACGGCTGGGGCGAGGAGATCGGCAGCAACACGGTCGAGGTCTATATCCACGCGCTGCGCAAGAAGCTCGGCTCGGACCTGATCCGCAACGTGCGCGGGCTCGGCTACATGGTCGTCAAGGAAAGCTGACGCGTGCGGTCGATTCGTCATCAATTGCTGATCTGGCTGCTCGCGATCGTCGTCGCGGGCGTGGGCATGGCGGGCTGGCTCATCTACCGGCAGGCGCTCGCCGAAGCGAACGAACTGTTCGACTACCAGTTGCAGGAAATCGCCGCGGCGCTGCCGTCGGAGCCGTTCTCGCAGGTGTTCGGCTCGCGCACCAACGGCGACGAAGGCATCGTGATCCAGATCTGGAATCGCAACGGCGTGCTGATGTACTTCTCGCATCCGCGCGCGCCGATCGCGCCGCGCGCCGAGCTCGGCTTCTCGACCGAGCGCACCGATCGCGGCGAATGGCGCGTGTACGGCGCGATCGTCGGCGACAACGTCGTGCAGCTCGCGCAGCCGCTGTCGGTGCGCAACCGGCTGGCGGCGAACGTCGCGCTGCGCACGCTGTGGCCGCTGATCGTGCTGCTGCCGTTCCTCGGCGCGGCCGTGTGGGGGATCGTCGGGCGCGGGCTCGCGCCGCTCGCGCGCGTGACGCGCGCGGTCGAGGCGCGCCGGCCGGAAGCGCTCGATGCGCTGCCCGACGCGCGCCTGCCGCTCGAGGTGCAGCCGCTCGTGCGGGCGCTGAACGGGCTGCTCGCGCGGCTGTCGGCGGCGCTCGACACGCAGAAGGCGTTCGTCGCCGACGCCGCGCACGAATTGCGCACGCCGCTCGCCGCCGTGCAGATCCAGGCGCAGCTCGTCGCCCGTGCGAAGGACGAGGCGTCGCGCCGCGAGGCGATCGCGGATCTCCAGGACGGCGTGTCGCGCGCGACGCGTCTCACCGAGCAACTGCTCGCGCTCGCGCGCGCCGAGCCGGACGGCGCGACGATGCGCGAACCGGTCGACCTGCAGGCGCTGCTCGCCGAATGCGTGGCCGCGCATGCGCCGCTCGCGCAGCGGCACGACATCGATCTCGGCTTCGAGGAAACGTGCGCGGCGAGCGTCGTCGCGGACGTCGGCGCGCTGCGCGTGATGTTCGGCAACCTGCTCGACAACGCGGTGAAGTACACGCCGGACGGCGGCCGCATCGACGTGTCGCTGACGCGCGACGCGGCGGGCCGCGCATGCGTGCAGATCGCCGACAGCGGGCCGGGCATTCCGGCGGCAGAGCGCGAGCGCGTGTTCGACCGCTTCTATCGCGACAGCACGGCGCGCGCGCGCACCGACGTGTCGGGCAGCGGGCTCGGGCTCGCGATCGTCAAGCGCGTGGCGGCGCAGCAGGGCGCGACGGTGTCGCTCGGCGATGCGGCCGCGGGCGGCCTGCTCGTCAGCGTCGTGTTCCGCGATGCCGAGATGCCGGCCCCGGCGCCGCAGTCTTCCGAATCCGTCTGAAGGGGGCTCCCGGCGAGGGTGGCGCGGGTTCGCCGCCGGCAGCCGCTTAAGCCCCGCTTAAGGCTGATTAAGCCTCCTTTAAGTCAGGGTCGTTACGCTGCGTCCTAACAAAGAGGAGGTCCTACGATGAACACCCGATTCCTTGCGCGCGGCACCGTCGCGGTCGCCGTGGCGGCGGCCCTGTCGGCCGGCTATTTCGCCGGCACCCGCCGCGCCGATCCGCAGATCATCACGCCCGCGCAGGCGGCCGCATTGATGCCGGCCGAAGCCGCGGCCAAGACCGGCATTCCCGATTTCTCCGGGCTCGTCGAGACCTACGGCCCGGCGGTCGTGAACATCAGCGCGAAGCATGTCGTGAAGCAGGTGTCGCGACGCGCGCCGCAACCGCAACTGCCGATCGATCCGAGCGACCCGTTCTACCAGTTCTTCAAGCACTTCTACGGCCAGGTGCCGGGCATGGGCGGCGACGCGCAGCCGGACGACCAGCCGAGCGCGAGTCTCGGGTCGGGCTTCATCGTCAGTTCCGACGGATACATCCTCACCAATGCACACGTGATCGACGGCGCGAACGTCGTCACGGTCAAGCTGACCGACAAGCGCGAATACAAGGCGAAGGTCGTCGGCTCCGACAAGCAGTCCGACGTCGCCGTGCTGAAGATCGACGCGAGCGGCCTGCCGACCGTGAAGATCGGCGACCCGGCGCAGAGCAAGGTCGGCCAGTGGGTCGTCGCGATCGGCTCGCCGTACGGCTTCGACAACACGGTCACGTCGGGCATCATCAGCGCGAAGTCGCGCGCGCTGCCGGACGAGAACTACACGCCGTTCATCCAGACCGACGTGCCGGTGAACCCCGGCAACTCCGGCGGCCCGCTGTTCAACCTGCAGGGCGAGGTGATCGGCATCAACTCGATGATCTACTCGCAGACGGGCGGCTTCCAGGGCCTGTCGTTCGCGATCCCGATCAACGAGGCGATCAAGGTGAAGGACGAGCTCGTGAAGACGGGCCACGTGAGCCGCGGCCGCCTCGGTGTCGCCGTGCAGGGGCTGAACCAGACGCTCGCGAGCTCGTTCGGACTGCAGAAGCCGGACGGCGCGCTCGTCAGCTCGGTCGACGCCAACGGGCCGGCCGCGAAGGCCGGCCTGCAGCCGGGCGACGTGATCCTGTCGGTCAACGGTTCGCCGGTCGCCGATTCGACGTCGCTGCCCGCGCAGATCGCGAACCTGAAGCCGGGTTCGAAGGCCGACCTGCAGATCTGGCGCGACAAGTCGAAGAAGTCGATCAGCGTGACGCTCGGCGCGATGTCCGATGCGAAGCTCGCGTCGAACGACGGCGGGCCGGTCGAACAGGGCCGCCTGGGTGTCGCGGTGCGTCCGCTGTCGCCGCAGGAGCGTAGCGCCAGCAACCTGTCGCACGGGCTGATCGTGCAGCAGGCCGGCGGGCCGGCCGCCAACGCGGGCATCCAGCCGGGCGACGTGATCCTCGCGGTCAACGGCCGCCCGGTCACGAGCCCCGAGCAGTTGCGCGACGCGGTGAAGGGCGCGGGCAACAGTCTTGCTCTGCTGATCCAGCGCGATAATGCACAGATCTTCGTGCCGGTCGACTTGAGCTGACCGGCCACGGCCGACGGCCGGTCCGGCCGGCCGCGGCGGGCGCCGCCGTGCGACCCGCGTGACGCTGCGCCCCGTATGTGTTCCGACCCCAAGGAGAGAGCCATGCAATATCTACGCAACGTGTCCCGATTTGCCGTCGCCGCGGCGCTGTCCGCTGGCCTCGCGGCCGGCGCGACCGGCGCGTACGCGCAGTCGGACGGCCTGCCCGCCGCGAGCCAGCAAGGCGATGTCAGCTACGTGTCGGGCGGTATCGGCAAGGACCAGTCGACGGCATTCCAGCGTAACGAGGCGTCGTGGCCACTGGCGCTGCGCTTCACCGGCAAGGGCGGCGAGTTCCTGGCCGACGTCCATGTCCGGATCGTCGACGGCAAGGGTACCGAGGTGCTGTCGACCGACGCGCGCGGGCCGTACATGCTGGTGAAGCTGCCGCCGGGGCGCTATACGGTGCATGCGTCGTACCAGGGTAGCGACGAATCGCGCGCCGTCACGGTCGGCGCGAAGGGCGGCGCGAAAGCCGCGTTCCAGTGGAGTGCGCAGTAGCCCGCCGCGCGCGGTCCGGGCCCCGGGCGCGCAATCGGACGAAGTTTCGCCCATAATGAAAGCCACGGCATGCGTGCCGTGGCTTTTTCGTTTCCTGCCCCGGCCTGGCGGCCGCCCGAAGGAGAAACGATGTCCGATGCAGCCGACCCTCGACTCGAAATCGTGCCGAACCGTCATCGCGTGCGCGTGATCCATCGCGGCATCACCTATGCCGATTCGCACGGCGCGCTGACCGTGCGTGAAGCGGGGCTCCCGGACATCCATTACCTGCCGCGCAGCGACGTCAACATGCGCCGGCTCGTGAAATCGGGCGTCACGTCGGCCTGCCCGTTCAGGGGGCAGGCCGTGCATTTCGACTTGCAGACGGAAGACGGCGTGATCGAGAACGCCGCATGGAGTTACGAAGAACCGAACGAGGCGGCGGCCGTGCTGGCGCACTACGTCGCCTTCGATGTCGCGCGGATCGACAGTCTCGTCGAGACGTCCTGATGCGGCGCGCGTTCATCGGGGAGGCGTCATGGAACTGAACGACACGTTACGCGTACCGCTCGCGCCGCCTGTCG
This sequence comes from Burkholderia sp. MSMB1459WGS, assembly GCF_001534535.1. Classification (NCBI taxonomy): domain Bacteria; kingdom Pseudomonadati; phylum Pseudomonadota; class Betaproteobacteria; order Burkholderiales; family Burkholderiaceae; genus Burkholderia; species Burkholderia sp. MSMB1459WGS. The sequence continues at coordinate 169,973 of NZ_LPMU01000012.1, forward strand.
TACGGGATGCGCTCGAGGATCTCGCGCTGTTGCGCGCGAGCTTCGATCATTGCGAATCGTTCGTGAAACTCGCGCACGGCGAATTTGCGCTGACGATCACGGTGCCGCTCGGCCCACTGCGTGCCCGCTACGACGTGCGCGCGCATGCGGCCGCCGAGCAGGGCGACGCGGAAGGGCAGCCGCGCCGCGTGCTCAACTTCAAGGCGCGGGCCGACGGGCTCGGCGCACTGCGCGGCCAGGTCGAACTCGCACTGATGCCGGATGACGATGCGACCGCCACGCGAATCGAGTACGTGGTCTGGGCGACGGCGAGCGGGCCGCTCGCCGAACTGCCGGGGCGGCAGATCGACAATGCGCTGCGCGAATGGACCGATACGTTCTTCCGCGAGTTCGGGGCGGTCGTGCAGGCGAAGCACGGTCTCGCGCCGAATCGCGCGAGCGCATCCGCGCAGCGGCGCCAGCACGTATTTCTGCGGCCGGCATCGCTAGTGGCCGCGACGAAGCGTGCGCTGCCGCCGCATCTCGGCGGCGCGCTGAGCGGGCGGGCGGCGAGCGCGCTCCGGCATCGCGATTCCGGCACGATACCCGTGTGGGCCTGGGCGGCGATGATCGTGTTCGTCGCGCTGCTGCTTTACGCGGCACGCTGGTTCAACGGCGGCTGATCGGCCGCCCGGCTCCGCGTCACGGCCTGCCCGCCGCCCGTGCGGCAGGCGTCACTGTCCCGCGCCGGCTCCGGCGCCGCGAAATTCCCTTCGATACGCAGACGGCGACGTGCCGAGCGCGCCCGCGAAATGCTGGCGCAGCGACACGCTCGAGCCGTAGCCGGCCGCCTGCGCGATCGCGTCGATCGATTGTCCGGTGGTTTCGAGCAGATGCCGCGCGCGCGCGAGCCGCTCGGCCTGCAGCCACGCCGTGACGGTCGTGCCCGTCGCCTGGCGGAAGTGGCGCGTGAACGTGCGCCGGCTCATCAGTACGCGCTCGGCGAGCGAATCGACGCTGTGCGCGGCGTCGAGATGGGCGCGCACCCAGTCGAGCAGGCCCGCGAGCCGCGCATCGCGCGGGTGTGCGGCGACCGGCTGCGGCACGTATTGGGCTTGCCCGCCCTGCCGGTGCGGCGGGATCACGAGGCGGCGCGCGATCCGGTTCGCGGCGTCCGAGCCGAAGCGTCGCCGCACGACGTGCAGGCAGCAGTCGAGCCCCGCGGCGGTGCCGGCCGACGTCGTCAGGTTGCCGTCGTCCACGTACAGCACGTCGGGATCGAGTTTCACGCGCGGAAAGCGCCGGGCGAAATCGTCGGCCCACGCCCAGTGCGTGGTGGCCGGGCGGCCGTCGAGCAGGCCGGCCGCGGCGAGCACGTAAGCGCCGAGACACAGCCCGACGAGTTCGGCGCCGCGCGCGGCGACCGCGCGCACGGCGTCGAGCAGCGCGTCGGGCGGCGCTTCGTCGGGGTCGCGCCAGGAGGGCACGATGACGATGTCCGCATCGTCGAGCGCATCGAGCCCGTACGGCGCGGCGATCGTGAAGCCGCCCGTCGTCGCGAGCGGGCCGCGCTCGGCCGAGCAGACGCGGAACGTGAACGCGGGCGACGCGTCCGCGTCGCGCTCCTTGCCGAACACGACCGACGGCACCGACAGGTGGAACGGGCTGATGCCGTCGTACGCGATCACGGCGACGACGGTCGGAACGGATGGGGCGGGCGACGCGGCGGCGAGCATGGCGGGTTCCGGAAAGGCGATGGCCCGATTTTATCGAAGAATGGCTATCGGGCCACTATCGGCGCTCGCCACGCGGCCCGACAATGCGTCGCATCGCACTGCTGGCCGCCCCGCTCCGGGGCGGGGCAGCGCCGCCGACCAGGAGCCCGCCATGTCGAACGCCGTCCCGCATTCCGCTTCCCGTCCCGCTTTCCGCCGCGCACTGATCGTGATCGACGTGCAGAACGAATACGTGACGGGCAACCTGCCGATCGAATATCCACCGCTCGACGTGTCGCTCGCGAACATCGGCCGCGCGATCGACGCCGCGCACGCGGCCGGCGTGCCGGTGATCGTGGTTCAGCACGTCGCGCCGGCCGGCGCGCCGATCTTCGCGCCCGGCACCGACGGCGTCGCGCTGCACGCGGTGGTCGCCAGCCGGCCGTACGCGCATCGGATCGAGAAGGCGCAGGCCAGTTCGTTCGCCGGCACCGATCTCGCCGCGTGGCTCGACGCGCACGGCATCGACACGCTCGCGGTGGCCGGCTACATGACGCACAACTGCAATGCGTCGACGGTCTATCACGCGGCGCATGCGGGGCTGAAGGTCGAATACCTGGACGATGCGACGGGCGCGCTGCCTTACGCGAACGAAGCGGGCGCGGCGAGCGCCGAGGAGATTCACCGCGCGTACGCGGTGGTGTTCCAGTCGAATTTTGCGGCCGTGATGTCGACCGACGCATGGATCGCGGGGCTGGCCGGCGCGCCGATGCCGGCGCGCGATTCGGTGGCCGCGTCGAACCGGCGGGCTCGCGCGCATCGCGCGGAAGCGGCCTGACCCGGCACGGCGACGGGGCGCGCCATGCGCCGCGTCAGTCGCGGTCCTTCAGCATCGCCGGGCTGTAGCGCAGCATGTCGAAGCAGCCGTCGACGAGCTTTTCCGCATGCTGCTCGGCGTCGATTTCGTCGGGCAGCATCAGCATGTCGCGCACGAACCCGCTGACGAGCGTGTGCAGCATCAGCGTCGCGCGCCACGTATCGAGCCGCTCCGGCAGCAGCTTGAGCCCCACGGCCACCGCGAGATCGGCGTCGATCATGTGCAGCGCCTCGCTCATCCCCGCGCGGTTGCGCTGCAGCAGCGGCTCCATGTCCGCGACGTACTCGCACTTCATGAACAGGATGCTGAACACGCGCCGCAGCTGCGGGTCGCGCTGCACGCCGAGCAGGCACCAGATCAGGATCTGGCGCACCTTGTCGAGCGGATTGCCGCCCGGCGCGTCGAGCGGTATCCGCTTCAATTCGTCGATCGGCAGGAGCACACGGTCGAACATCGCATCGAACAGTTCGCTCTTGTTCGCGAAATGCCAGTAGATCGCGCCGCGCGTCACGCCGGCGTGCTGGGCGATGTCCGCGAGCGACGTATGCGACACGCCTTTCTCGAAGAACACGTGTTCGGCGGCGTCGAGAATGCGATTGCGCGTCTCGAGCGCCTCCTCCTTGGTACGTCTGACCATGTGCAGGCCTGATTGGATCGATCGTCGGTGAATATAGGGTTCGCAACCCCTCGTCGCCGTCATGCAGACGGGCTATGCTTGCTGCTGGTAACAATCTGTAAGACTGGGCAGTCGGCGGAGCACAAACGGGCTTTTTACATACATTCGTGAATGTATATACAATACCACCCTACGATCGAATGACCCAAGTGGCAATCAGTTAATATCCCACTCTGCTGATTCCCGCCCCAGTACCAGTCCGCAGTTCGCGGCATCCCCGTCGGCACGGAGGTCTCGTGCCGACGTGCTGTATCTAGCAGTCCAGTAATTCAGGTGTTCGATCTGCGCCGCGAGGCGCATCCGTGTTGCGCTCCTGCCGGGCGCGTCACTTATTCCATTGGTTATACACAGAGGTCGCTCCATGCGCGTCGAACGGGTTCCATACCGCTTAATCACTGTCGCGACGGCCGCCGTTTTCCTGGCCGCGTGCGGGAAAAAAGAATCGGCACCGCCGCCGCAAACGCCGGAAGTCGGCGTCGTCACCGT
>NZ_LPMU01000013.1:0-168272 GCF_001534535.1 Burkholderia sp. MSMB1459WGS
AACCGCCCGGTGCGGACCCGCATGCCGGGTGGTGTGGCAGGGGTACGGCCTCATGGCCGTCCCCTATGCCGATTCCGGCGCGCCTATTCCCAGAAGCTGCGGATCGCGACGGCCACGATCACCGGCACCGAGAACACCAGCGGAATCGCGAAATACTGCGCTTCGCGATCGACGATCCAGCTATAGATCACCCACGCCGCGCCGATCGCGAACGTGATGAGGCCGACCGTCACGGCGGCGATGTTCAGGGCCAGCTTCGATGGCTGGCGGCGCGTTTTGGTGGTGTCGTCGTTATCGCGCGGGGACGATTTCATCGGAAGAGTGCGGCCTCGGGCCGGAACGGGAGTAAAGACACAGGAAACCCCATCCGTACCGATCGCGCAAGGGCCGGCGCATGCCGGCCCGGTATCGTTCGTCAGCGCGCGTTACAACCCGAACGACACGGCCAGTTCGTCGAGCAGTTCGCGCTGGAACGCGACGAACCGCTCGCCCGGCTGCTGCGCGATCGCCAGGTCGAGCATCGGATCGGCGACCTCGGTGCGCACGCCGGCCAGTTCCTCGACGATCGCCAGCCCGCAGAACGGGACGTACGCCTCCGAATAGCCGCCTTCGTGAACGATCACGAGCCGCCCGCCGCAATAGCGTTGCGAGGCGTCCTTCACCGCGCGGGTCATGAACCGGTAACTGTCGGTATGCAACTGCATGCGCGCGAGCGGATCGACCGCGCTCGCATCGAGGCCGCTCGCGATGACGATCAGCTCGGGGCGGAAACGCGCCAGCGCCGGCAGCACGATTCGCTCGAATGCATACCGGTAGGCATCGTCGCCGCTGCCCGCGAGCAGCGGCACGTTCAGGTTCGCGCCGACGCCCGCGCCTTCGCCGCGATCGCCCGCGCCGCTATAGCCGGGCGGGAAGCAGCGGTCCTGGTGCAGCGAGATCGTCAGCGTATCCGGATCGTCGTAGTAGATCGACTGTGTGCCGTTGCCGTGATGCACGTCCCAGTCGATCACCGCGACGCGCTCGATGCCGTGCTTCGCACGGGCAGCCTCGATCGCGATCGGGATGTTCGCGAGCATGCAGAAGCCCATCGGACGGTCGCGCAGGCAATGATGGCCGGGCGGCCGCGACAGCGAGAACGCATTCGCCGCGTGCTCGCCGACGACCGCATCGACCGCCGCGATCGCGAGACCGGCCGACAGCGCGGCGATCTCGTAGCTGCCCTTGCCGAATGGCGCGAGATCGCCGAGGTCGCCGCCGTTCGCGTCGCTCAGCGCGCGGAATGCGTCGAGATAGTGTGCCGGATGAATGCGCAGCAGGTCGGCGGTGGTCGCGGGCTCGGCGCCGCGCAGGTCGAGCTGTGCGGCCAGGCCCGACGCCTGCACGAGCGACAGGAAGCGGCGCTTCGAATCGGGCGATTCCGCGTAGCCCGCGCTCGACGGTGGCTGGACCCAGCCGCCGACCGGAAAGAACAGCGCGTGCGTGCCGCCGGTATGCCAGAAAGTGCGTTCGTCGGTGAAGAAGGCAGTGCGATTCATGGATGCGTGACCTGTCACGGTTGGGAGGAAGCGGAGGGGCGCGCGCGGCGATCGATGTGGCGCAGCGCGGTGAACGACATGATCGCGACGGCCGTCGCGGCCGCGAACAGCGCGCGCATCGTGCCGCCGGCGTCGAGCATCAGGCCGGCCAGCAGCGGGCCGGCGGCGAGCCCCGCGCCGATCACGAAATTGAGTGTCGCGACGAGGCGGCCCGACGTGTCGATCTGCGCGACCGTCGCGAGAATGAACGGCAGCACGAAGGTCCACGCGAACTTGAACGCGAAGATCGCCGCGCCGTAGCCGCCGGTGTCACGCATCGCAGCGAGCGCGACGAGCGACGCCGCGAGCAGCGCATAGCCGGTCGCCAGCATCGCGCGCCGCGCGAGCCGGCCGCCCGCGCACGACGCGAGCGCCGCGCCGGCGATCCCCATCACGCTCGCGATCGCGAGCACGTTGCCGGTCGACTGCGGATCGAGCCCGGCCTCGGCCGCCGCACGGCTCGCGAACGTCCACACGCTGCCGATCGCGAGATAGAACGTCAGCACCGCGCCGATGGCGAGTACGACGAAGCGTCGCGGCGTCGGCGGCGCGTCGCCGCGCGCCGCGTACGCGGACGCCCGCGTGCCGAGCGACGTCGGAAAGCCGCGCGACAGCGGCGCCGCGAGCAGCGCGAGCACGGCGAGCGCGACGTACAGCGCGCGTAGCCCGAACGCGGCGAACACGTGCGGCAGCACGAACAGGCCGATCGCGCCCGCGATCAACTGGCCAACGACCCACAGGCCGTACACGCGGTCGCTGTTCGTGCTCGTCGCCGCGCTCGTCATGCAGAGCACCATCAGCGAGCCGCCGCCGAGGGCGGTGACGGCGCGCAGCGCGAGCAGCGCGGCAAACCCCGGCATCCACAGCGCAGTCAGCAGGTTGCCCGCGCCGAACAGTGCGATGGCGAACGCCGCGACGCGACGCGCGTCGACACGTCCGAGCCACAGGTACGACGGCACGGTCGCGAGGCTGAACGCGCCGAGTTCGACGAAGAAGTAGGTGCCGATCTGCGACGCGGACAAGCCGAGCTGCGTGGCGAGCTGACCGGCGACGGCGGGCGCCACGAGCAGCAACAGCGGCGTGATGGCCGCGAACACGACGAGCGCGACGAGCGTCGAGCGCGCGAACGTCGCCGCATGGCCGTCGCGCGAGAGGGCGACATCCGGGGGCAGGGTCTTCATGACAGGATCTCGTTGGGGGAATCAGAACAGGTGGTACATACCGACCATCGCGCCGAACTGCGACGCGCCGGCAAGCGACGTCGGGTCGTATTCGTAGACGGTCTGCGAGCTCTGGCCGCTGTTGCGCGCATAGCCGAGGTTCACGTATGCGACGGTGCGTTTGGACAGCGCATACGTGGTGCTCGCGATGAACAACGTCGGGTGGCCGATCGCCGGCGTGCGCGCATCGGTGTGGTAGACGCCCGCGTTCAGGCCGATCCCGTTCGACGTCAGGTAGCGCGCACCGCCCCAGACGATCGTGCGGGCCGCGTCGAGGTCGCCGGTCAGGCGTTCGACGCCCGCATACACGGTGAGCGGCAGCGTGGCGAACGCATAACGTGCGGCGAGCGTGCCGAGTTCGCGACGCCGCGCGGACGCGTCGGCCGCCGCCGATACGTCGCCGTGCGCCTGATGCAGCACCGCGCTCACCGACAGGCCGTTGCTCGCATACTGGCCGCCGAGCTCGAGCACGCGTCCGGCGCGCGTATTGCCCGCGACGCCGGAGGTCGCGGCGAGGGCTTCGACGTCGAAACCGGCGAACGTCGGCGACTGGTATTTGACCGAGTGGTCGATGAAGTTCGCGTTCATCGGCACGAGCACGCCCTGGCCGCTGTACGACCCGTACCAGAGCGGGTCGTAGAACAGTGTCTTGTCGAACAGCACGCTGAACTGGCGGCCGAGCGTGACGGTGCCGACCGGTCCCGCGATGCCGGCGTATGCTCCGCGGAAGAACGCGTAGCCGGGCACGGTCGGGGTGCCGTCGTTGACGTTGAAGCCCTGTTCGAGTTTGAACAGCGCCCGCCAGCCGCCGCCGAGATCCTCGTGGCCCTTGATCCCGAACTGCGAAGGCAGGATGCCGTAGTTCTGCAACTGCACGGCCGAACGGTGCCCGTCGGCGTGCGTCAGATATTGCACGCCGACGTCGAGCGCGCCGTACAGCATGAGGGCGGACTGCGCGTGCGCGGCGCCGCTGCATGCGGCAAGCGCCGCGGCGGCCGTGGCCGTGCGGATGAAGCGGGGTGTCGTCACGTGGGGTTCTCCATGCCTTCCTGCATCGGTTCGTCGTTGGTGTGGTCGCGACGCAGTGTCCGCAGCGGGAAAACCGTCGAACAGTCGTCCAGATGAACGGTGCGGAAAACCCGCGGTGCGCGGCGCGAACGCCGCGCGATGCCGTCGCGCGCCGTGCTGCGCAGCAGCAACGTGCGGTGTACCGTTCAAATGGATGGGATTGGCGAGCGTTTCGGCGCCGTGGCCCGCCAAAAAAGTCGCTCGCTATAATCGGCCGGTATCGTTGCGCACATCGGCGGCCCGACCGGACAGGAGAGCGGAAGGTGAGGATCACGACGGATATCGGGCAGGACCTCGACGCGCTGCGCGACGTGCCGGCCGCCATCGCGCTCGACGAATTCGCGTGGCCGCCGCTGCCGTCCCGGCGCGCCGATTTCGATGGCGTCACGCGTGGCGACGCAGCGCAGCGCGAACTCGGCCTGATGCTGCTCGACCTGTACGCGGTGGCCGCGCAGTCCGCCATCGGCGAATTCGAATACCGGTTCTTTTCGCTGCTGCAGGCGCTCGTTCCGTTCGATGCCGCGTGGACGGGCGTCGCGACCCATGTGCCGACCGGCCCGGTGATGCACAACAGCTTTTTGTACCGGTTGCCGCACGCGTTCTTCATCGACTGGAAGCGCGTGCGCGATTGCGACCCGCTCGCGCGCCGCACGCTGCGCGGCGCGCACGGCCGCGCGGTGCGGCTGTCGGTCGTCGAGCCGGGGCTCGATGCGCGGTTTCGCGACTGGTGCGTGAAGTACGGGCTCGCGCAACTGATGTTCGTATGTACGCTCGATCGCCGCTTCGGCCTGACGACGTTCGTGTCGATCTACCGGCAGGGCCTGAACCGGCCGTTCAGCGACGACGAAGCACATCGTTTCGAGGAGGTCATTCCGCATCTCGCGGCCGCATTGACGATCAACCGTGCCGCGCAGCTCACGCGCGAACGCGAGCGCGCCGACACGGTCGTGCCGGCGGCGCGTGCGCTGTGCGACAACTTCGGTGTGCTGCACCATGCCGATCACGATTTCGACGACGTGCTGCGCACCGAATGGCCGGCCTGGGCCGGTGCGCGCGTACCGGAGCCGCTTGTCGCGCATCTGCGGCGCCAGCCGGGCCGGCCGTTCGTCGGCGACGCGCTGCGCATCCAGTGCGTGCCCGTCGCGGGGCTGTTCCAGATCGAGGCGCGGCCGCGCTCGCTGCTCGACCGGCTGAGCCCGCGCGAGCTCGCGGCGATCCGCTATTACGGCGCCGGGCGTTCGCACAAGGAAGTCGCGCAGCAGATGGCGATCTCGCCGACGACCGTGCGCCACTACCTGCGCTGCGCGTACCGCAAGCTCGGCATGCACGACAAGAGCCAGATCGCCGGCGTGCTCGGCGCGACCAGCGGCGCGATCGACGACGAAGCGGTGGAGGCGGGCGGCATACCGCGCTGAGGTGCACGAACGCGTGCCGCCCGATGCACGGTACGCCGCGCAAATGGTTGTGCCCGCAACCATTGCGCGTTATGCTCGTCAGCTCCCGGGAGACGGAATTCCATCATGAACGACACGAATTCAGGGTCGGTGCGCGCGGCGGTGGTCGGGGTCGGCGCGATCGGCGGATTGCTCGCGGCCGCGTTGTCGAGAGCCGGCATGACCGTGAGCGCGTACGCACGCGGCGCGACGCTCGATGCGCTGAATGCCCACGGCGTGCGCGTGATCGACGAGGCGGGCGCAATCGCGTCGGTGCCGGTGCGCGCAAGCGACGATGCGGCCGCGCTCGGTGTGCAGGACTACGTGGTGATCGCGCTGAAGGCACAGGCGCTGCCGGCGCTGGCCGCGCGTATTGCGCCGCTGGTCGGACCGGATACGGTGATCGTCGCGGCGATGAACGGGCTGCCGTGGTGGTTCACGCACGGGCTCGAAGGGGCGATCGACGGCGTGCCGCTCGATGCGGTCGATCCGGCCGGCGCGGTGTCGGCCGCGTTGCCGCCCGCGCAGGCGATCGGCTGCGTCGTGCATCTGTCGTCGAGTACCGACGCGCCGGGCGTCGTGCGGCGCGGGCGCGGCAACCGGCTGATCGTCGGCACGCCCGATCCGCGGCTCGACAGGGCTACGGCGCGGTTCGCCGCGGCGCTCGCGGCCGGCGGTTTCGACGTCGAGACGACGCCCGCGATCCGGACCGAGATCTGGACGAAGCTGTGGGGCAACATGAACATGAACCCGCTGAGCGCGTTGACCGGGTCGACGGCCGAGCAGTTGCTCGACGATCCGTTCACGCAGGATCTCGCGCTGCGGATGATGGAGGAAGCGGCTGCGATCGGCGCGAAGCTCGGCTTGTCCGCCGGGATGAGCGGCCCCGAGCGGATCGCCGTCACGCGCAAGCTCGGCGCGTTCAAGACGTCGATGTTGCAGGATTTCGAGGCGGGGCGCTCGCTCGAGATCGGGCCGATCCTCGGCGTGTTTCCGGAACTCGGTCGCAAGCTTGGCGTGCCGACGCCGTACTGCGACGCGGTGCTCGGATTGTTGCGTCAGCGCGCGACGAACAGCGGGTTGTAGTGCGCACGAAGCCGCCGGATTCGCGGCTGTCGGCAACGCCGGCAACGCGACCGCGCGCGCTTCGCGCGATGCCGTCGCGGTGCAAAACGGGCCGTTCGGACGGATCGCCCAGACAAGCCGCCCGGATCGTGCATGACGCAACGCGGACGGCCCGTCCGATTCGTCGGATCAATGCCGCCTGCTGCGCTTCGCGAACCGGCGACGGCGGGGCCGACACGCCTTGGGACGATTCACTTCATCGCGCTTGAATTCGAAGCCGGTTACTCAGTCGTCGCGCTCGACTGCGTGCGCAACGATCTTGTCGAGCAGCCGCTCGAACGTCTGACGTTCGCTGTCGGACAGGCACGCGAGCAGGCCGTCGTTCCACTTGCGCACGATCGGCATGATCTTGCGATGCAGCGCTCGGCCGTCGGTGGTCAGCGCGATCAGCACGATCCGACCGTCTTCCTCGCTCGCGCTGCGCTCGAGCAGCCCCTGCCGCAGCAACGCTTCGGCCGCGCGGCTTGCCTGGCTCTTGTCGAGATTGGTGTGGCGCGCGAGATCCATGATCGAGAACGGGCCGAACGCGCCGACGGCGGCGATCACGCGCGCCTCGGGTAGCGAGATGTCGAGCTTGTGCCGGTACACCTCGCCGATCCCGCGGTCGGAGCGCTTCGTGAGCGCATGGAGGCGATAGGTCAGAAACTGATCGAGCCCGGCTTGGCGGCCTTTCATGTCGAATCCTGAAGAAAAAGGGCGGGCCCGATTGTTCCTGTATCGCGCGCTCGGGTCAACGGTCAGTGTGCACCGTACTTCAGGCGTGTCAACTGTTCCGCTTCGTTCGCGAGCAGGTCGGCCGCGTCGCGGATCGCGACGTCGAGCGTGATCGGCCCGGGAGCCGGCGAAAAGCAGCCGGAGAAATACTCGGACAGACGCGACAGCGCGGCCGGGTCGACCGCGCCCGACAGCAGCGATGCGCTCACGCCGGCTGCCTGCGCGTGCCGGCACGCGATGAACGGCGCCTTGCCGTGCAGCGTCTGCACGTCGGAGCGGCCTTCGCCGGTGATCAGCCAGTCGGCCCCGGCCAGGGCGGCGTCGAGCCCGACCTGGCGGGCCACCACTTCGGCGCCGGCCTCGAAGCGTGCACCGAGCATGTGCAGCGCGAAACCGAGGCCGCCGGCGGCGCCCGCGCCCGGCAGGTCGCGGCCGCGGCGGTCGAGTGCGGCTTCGAGCAGGTCGGCGAAGTGGGCGAGGGCCGTATCGAGGGTCGCGACCTGCGCCGCCGTCACGCCCTTTTGCGGACCGAACACGGCGGTGGCGCCATGCGCGCCCGTCAGCGGGTTGTCGACGTCGGACATGCCGACGAATTCCGTTTCCTTCAGGCGCGGATCGAGCCCCGACGCGTCGATGCGCGCGATGTCGGCCAACCGCGACGGCACGGGCTCGACCGGCTGGCCGCCCGCGTCGAAGCACTGCAGGCCGAGGCCCGCGAGCAGCCCGGCGCCCGCGTCGTTGGTGCTGCTGCCGCCGAGCGCGACGAAGAAGCGGCGCACGCCGTCGTCGAGCAGTGCGCGGATCGCCTCGCCCATCCCGCGCGTGCTGCGCGCGTCGACCGGCACGCTCATGCCGACCGGGTCGGTAATCCCGACGATCTCGGCCGTCTCGACGATCGCGGTGCGCGCATCGATCACGCCCACCGCCGCGTCGCGCGCCGCCAGCGACGCGCCGGCCACCTGCAGCGTGCGCCGCGTGCCGCCGCCCGCCAGCATCGCGTCGAGCGTGCCTTCGCCGCCGTCGGCCATCGGGCAGCAGCGCACGACCGCGTCGGGCCGGGCGCGGCGAATGCCGGTGGCGATCGCGTTCGCGACCTGCTCGGCGGAAAGCGAGCCTTTGAACGAATCGGGCGCGATGACGACGACAGGCGCGGACGGGTGTTGCGGCATGGTGTCTCCGGAAGGCGTGTTTGGTATGAAGAATGAACGGGTGGGCCGCGAAGGTGGCTCACACGCTATCGGAGCTTACAGGATGGTGGGCCCGGGGTGGATACGCCGTTCGGCATAGCGACGATCCGCGTGCATGGTCGTGCAGCGGGCCGTCGATGGGGCGGGACGCACACGTGTCGCGCCGATCTGGCGGTATGAGGAAAATTGTTTGCTAGAATAGTCGATTCTTCCGGCCAAAGCCGTGCTCCGAGCCGCTTGCGCTAGCCATTCGGCGCGTGCAGGGATGGCGTGGCGCTCCGGCGCGGCGGGTGCATGCGATGCACCCCACGCCGCAGGCAGGCACGGCAAGGAAAACCCGATTCGCTCGAATAATTTTAGGACGATTGAAGCCATGGCTAACGTTGTTGAGAACCTCGGCAAGCTTGAACGCCGCGTGACGATTTCCCTGCCGAAAGACACCGTGCAGAAGGAAATCGACGCCCGTATCCAGAAACTCGCGAAGACCGTGCGCATGCCGGGTTTCCGCCCGGGCAAGGTGCCGGTGAAGATGGTCGCGCAACAATACTCGGGCCAGGTCGAGGCGGAAGTGCTGAGCGACAAGATCGGCCAGGAATTCTTCACGATCAGCCGCGCGGAAAACCTGCGTGTGGCCGGCCAGCCGAGCTTCGAGCCGAAGCAGGAGCAGGCTGAAGACGCGTACGCGTTCGACGCGACGTTCGAGGTCTACCCGGAAGTGAAGATCGGCGATCTGGCGACGGCTGAAGTCGAGCGCTCGACGACGTCGATCGGCGACGCCGAAATCGACCGCACGCTGGACATCCTGCGCAAGCAACGCGTGCACTACCACGCACGCGGCGAAGCCGGCGAGCATGGCGACGGCGGCGCGGACACCGCGGCGAAGAACGGCGACCGCGTGACGGTCGACTTCGTCGGCAAGATCGACGACGTCGCGTTCCAGGGCGGCACGGCCGAAGATTTCCCGTTCGTGCTCGGCGAAGGCCGCATGCTGCCGGAATTCGAAACGGCAGCGCTGGGCCTGAAGGTCGGCGAACAGCGTACGTTCGACCTCAAGTTCCCGGATGACTACCACGGCAAGGACGTCGCCGGCAAAACGGCGCAGTTCACGGTCACGATGAAGAAGATCGAGTGGCCGCACCTTCCGGAAATCGACGCCGAATTCGCGAAGTCGCTCGGCATCGAAGACGGCGACCTCACGAAGATGCGCGCCGAGATCAAGGAAAACCTCGAGCGCGAAGCGAAGCGCCGCACGCAGTCGATCGTCAAGAACCAGGTGATGGACGCGCTGCTGAAGATTTCGGAGCTGGACGTGCCGAAGGCGCTGATCGAGCAGGATCAGCAACGTCTCGTCGAAATGGCTCGCCAGGATCTGGCGCAGCGCGGCGTGCCGAACGCGAAGGACGCGCCGATTCCGGCCGAGATGTTCGCCGAGCAGGCCGAGCGTCGCGTGAAGCTGGGCCTCGTGCTGGCAGAACTCGTGAAGGCGAACGGCCTCGAAGCGAAGCCGGAACAGATCCGCGCGGAAGTCGACGAGTTCGCGAAGAGCTACGAAGACCCGAAGGAAGTGGTCCGCTGGTATTATTCCAACCAGCAGCGCCTCGCCGAGATGGAAGCGTTCGTCGTTGAAAGCAACGTCGTCGACTTCGTGCTGGGCAAGGCAAAGGTGACGGACAAGGAAGTGAGCTTCGAGGCACTCGCGAGCGCATCGGCGCAAGCGTAAGTGTCGCTCTAGCGGCGTGCCGGCTGTCGGAGCGACGGCCCGCACGCCGTTTTTACGTCAAGCGCACGGTTGCCATTAATATGGCGATTGAGCGGGCGGCTTCCTTCCGTTCAATTTTCCATTCGAACAAGGTTCATTGAATGATCACTCGCGCTGAATTGCTGGACATGCTTGCTTCGAACGCGCCGCAGGGTTTCGAGGCGCAAGCGCTGGGGCTGGTGCCGATCGTCGTCGAAACGAGCGGCCGCGGCGAGCGTTCGTACGATATCTATTCGCGTCTCCTGAAGGAGCGCCTGGTGTTCATGGTCGGCGAAGTGAACGACCAGACCGCCAACCTCGTGGTTGCGCAATTGCTGTTCCTCGAGAGCGAGAATCCCGACAAGGACATCAGCCTCTACATCAACAGCCCGGGCGGCTCGGTGTCGGCCGGGATGGCGATCTACGACACGATGCAGTTCATCAAGCCGGACGTGTCGACCCTGTGCATGGGTCTCGCGGCCAGCATGGGTGCGTTCCTGCTCGCGTCGGGTGCGAAGGGCAAGCGCTTCGCGCTGCCGAATTCGCGCGTGATGATTCACCAGCCGCTGGGCGGCGCGCGCGGCCAGGCGTCCGACATCGAGATCCAGGCGCGCGAAATCCTCTACCTGAAGGAGCGGTTGAACAACCTGCTCGCGCAGCACACGGGCCAGGACGTCGAGCGCATCGCGCGCGACACCGACCGTGATAACTTCATGTCGAGCGAGGACGCGAAGGCGTACGGGCTGATCGATCAGGTGCTGTTGAAGCGCCCGTGAGCTTAAACGGGGTGCCGCCCCGATTCGTGCGGCGCCCCCGCAATGTCCCGAGTGCCCTGAGCATCTGCGGCAAGCGCATCCAGCCGGCTCCGGTCGCGCCCTAGGCGCGGCGTCCGGAGCAATCGGCGTATCATGTCATTTACCTGTCCGGAGGCTCTACATTCATGGCGGACAAAAAAGGTTCGAACAGCGAGAAGCTGTTGTATTGCTCGTTTTGCGGGAAAAGCCAGCATGAGGTGAAAAAACTCATCGCGGGCCCGTCGGTGTTCATCTGCGATGAATGTATCGATCTCTGCAACGAAATCATTCGCGACGAGGCGGCTGCCGCCGGCGTCGAGGCCAGCCTGTCCCGGTCGGATCTGCCGAGCCCGCAGGAAATTCGCGACATCCTCGATCAGTACGTGATCGGCCAGGAGCGCGCGAAGAAGATCCTCGCGGTGGCCGTGTACAACCACTACAAGCGCCTGAAGCATCTCGACAAGAAGGACGACGTCGAGCTGTCGAAGAGCAACATCCTGCTGATCGGCCCGACGGGCTCCGGCAAGACGCTGCTCGCACAGACGCTCGCGCGGTTGCTCAACGTGCCGTTCGTGATCGCCGATGCGACGACGCTGACCGAAGCCGGCTACGTCGGCGAGGACGTCGAGAACATCATCCAGAAGCTGTTGCAGAACTGCAACTACGAGGTCGACAAGGCCCAGCGCGGGATCGTCTACATCGACGAAATCGACAAGATCAGCCGCAAGTCGGACAACCCGTCGATCACGCGCGACGTGTCGGGCGAGGGCGTCCAGCAGGCGCTCTTGAAGCTCGTCGAGGGCACGATGGCATCGGTGCCGCCACAGGGCGGCCGCAAGCACCCGAACCAGGACTTCATCCAGGTCGACACGACCAACATCCTGTTCATCTGCGGCGGCGCGTTCGACGGTCTGGAAAAGGTGATCACCGATCGTACCGAAAAAACCGGCATCGGCTTCGGCGCGACGGTCAAGAGCAAGCAGGAGCGCGACGCGGGCGAAGTGCTGCGCGAAACGGAACCGGAAGACCTGATCAAATTCGGTCTGATCCCCGAATTGATCGGCCGCCTGCCGGTGGTCGCGACGCTCGGCAAGCTCGACGAAGCCGCGCTGATGAAGATCCTGGTCGAGCCGAAGAATGCGCTCGTCAAGCAGTATCACAAGCTGTTCGCAATGGAGCGCGTCGAGCTGGAAATCCGGCCGGGCGCGTTGCAGGCGGTCGCCCGCAAGGCGATCCGCCGCAAGACCGGCGCGCGCGGTTTGCGTTCGATCATCGAACAGGCGTTGCTCGACGTGATGTACGAGCTGCCGACGATGAAAGGGGTCAGCAAGGTCATCATCGACGAGAACGTCATCGATGGGGACGGCAAGCCCTTGCTGATCTACGAGGACACGCCGAAGGTGGCGGGTTCGAACTGACCGGCTTGCCGACGATGTTCAGCGAAAAAGGCCGTTCATGAGTCCGTGGGCGGCTTTTTTTCGTTTATCTTGTGGGTAACTCTGACTCGACACGCGGTGGTTACTTTCTTACCGAATATTTCCCGCACTTGAAGGCTTGCAATTCGTTGTGGCGGCCTCAATTACCGAACAATTGATTCCACTCATGGGGAAATGAAATGTCAGGCACCCAACTTCTCCCGCCGGAACGCATCACGCTCCCGCTGCTGCCGCTGCGGGACGTCGTCGTTTTCCCGCACATGGTCATTCCGCTCTTCGTGGGCCGGCCGAAATCGATCAAGGCCCTCGAAGCAGCGATGGAAGGCGGCAAGCACATCATGCTCGTCGCCCAGAAAACCGCGGCCAAGGACGAACCGACCGAAAAGGACATGTACGAGGTCGGTTGTATCGCCAACATCCTGCAGATGCTGAAGCTGCCGGACGGCACCGTGAAGGTGCTCGTCGAGGGCCTGCAGCGTGCGAAGGCGTTGTCCATCGAAGAACAGGAGACGCAGTTCTCCTGCGAAGTGATGCCGCTCGAGCCCGACCACGCCGACAGCGCCGAGACGGAAGCGCTGCGTCGCGCGATCGTGTCGCAGTTCGACCAGTACGTGAAGCTGAACAAGAAGATCCCGCCGGAGATTCTCACGTCGCTGTCGGGCATCGACGAAGCGGGCCGTCTCGCCGACATGATCGCCGAGCGCCTGCCGCTGAAGCTCGACCAGAAGCAGCACATTCTCGAAATGTTCCCGGTCATCGAGCGTCTCGAGCACCTGCTCGCGCAACTCGAAGCCGAGATCGACATCCTGCAGGTCGAAAAGCGCATCCGCGGGCGCGTGAAGCGCCAGATGGAAAAGAGCCAGCGCGAGTACTACCTGAACGAACAGGTCAAGGCGATCCAGAAGGAACTGGGCGAAGGCGAGGAGGGCGCGGATCTCGAGGAACTCGAGAAGCGCATCAACGCCGCGCGCATGCCGAAGGAAGCCAAGAAGAAGGCCGATGCCGAGCTGAAGAAGCTGAAGCTGATGTCGCCGATGTCGGCGGAAGCCACCGTCGTGCGCAACTACATCGACACGCTGATCGGCTTGCCGTGGCGCAAGAAGAGCAAGGTCAACAACGACCTGTCGAACGCCGAGCAGGTGCTCGACGAGGATCACTTCGGCCTCGAGAAGGTCAAGGAACGGATCCTCGAGTATCTCGCGGTGCAACAGCGCGTGGACAAGGTCAAGGCGCCGATCCTGTGCCTCGTCGGGCCTCCGGGCGTCGGCAAGACCTCGCTCGGCCAGTCGATCGCCCGTGCGACGAACCGCAAGTTCGTCCGGATGGCGCTCGGCGGCGTGCGTGACGAAGCCGAGATCCGCGGCCACCGCCGCACGTACATCGGTTCGATGCCGGGCAAGATCCTGCAAAGCCTCGCGAAGGTCGGCGTGCGCAATCCGCTCTTCCTGCTCGACGAAGTCGACAAGATGGGCATGGATTTCCGCGGCGATCCGTCGTCGGCGCTGCTCGAAGTGCTCGATCCGGAACAGAACCACACGTTCGCCGACCACTACATCGAGGTCGACTTCGACCTGTCGGACGTGATGTTCGTCGCGACGTCGAACTCGCTGAACATCCCGCCGCCGCTGCTCGACCGGATGGAAGTGATCCGTCTGTCGGGCTACACGGAAGACGAGAAGGTCAGCATTGCCCAGCGTTACCTGCTGCCGAAGCAGAAGAAGAACAACGGGCTGAAGGAAGGCGAGATCGAGGTCACCGAGCAGGCGATCCGCGACATCATCCGCTACTACACGCGCGAAGCCGGTGTGCGTTCGCTCGAGCGGGAAGTGTCGAAGATCTGCCGCAAGGTCGTGAAGATGCTGCTGCTGAAGAAGGCATCGGGCGCGATCAAGGTCGATGGCGAGAACCTCGATACGTTCCTCGGCGTGCGCAAGTACGACTTCGGCCTCGCGGCGAAGGAAAACCAGGTCGGTCAGGTGACGGGCCTCGCGTGGACGGAAGTCGGCGGCGACTTGCTGACGATCGAAGCCGCGGTGATGCCGGGCAAGGGCAACGTGATCCGTACGGGTTCGCTCGGCGACGTGATGAAGGAGTCGGTCGAGGCCGCACGTTCGGTCGTGCGCTCGCGTTCGCGTCGTCTCGGTATCAAGGACGAAGCGTTCGAGAAGCAGGACATCCATATCCACGTGCCGGAAGGCGCGACGCCGAAGGACGGTCCGTCCGCCGGCGGTGCGATGACGACCGCGCTGGTGTCGGTGCTGACGGGTATTCCCGTGCGGGCCGACGTCGCGATGACGGGCGAAATCACGTTGCGTGGCGAAGTGCTGCCGATCGGCGGGCTGAAGGAGAAACTGCTGGCGGCTCACCGCGGCGGTATCAAGCTCGTGCTGATTCCGGAAGAGAACGTGAAGGATCTCGCGGACATTCCGGACAACGTGAAGAACGCGATCGAGATCGTGCCGGTCCGCTGGATCGACAAGGTGCTGGAACTCGCGCTCGAGCGTTCGCCGACTCCGCTGCCGCCGGAAGAAGAAGCGAAGGCAGCGGCGCCGGTCGGCGAGGCGGCGAAGGACGCCGGCTCGACGGAAGTCGTCAAGCACTGAGGCTCCGAGCACCGTCGTTGCTGACGGTTGTTCACGAAACCCGCGGCGGTGTCCGCGGGTTTTTTTATATGGATCGGAATCGTGCGAACGCGTGCGTTAAAAAAATTCACGCGCAGGCTTGGCAAAATGATCGGGGATGAATTAAACTTGCGGGCTCGCTGATTGTTGATGCGCAAACGCAGATCGCAGTCGGAACGAATCGGAAACGGGTGCTTAGCTCAGCTGGTAGAGCGGCGCCCTTACAAGGCGTAGGTCGGGGGTTCGAACCCCTCAGCACCCACCAGTTTCACGATTCAGCCAGACCAAGGAGCGGTAGTTCAGTCGGTTAGAATACCGGCCTGTCACGCCGGGGGTCGCGGGTTCGAGTCCCGTCCGCTCCGCCAAACAAATGAAACAGCCCGCCTCGTGCGGGCTTTTTCATTTGTGCCTTCCGGTGCCGCCCGCGTAGATGCAATGATCGCGCAGGGAAGGAAACCGCCTGCGCGGTTTTCCGGCGGGACGCGAAGCGATGCGCACGCACGTGCGGCCTGCGGACACGCGTCCCGTCCGTTCCGCCGGAATTTCACGCCGCGGGAGCACTGGTTGTTTCCGGCGTGCACAAACGGCACCTCATTGAACGCGTATCACCGGTGGCAGTTTGTAGGTTCCGCTCAGGAGCGGCGTATCGGGCAAGTACGTGCGCAGCGTCAGGTTGAACGCGCCGGCAGGAGCGGGCAACCAGTTGCTGGCCGGTACGCCCGCGGGGCGCGTATGGCTGACGGTGAGCACGAGCGAGCCGTCGCTGGCGAACTGAAAGTTCGAGGCCGGATAGGACAGCGCGTAGACTTGATCGGGATTCGAATAGAAGAATGCCTGCGCCTGGTTCGTGCCGCCGTACAGCGTCAATGACCAGAACGCGCGTGCCGGCGGAAGCTGCCCGGCGGGAAACGTCATCTGATAGACGCCGTTGCCGTCGTAGTTCGCACCCGGCGTGTTCGCCGCTTCCGTGCTGGTGTAATAGATCGCTTCACTGCCGGGCAGCGCGCCGAGGCCGTTCAGCGCAACGTTCGCCCGCAACGTATAGTGGGTTCCATAGTTTCCGACGTTCGCCGGACCGCCTGTCCAGCCATTTACGCCGGTACTCGCCTTGGTCGACGCTTGCTGCGTTCTGCTGCCGGTCGTCAGGCTCGCCAACGCCTGCGTTGCGCCGGCGCTGATCGACGCGATGTCGGCAGACGACGGGTCGAAGGTCTGCGCCGGGCCGATGCCGATCGCATCGAGCGCCGCGAGCACGGCCGTGTCCTGCGGCGTGGGCGGGCTCTTTTTCAGCAGCTGGTTCACGTACTGGAAATACGATGGCCAGTTGGTATAACCGGGCGGCTTTTGCTTGTCCACGCTGTCCCACGTCGTGCCGCCGGTTCCAGCGGGTTGCGACGCGACCAATTGGTTCTGAACCGCCCACGCGGCCGGATAATCGCTCGCATCGCTCACGTAAGTCCGTGCCAGGGCCCAGACCGCGTTGGTCGACGAGCGGAGCACGATGACCCCTGCGGGCGCTTCTCCCTGCCAGTTCGGCCCGACGACCCAAAAGACCTTCGCAACGCCGTTGTCGGCGCTCGTGCCTCGAATCGCGAAGTTGTTCGTATAGGCGTCCATCAACGCGAGGGAGAAGTAACGGCTACCGCTCGAGGGCGTATCGATTTGAACGGGGCCCGCGTCCAATTGCAGCATGGCGATGGAATACAGCGTGTCGTGATTGGGCTTCGTCACCGCGGTGGATGACGCATCGGAGAGCCGGCGACTGTGAAGAAACGTATTCGGCGCAAGGCCCTGAGCGATGTAGCTCTGTCGCGTGGCGTAGAACTGATACAGCGGAATCGTGAATATCGTCGCGCCGTTTGCCGCGTTCTCCGTAGCGACGGGTGAAACGTTCGAGCGGTCGACGCTATCGCCGTTGCAGCCCGCCAGAAGGCCGAGCGAGGCGGCCAATGCGACGATGCGCGCCTGGTGAAGAAAACTCATCGAATGGGTCGGTTTGGTTGAATGGTCGAATAGGCCGTGCCCCTTCGTCGCTCGGCCGACGAGCATGGCACGGGTTGCATGGCGCGATTAGCGTATACGGCTTGGCATACGCGACGAACGAACGATTTTCGATATGCAAAGTCCGATGACGCGTCGGCGAGGCGTCGATCGATCGGCGTCGTGCGGTATGCCGTCGGCGAGCTCGGGCTTGGCTGTCACGATCCCGGTGGTGATCCGGTCGCGGGAGCGCGGCCGGTCCCGGTCTTTTTTCTGCCCGTCACGTTCCACTCGGCCGCTGGCCACGGATGCGCTCGCGGTGCATCGTGCTTCGACGGCCGTCGGTGCGGCAAGCCGGCTTCGCGAACGAATCGCCGTGAGCGGGGAGTGCGCGCTGCCGTGGTCGGAGTGCCGACCACGCGGGCGAGGGCCGCTTTTCGCCCGTCCCACCCCGTATGTTGTAATATCGGACGTTTTGTCCAATTTTCCCGTCACGCATGCTCGATTTCTTCCGTAATCACCAGCGCCTGATGATGGCGCTCCTGCTCCTGATCGTCTTGCCGGGGCTGGGTTTCGTCGGAATCCAAGGCTTCCGCGGCTTCTTCGACGACAGTGCGAACGTCGCAGCAGTCAACGGGCACAAGATCACGCGGGTCGAATTCGACGGCGCGTTCCGCCAGCAGATCGATCAGGCGCGCCAGGCGCTCGGCGGGCAGTTCGACATCAAGATGTTCGACACGCCCGAGCATCGCAAGCAGGTGCTCGACGGCCTGATCCAGCAACGCGTGCTGGCCGACGAGACGCAACGCCTGCACCTGACCGCATCCGACAACGCCGTGCGCGACGCGCTGATGAGCGACCCGATGATCGCGGCGCTGAAGAAGCCCGACGGTTCGATCGACGTCGAACGCTATGCGCAATTGCTGTCGTTCCAGGGGATGACGCCCGAGCAGTACCAGGAGCGCGTGCGTTACAGCCTCTCGCTGCAGCAGATTCCGGCGAGCATCGTGTCGAGCGCGTTCACGCCGAAGAGCCTCGCGCAACACCTGTCCGAACTCGCCGCGCAGCAGCGTGAAGTGCAGGCGCTCGTGCTGAAGACGAGCGACTTCGCGGCGAAGGTCCAGCCGACCGACGCACAGCTCACCGCGTACTACGACGCGCACAAGCAGAGCTTCGCGACGCCGGAAACCGCGACGATCCAGTACCTCGTCTATTCGCCGGCCGCAGCGGCCGCAAGCGCGCAGCCGACCGATGCGGACATCAAGAAGTTCTACGACGACAACCCGACGCACTTCCGGACCGAAGCGCAGGTGCGCGTGAGCCACATCTTCATCGCCGCGCCGGGCAGCGCCAGCGCGGCCGACAAGGCGGCGGCAAAAGCGAAGGCCGAGCAACTGCTCGCCGACGTGAAGGCACATCCGGATCAATTCGCGCAGATCGCGCAGAAGAACTCGCAGGACGCGCCGTCGGCAGCGAAGGGCGGCGATCTCGGCTTCATCACGCGCGGCTCGACCGCGGGCGGCAAGGCGTTCGACGATGCCGCGTTCTCGCTCAAGCAGGGCGACGTGAGCGGGATCGTGCAGTCGGATCTCGGTTTCCACATCCTGAAGGCGACCGAAGTGAAGCCGGCCGTCGTCAAGCCGTTCGCGGAAGTGAAGGACCAGATCGCGGCCGACCTGAAGCAGCAGTACGCATCGAAGGCGTTCTCGGACAACGCGGAAGGCTTCACGTCGACCGTCTACGAAAAGGCGAAGACGCTGCAGCCGGCCGCGGACAAGTACAAACTGACGATCCAGACGGCCACCGTCACGCCGACGCCGAATCCGCAACTGCCGCCGACGAGCCCGTTGAACAATCCGAAGTTCCTGGCCGCCGTGTTCGCGAACGACGCCGTGAAGAATCAGAACAACACGCAGGCGATCGACGTCGGCAACAACACGCTGATCTCGGCGCGCGTGACCGACTACAAGCCGGCTGCCGTGCCCGCGCTCGACGCGATCAAGGACGCCGTGCGCCAGAAGGTCATCGCCGAGCAGGCCGCGGAACTCGCGAAGAAAGACGGTGCGGCGAAGCTGGCCGAACTGCAGAAGTCGAAGTCGACCGACGGGTTCGCGGCCGCGCAGAAGGTGTCGCGCACGCAATCGCAGGGCCTGACGCCGGCTGCGCTGAGCGCCGTCTACAAGGTCGATGCGAAGACGCTGCCGGCTTACGTCGGTGTCGACCTCGGCGCGGACGGCTACGCGATCTACCGTGTGAACGCGGTGATCCCCGGTTCGGCGGTCGATCCGCAGCAACTGGCGGCCGCTCAGCAGCAGATGGCGCAGGTCGACGCGCAGAGCGAAGGCGACGCGTATCTCGCGGCGCTGCGCGATCGCTCGAAGGTGAAACTGTACGGCAGCACGACGGCCAGCCAGCAGCAGGACGGCGACAACTGAGCATCGTTTCGCCCGCAACCAACAAGAAGCCCCGCTCGAAGCGGGGCTTTTTGTTTTCCGGCGCGCGACTGCGGTCAGCCGTGCGGCTTGCCGAGCAACGGCTTCAGCGTCGGCCACACGTTGTCGAGCAGAATGCGCTGGGCCTGCTGCGCGGGATGCATCTGGTCGGCCTGGAACATGTCGGGCTTGTCCTCGATGCCGGCCAGCAGGAACGGCACGAGCGGCACGCCGAGATCTTTCGACAGCCGCGTATAGACCGCGTGGAACTTCTGCGTGTAGTCGGGGCCGTAATTGGGCGGCACGTACATGCCGACCAGCACGACTTTCGCCTGGGCGCGCCGCGCGCTCGCGATGATGTCGCGCAGGTTCTGCTCGGTCGTCGCGAGCGGCACGCCGCGCAGCGCATCATTCGAACCGAGCTCGACGACGACGATCGACGGCTTGAGCCGCTGCAGTACCGCGGGCAGCCGGGCACGGCCGCCGCTCGTGGTGTCGCCGCTGACGCTGGCGTTCGCGACGCTATAATCGATTCGCTCGGTCGAAAGCCGTTGTCGCAGCAGCGACACCCAGCCGGTGTCGCGCGGCAATCCGTATTCGGCCGACAGGCTGTCGCCGAGCACGACGATCACGGGCGGGCTCGATGCCGTCGCGGCGTGTGCGGGCGCGGTGACGGCCAGCAGGATGCCCAGCAGCGCGGCGGCCGCCGCGCGTCTTTTCCAGCGAAATGTCGTGTCCATGTTCAAGATTACCGATCCGATCATCGAAGTCCATGACGTGTGCAAGCGGGTTGCCGATGCAACGGGCGAGCTGACGATTCTCGACGGCATCACGCTCGCCGTGCAGCCGGGCAGCAGCCTCGCGATCGTCGGCGCGTCGGGTTCGGGCAAATCGACGCTGCTCGGCCTGCTTGCGGGATTGGACAGCGCGACGAGCGGCACGGTTCGCCTGCTCGGTCGCGCGCTCGATCAACTCGACGAGGACGAACGCGCGGCGCTGCGCAACGGCGCGGTCGGATTCGTATTCCAGTCGTTCCAGTTGATGCCGCACCTGACGGCGCTTGAGAACGTGATGCTGCCGCTCGAACTGCAGGGCGGCATCAGCGCGCGCGACGCGGCCGACCGCGCCCGGGCGCTGCTCGTGCAGGTCGATCTCGGCGAGCGTACCGCGCATTATCCGAAGCTGCTGTCGGGCGGCGAACAGCAGCGCGTCGCACTCGCCCGCGCGTTCGTCACGCGCCCGGCGATCCTGTTCGCCGACGAGCCGACCGGCAGCCTCGACGCCGCAACGGGCCACGCGGTCATCGACCTGATGTTCGAACTGAACCGCACGCATGGCGCGACGCTCGTGCTCGTCACGCACGATGCCGAACTCGCGCGCCGCTGTGCAACGACAGTCACGATCGACGCGGGGCGCATCGTCGTGCCGCACGCGGCTTCGCGCAACGCGTGAATGTTTGTGCCGGCCGCGCAGCGTGGATCGCGCGGCCGGCACGGGCATGACGCCGTCGCGTCAGCGCTTGAGCGCCGCGCGGGCGCGCGCGATCAGCGCCGTGGTCGACGAGTCGTGCTTCGCCGGATCGACCGATTCGGCCGACAGGTCGGCTTCGACGACCTTGCCGAGAATCTTGCCGAGCTCGACGCCCCACTGGTCGAACGGATTGATGTCCCACACCGTCGCCTGCACCAGCACCTTGTGCTCGTAAAGCGCGATCAGCGCGCCGAGCGAGCGCGGCGTCAGCGCATCGACGAGCAGCGTCGTGGTCGGGCGGTTGCCGGGGAACGTCAGGTGCGGCGCGAGCGCTTCCTTGCCGGGCCCGGCGACCTTGCGCGCTTCTTCGAGCGTGCGGCCGAGCATCAACGCCTCGCTCTGCGCGAAGCAGTTCGCGAGCAGCTTCGGATGGTGGCTTGCAAGCGGATGCTCGGGCGTCAGCACCGCGATGAAGTCGATCGGCACGATCGTTGGCCCCTGGTGCAGCATCTGGAAGAACGCATGCTGGCCGTTGGTGCCCGGCTCGCCCCACGTGACGGCCGACGTCGGGTAGTCGACGAAGGCGCCGTCCAGGCGCGCGGATTTGCCGTTGCTCTCCATTTCGAGCTGCTGCAGGTACGACGGCAGGTAGTGCAGCGCTTCCGAATACGGCGCGACGAGGTAGCTCTGCGAGCCGAAGAAATTCCGGTACCAGATGCCGATCAGGCCGAGCAGCACCGGCAGGTTGCGCTCGAGCGGCGCTTCGCGGAAGTGGCGATCCATGTCGTTCGCGCCGGCCAGCAGCTCGTCGAACTGTTCGGGGCCCACCGCGATCATGATCGACAGGCCGACCGCCGACCACAGCGAATAGCGGCCGCCGACCCAATCCCACATTTCGAACACGTTGTCGGCGGCGATACCGAACTTCACGACTTCGGCCGGGTTCGCCGACACACCGACGAAGTGCTTCGCGAGCGCCTCCTCGGGGCAGCCGCGCGCGACGAACCAGTCGCGCAGCGAGCGCGCGTTCGTCATCGTCTCGAGCGTCGTGAAGGTCTTCGACACGACGATCGCGAGCGTTTCCTCGGGATCGACTTGTTCGAGCACGCGTGCGAGATCGGCGCCGTCGACGTTCGACACGAAGTGGGTCGAGATGTCGGGCGTGGCGACGTGGTGCAGTGCGTGCACGACCATCTTCGGCCCGAGATCGGAGCCGCCGATGCCGATGTTGATCACGTGGCGGATGCGCTTGCCCGTATAGCCCGTCCACGTGCCGCCGCGCACGGCGCGCGCGAACGTCGCCATCTTCGCGCGCTCGGCGCTCACCTGCGCGTGGAATGGCGCTTGCGGGTCGGTCGCGCGCAGCGCCGTGTGCAGCGCGGCGCGGCCTTCGGTCGGGTTGACGATCTCGCCCGCGAACATCGCGTCGCGGCGCGCTTCGACGCCCGCGTCACGCGCGAGCTGCACGAGCAGGCGCAGCGTTTCGTCGTCGATGCGGTTCTTCGAGAAATCGGCTGCGAGACCGCCGCCCGGAATCGTGAAGCGTTCGGCGCGGGTCGGCGCGCGGTCGTTTTCCGGCGCGAACCAGTCGCGCAGCCGCGCGTGGCGGATCCGTTCGAAGTGGGATTGAAGGGCAGTCCAGGCGGGGAGCGATTTCAGCGTCATGGCGGTTCGAGTGAAGCGTGAATCGGGAGGAATGCCGCGCCGGCTCATCGTGATCGGAAAGCCGGCGGACGAGAAGGCCCGCCGTGCGGCGGGGCAGTCAGTATAGCGGCGTTACGTGTCGGCGCGCGGCGACGGATAAAAAAGGCGATTGATCAGCGTGCGCACCATCGGCGCGAGCTCGCCCGCGGTCAGCCCGGCCGGGCCGGTGCCGTGCGCGGTCAGCGTATCGGCCGCGAGGCCGTGCAGATAGACGCCGGCCAGCGCGGCTTCGTACGGCGCGACCCGCTGCGCGAGCAGCGCGCCGATCAGGCCGCCGAGTACGTCGCCGGTGCCGCCGGTGGCGAGCGCCGCGTTGCCGGTCGGGTTGATCGTCACCCGCCCGTCGGGCGCGGCAATCACCGTGCCCGCGCCTTTCAGCACGACGATGCCCGCGTAACGGGCGGCGAGCGCCTGCGCGGCCGCGACGCGATCGCGCTGCACGGCTGCCGTGTCGCCGCCGAGCAGTCGCGCGGCTTCGAGGGGATGCGGCGTCAGCACGCACGGCGTGCCGCGCGCGGCGACGGCGGCCGCGAGGTCCGCGTGCGTCGCGACGAGGTTCAGCGCGTCGGCATCGAGCAGCGTCGGGATGTCTTGCGCGAGCACGTCGCGTACGAGCGTTGCCGCGGCCTCGCGCGTGCCGAGCCCGCAACCGGCCGCGATGGCGGTCATCGCGCCGAGGTCCAGGATGTCGGCCGGATGCAGCATCAGTTCTGGAAACGGCGGATCGTACGGCGGCGCGCCCGCGCCCAGAAAGCCGACGTGCACCTTGCCGGCGCCCGCGAACAGCGCGGCGCGAGCGGCGAGGATCGGGGCGCCGCACATGCCCGTGTCGCCGCCGAGCACCGCGAGGCTGCCGTAGGTGCCCTTGTGGGACGAGAAGGCGCGCGCGGGCAGCGCCGCGGCGAACCGCGCGGGCGCGTTCAGCACGATGGCCGGCGCGGCGGGCGGCGCGACGTCGAGCGACGCGACGTGGATCTCGCCGGCGAGATCGCGGCCGTCGCCCATGTAGAGGCCGGGCTTCGCACCGATGAAGGTAAGCGTGTGGGTGGCCGCGACGGCGACGCCCGCGCCGACGATCCGGCCCGTGTCGCCGTCGAGCCCGCTTGGCACGTCGAGCGCGAGCACGCGGCCGCCGCCGCGCGCATGAGCGGCGATGCGTGCGGCCTGCTCGGCGAACGCGCCGTCGAGCGCGCGGCCGAGACCGATGCCGAACA
The DNA here is from genome assembly GCF_001534535.1 of Burkholderia sp. MSMB1459WGS. Classification (NCBI taxonomy): domain Bacteria; kingdom Pseudomonadati; phylum Pseudomonadota; class Betaproteobacteria; order Burkholderiales; family Burkholderiaceae; genus Burkholderia; species Burkholderia sp. MSMB1459WGS. Next base: position 23,711 of record NZ_LPMU01000013.1, read on the forward strand.
GCCCGTCGACGACCCACGCGTAGCCTTCCAGCGACGCGGGCGGGGTGGTCGACAACGGCACACCCGCCGTGCGTGCGAGACCGAGTGCCCATTGCGCGTCATCCGGCTTGACCGGCACCGGCATCCACGCATGCGTCGCGACGCCGAGCTGCTGGAGCTGCGCGGCGGCCACCAGCGCGTCGCCGCCATTGTTGCCGGGGCCGACCGCGAACCAGACGGGGCGATCGTCGCCGGCGACGCGCTCGGACAGCCAGCGCGCGGCGGCGGCGCCCGCGCGGCCCATCAACGTGTGCGGCGGCAGCGCGGCGGTTGCATCGGCTTCGGCCGCGCGCAGGTCGGCGACGCGCAGCAGCGCGATCGGATCGGAATCGGGAAGGGGGCGGGTAACGGTCATCGCGGGATCGTGGCGGCTGGCAAGGATGCCGCCACGGGTCGGCCCGCAGCGGCGGTCAGGTCGTGAAGCGGCCGGCGCTCAGCGCGGCGAGCGTGTCGGCGGGCCAGTGCTGGACGTTGCCGCCCAGATAGTCGGTCACCACTTTAGCAGACCCGCACGCGAGGCCCCAGCCGGCCGGGCCATGGCCGAAATTGACGAACACGCGCGGATGCGGGGTCGGACCCACGACGGGCAGGCCGTCCGGCGACAGCAGTTGCATGCCTTGCCACGACAGCGCGGCCGAGATCTTCGCGGCGCCCGGCACCCAGTCGTGGACGGCCTGGCCGAGCAGCGCGAGCGCGGCTTCGGACAGCGGCTCGGCGAGCGGTTTCGCGGTGTCGGCCACGCTCTGCAGCACGGCGGCTCCGCCGACGCGCAGCCGCTGGTGGGTGCGCGTGATCGAGATCCGCTTGATCGAATCGACGACGCTCAGGTGCGGAGCATGTTCTTCGTACGCGACCGGCGCGGTGAGCGTATGGACGCGCACCGGGTGCAGCGGCAGGCGCCAGCCGAGCCGTTCGAGCAGCGCGAGGCTGCCGGCGCCGGCGGCGACCACGATCGCGTCGGCGGACATCACGTCGACCTCGCGCGCCTTCGCCGCGCTCCGGTGGCCCGGCGGCACGAGCTCGACGGCCGCGCGGCCGTTGTCGACGCGGATCGCGGCGACATCCGCGCCGAAGCGGAACTGCACGCCGTGCTCGTCGAGCGTCTGCTTGACCAGTTTCGCGAACAGCGGGCAGTTGCCGGTGCGCTCGGTTTCGAGCAGCACGCCGCCGGCAAAGCCGGGCTCGGCCGGCACCGACGGTTCGAGCGCCGCGCATTCGTCGGCGGTGAGCGTGCGGTACGGCTGGTCGAGCGTGCGCAGCAGGTCGAGCGCCGGTTGCAGCGCGTCCCAGTCGCGCGGATCGCGCACGACGTGCAGGATGCCGGGCTTCTGCTCGAATTCGAGCTCGAGGCGCGCCTCGATATCGGCGAGCGCGTCGCGCGACACGTCGATCAGCGGGCGCAGCCGCGCGTACTGCGCGGCGAACGCGTCGGGCTCGCGCAGCGTGCCGAGCTGCTTGACGAATTGGCGCACGCCGCCGTTGAAGCCCGGCTTGTAGACCACGCCGCTGTCGCGCGACTGGCGCTGGCGCATGAAAGTCGGGCCGAACCAGACGTCGAGCGGGCTCGGCAGCAGCGCGCCGCCGTCGCCGTAGGTCGCACCTTGCGCGACGGTCGCATGGCGTTCGACCACGCACACGCGATGGCCGGCCGCGCGCAACTGGTAGGCGGTGGCGACGCCGCTGATTCCGCCGCCGATGACGATGACATCCATTGGATTGCTTCGATGACGGGCGGCGCGCACGCCGCCCGGTGAGAATTCGCTGAGGGCCGGGCCCGGTGAACCCGGAATGATAGCGCCAAAAGCGCGCGAGCCGGCGCCGGCCGAGCATGGGCCGCGGGCGGCCGGCGTGCAGGCACGCGCAGGCCGGTCCGGCGCGCCGTCGTGCGCGCCACGCGCCCGGGCACCGGTGCGGTGCAGGCGGACCACCGATCGGGGGGCTTGGGCGGCCGACTTCCGGGTATAATTACGGCCTTCCTTTCGCCCCACGTCGCCACCTCGCGCGACTCATCGACGTCAGTCCAGCCCATGGCTCACTTCTCGTGTTTTCCCGGCGCTTCGGCCCTCTCCGATTTCCGTCAAACCCGTCTGCTCGACACGCTCAGGCAAATCGACGCCAACATCGTCGCGGTGCGCGGCCAGTTCCTGCACTTCGTCAATGCGGCCGAGCCGCTGTCGGCCGACGACAGCGCGCGCATCGATGCGCTGATGCACTACGGCGAGCCGTTCCAGCCGGCGGGCGAGAAGGGCGCGACCGAGACCTTCGTCGTGCTGCCGCGCTTCGGCACGGTCTCGCCGTGGGCGAGCAAGGCGACCGACATCGCGCAACACTGCGGCCTCACGCACGTGCGCCGCATCGAGCGCGGCGTCGAATTCACGGTCACGCTGAAGTCGGGCCTCCTCGGCGGCAAGAAGGCGCTGTCGGACGACGCACGCGCGGCCGTCGCGGCTGCGCTGCATGACCGGATGACCGAAAGCGTGGTCGCGGCGCGCGACGACGCGAAGCACCTGTTCGACGAACTGCCGGCCAAGCCGCTCGCGAGCGTCGACGTGCTGGGCGCCGGCCGCGGCGCGCTGGAGCGCGCGAACGTCGAGCTGGGCCTCGCGCTCGCCGACGACGAGATCGACTACCTGGTCGACGCGTTCCGCAAGCTCGAACGCAACCCGACCGACGTCGAGCTGATGATGTTCGCGCAGGCGAACAGCGAGCACTGCCGCCACAAGATCTTCAACGCGCAGTGGACGATCGACGGCGAAGCGCAGGACATGTCGCTGTTCGCGATGATCCGCAACACCGAGAAGCTGAGCCCGCAGGGCACGATCGTCGCGTATTCGGACAACTCGTCGATCATGGTCGGCGCCGAAGCCGAGCGCTGGTTCCCCCGCAAGGCGGGCGCGGCCGGCGAGCCGGGCGAGCGTTACGGCCGCCACACCGAGCTCACGCACACGCTGATGAAGGTCGAGACGCACAACCACCCGACGGCGATCTCGCCGTTCCCGGGTGCGGCGACCGGCGCGGGCGGCGAGATTCGCGACGAAGGCGCGACGGGCCGCGGCGCGCGTCCGAAGGCCGGCCTCACGGGCTTCACCGTGTCGAACCTCGACCTGCCCGACGCCCGCCAGTCGTGGGAAAACGCACGCGACGCGGCGCAGCCGATGGCCGAGCGCAACCCGAACGAGCAGCACGGCCCGTACGGTCGCCCGGACCGCATCGCGTCGCCGCTGCAGATCATGATCGACGGCCCGCTCGGCGGCGCCGCGTTCAACAACGAATTCGGCCGCCCGAACCTCGGCGGCTACTTCCGCGTGTACGAGCAGAACGTCGGCTGCACGGTGCACGGCTATCACAAGCCGATCATGATCGCGGGCGGCCTCGGCAACATCGCGGATCAGCACACGCACAAGCACGACGTGCCGGCGGGCTCGCTGCTGATCCAGATCGGCGGCCCCGGCATGCGGATCGGCATGGGCGGCGGCGCGGCCAGCTCGATGGCGACCGGCGCGAACACGGCCGAGCTCGACTTCGACTCGGTGCAGCGCGGTAACCCGGAAATCGAGCGGCGCGCGCAGGAAGTGATCAACGGCTGCTGGCAACTCGGCGCGGAAAACCCGATCCTGAGCATCCACGACGTCGGCGCGGGCGGCCTGTCGAACGCGTTCCCCGAGATCGTCGACGGCGCGGGCAAGGGCGCGCGTTTCGAATTGCGCAAGGTCGCGCTCGAGGAGTCGGGCCTGTCGCCGCGCGAAATCTGGTCGAACGAGGCGCAGGAGCGTTACGTGCTGGCGATCGCGCCGGCCGACCTGCCGCGCTTCGAGGCGATCTGCGCGCGCGAGCGCTGCCCGTTCGCGGTGGTCGGCGTCGCGACCGACGAACGCCAACTGAAGCTCGTCGACGACGAAGCGACGGGCGCCGACCAATACCCGGTCGACATGCCGATGGAAGTGCTGCTCGGCAAGCCGCCGCGCATGCACCGCGACGTCGCGCGCGTGCGCACCGAGCGTGCGCCGGTCGACGTGACGGGCGTCGCGCTGTCGGCAGTCGCGCTCGACGTGCTGAAGCATCCGACGGTCGGCAGCAAGTCGTTCCTGATCACGATCGGCGACCGTTCGGTCGGCGGTACGTCGGTGCGCGACCAGATGGTCGGCCCGTGGCAAGTGCCGGTGGCCGACTGCGCGATCACCGCGCTCGACTATGCGGGCTTCAAGGGCGAGGCGATGACGATGGCCGAGCGTACGCCGCTCGCGGTGATCGACGCGCCGGCATCGGGCCGCATGGCCGTCGGCGAAGCGATCACGAACATCGCGAGCGCACCGATCGCGTCGCTCGACAAGCTGAAGCTGTCGGCGAACTGGATGGCCGCGTGCGGCACGGCCGGCGAGGACGCCGCGCTGTTCGACACGGTCAAGGCGATCGGCATGGAGCTGTGCCCGGCGCTCGGGATCGGCATCCCGGTCGGCAAGGATTCGCTGTCGATGAAGACGAAGTGGGACGAGCAGGGCGTCGCGAAGGAAGTCGTGTCGCCGGTGTCGCTGATCATCTCGGCGTTCGCGCCGGTCGAGGACGTGCGCCGCCATCTCACGCCGCAACTGCGCCGCGTGGCGGACGCGGGCGACAGCGTGCTGATTGCGATCGACCTCGGCCGCGGCAAGAACCGGATGGGCGGCAGCATCTTCGCGCAGGTCACGCAGCAGGTCGGCAATGCGACGCCGGACGTCGACGACGCGGAAGACCTGAAGCGCTTCTTCAACGCGATTCAGTCGCTCAACGCACAAGGCAAGCTGCTCGCGTACCACGACCGCTCGGACGGCGGCCTGTGGGCGACCGTGTGCGAAATGGCGTTCGCGGGCCATGCGGGCGTGTCGCTGAACGTCGACATGCTGACGCTCGACCCGGACCACGAATCCGACTACGGCGATGCGAAGGATTGGGCGAAGCAGACGAGCGGCCTTCGCGACGACCGCACGCTGCGCGCGCTGTTCTCCGAAGAGCTCGGCGCCGTCGTGCAGGTGCGTGCGTCCGATCGCGACGTGGTGCTGGGTGCGCTGCGCGAGTTCGGCCTGTCGACGTGTTCGCACGTGATCGGCTCGGTCAACGATCGCGACGTGATCGAGGTGTACCGCGATGCGAAGAAGATCTTCGACGCGCCGCGTACCGAACTCCATCGCGCATGGAGCGAAGTGAGCTGGCGCATCGCGCGCCTGCGCGACAACCCCGCCTGTGCGGATGCCGAATACGACGCGCTGCTCGACGCGGCCGATCCGGGCCTCTCGCCGGTGCTGACGTTCGATCCGGCTGACGACATCGCCGCGCCGTTCATCGCGACCGGCGCACGGCCGCGTGTCGCGATCCTGCGCGAACAGGGCGTGAACTCGCATCTGGAAACCGCGTATGCGTTCGACCGCGCAGGCTTCGACGCGCACGACGTGCACATGAGCGACCTGCTCGCGGGCCGCGCGACGCTGGCCGATTTCGCAGGCGCGGTCGCGTGCGGCGGCTTCTCGTACGGCGACGTGCTGGGCGCGGGCGAAGGTTGGGCGAAGACGATCCGTTTCAACGCGAACCTCGCCGACATGTTCTCGGCCTTCTTCGCGCGTCCCGACACGTTTGCACTCGGTATCTGCAACGGCTGTCAGATGCTGTCGAGCCTTGCGTCGATGATCCCCGGCGCGCAAGCCTGGCCGAAGTTCACGCGCAACAAGTCCGAGCAGTTCGAGGCGCGCTTCTCGTTCGTCGAAGTGGAGAAGTCGCCGTCGATCTTCTTCGCGGGGATGGAAGGCTCGCGCATTCCGGTGGCGGTCGCGCACGGCGAAGGCTATGCGGACTTCTCGCAGCAGGGCGACATCGATCGCGTCGCGGTCGCGATGCGTTACGTCGACCACCGCGGCGAAGCGACCGAGCGCTATCCGTTCAACCCGAACGGGTCGCCCGCCGGCATCACGTCGGTCACGACGGCCGACGGCCGCTTCTCGGTGCTGATGCCGCACATGGAGCGCGTGCATCGCACGGTCACGATGAGCTGGCACCCGGAAGGCTGGGGTGAAGCGAGCCCGTGGATGCGTGTGTTCCGCAACGCGCGCCGCTGGATCGGCTGATCCGGATGATGTTCGACCCGAACGCGCCGGTCGAGGTCGTCACGCTGCGCGACGAACGTGCGGGCGAGGCCGATGCGATCGGCCGCGTGATCCGTGCGGCCTTCGCGGGCGAGCCGCAGGGCGGGGCGTTCGAGCAGCGCATCGTCGAGACGCTGCGCGCAGACGATGCGCTGAGCGTCTCGCTCGTCGCGGAGCGCGACGGGCGTATCGTCGGGCACGTCGCGTTTTCGCCCGTGGCGATCGGCGGTGAGCCGGCCGGCAGCCAGCAGTGGTACGGACTTGCGCCGCTCGCGGTGCGGCCCGATTGCCAGCGCAAAAGCATCGGCGCGGGGCTCGTGCGCACGGGGCTCGACGCGTTGCGGCGGCTCGGCGCGCGCGGCTGCGTGGTGCTCGGCGAGCCGACGTATTACGCGCGCTTCGGGTTCGAACCGCATGGCGACATCGTATTTCCGGGTGTGCCGCCCGAGTATTTCCTCGCGCTGCCGTTCGACGCATCGGCTCCGCTGCCGTCGGGCGAAGCGCGTTATCGCGACGTGTTTTATCCCGCGTAGCGAACGCGGCGGGGCGGGGCGATGCCCGGCACGGGAAAGCCGCTCTTCGGAGCGGCTTTTTATTGCGCGTCGGCCAGGCGTCGCCGCGTCTCGACACCCATGTTCGTGCGTGCCAAAAGAAAAAGCCGCTCCGAGGAGCGGCTTTTCGATGCGTGTATGACGCGCGCCGGCGTTACTGGATCTTCGCCTGCTGGCGCAGACCTTCCTCGAACGCCTGCAGCTTCTGCTGCACGAGCTGCTGCGCGATCTGCGCCTTCACCTGGTCGAACGGCGGCGGTGCGATGTCGCGGACATCGTCGACGCGGATGATGTGCCAGCCGAACTGCGTCTTCACCGGCGTATCGGTCATCTGGCCTTTCTGCAGCTTCTGCGCGGCCGCCGCGAATTCCGGCACGTACGCTTTCGGGTCGGACCAGTCGAGATCGCCGCCGTTCTTGCCCGAACCCGGATCCTTCGAGTATTGCTTCGCGAGATCCTCGAACTTCGCGCCGCCCTTGATCTTCGCGATCAGGTCCTTCGCCTGCTGCTCGTTGTCGACGAGGATGTGGTGCAGGTGGTACTCGCGGTTGCCGCCCACGCCCTTGACGAGCTCGTCGTAGCGCGCCTTCACTTCGGCGTCGGTCGGCTGGTTCTTCTTCAGGAAGCTCTCGATCATCGAGCGCAGCACGACGGTCTGCTGCGCGACGGCGACTTGCGCCTTCACGTCCGGACGATTCGGGATGCCTTCGCGAATCGCTTCCTGCATCAGGATTTCGCGGTTCACGAGTTCCTGGCGCACGGCCTGCTGCAGTTGCGGGCCGTCGGTCTGGCCTTGCTGGACGAGCTGCGCGACCATCGCGTCGGCGCGCGACTTCGGAATCGGCGTGCCGTTCACGACGGCGATGTTCTGGGCAAATGCCGGTGCCGCTGCAAAAGCAGCCGCCGCGACCCACAGGCGAGGGGATTTCAGGATCATCGGGAATTCCTAATGAGACTAGATTGAAGATTCGTTGAATTCTTCGGGCGTGTAAGCCACGATCGCGAGCGCGTGAATGCCGCGCTGCATCGCATCAGCGAGCGCATCATACACCAGCCGGTGCCGCGCGACGCGCGGCTTGCCCGCGAACGCGGACGATACGATCGTGACCGTGAAATGACCGCCGGCGGCCGCGCCCGCGTGGCCTGCGTGCTGCGCGCTGTCGTCGCGCACGGTGAGCGACAGCGGCGCGAGCGACGCGATGAGGCGCGCTTCGATCAGCGCGATGCGTTCGTCGGGGGAAGCGTGGAGAAAGGCGTCGCTCATGTCACTCGTCCTTCAGGTACTTCGTGAGCCACAGGCTCTGCAGGATGATGAATACGACCATCGCGCCCGTCGTACCGAACAGCTTGAAATTCACCCATTGCGATTCGGTGAAGTTGTGCACCACGTACAGGTTCGCAATGCCGAGCACCGCGAAGAACAGCGCCCACGCGAGATTCAATTTGTCCCACACGGGGGACGGCAGCGTGAGCTGCTTGCCCATCATCTTCTCGATCAGGTTCTTGCTGAACGCATAACGCGCGGCGAGCAACCCGATCGCAAACAGCCAGTACAGCACGGTCGGTTTCCATTGAATGAATTTCTCGTCATGCAGGACGAGCGTGGCGCCACCGAACACGACGATCACGCCGAGGCTGACCCACAGCATCGTGTCGACCTTCCGGTGCCGGAAGGCGACCCATGCGACCTGGGCCAGCGTCGCGACGATCGCGACGGCGGTGGCGGTAAAGATGCCCCAGACCTTGAAGGCGACAAAAAACAGGATGATCGGAAACAGATCGAACAGGAATTTCATGGCGCTCGCAGCTGCGTGACGGGCCGCCGGCGCGGCCTGTCATCGTTGTAGGGACCCGCCAGGCATCGCCGTCGCGGATCGGGGCGGTCCGGCCCGCGGCTGGCCGCCCGGCAGATCCGCCCGGCGCCGCTCATTCGTTTTCGGGTCGGGACTCGAAGTTTAACGCAGCCGAATTGATGCAGTACCGCAAACCGGTCTTGTCGCGCGGGCCGTCCTCGAACACGTGGCCCAGATGCGCGCCGCAATGGTTGCAGCGCACCTCGACGCGCACCATCCCGTGCGAGTAGTCGATCTTCTCGTCGATCACCTCGCTGTTGAGCGGCTTGAAGTAGCTGGGCCAGCCGCAGCCCGAGTGGAACTTGGCGCCGGATTCGAACAGCGGCGTGCTGCAGACGACGCACTTGTAGATGCCGGCATCCTCCGTGTCGGTGTATTCGCCGGTGAACGCGCGCTCGGTCGCCGCGTGCTGCGTGACCTCGTACTGCATTGGCGTGAGCCGGCGGCGCAGTTCGGCGTCGTCCTTCTGGTACGGGTAGGTCTTGTCGTCGGAATCGTGTGACATGTGAGGGTTCTCCTGATCGGTCGGTCGGGTCGGACGCGTCGTGCGGTCACGACGAGCAGCTCACTTCGAGCGACCCGGCCCAGTCGGGCGGCAATGCCGCATACGCTTCATGTTCCGGTTGTTCGTCGAACGGGCGGCGCAGGATCCGCGCGAGCCGTTCGACTTCCGAAAAATCCTTTTCCTTCGCGCGCCGGATCGCGACTTCGGCGAGATGGTTGCGAAGCACGTATTTGGGGTTCGCGCGGTTCATTGCAACCGCGCGAGCCGCGTCGTCGCGCGTTTCCTCGGACAGCCGCGCGCGGTAGAGGTTCGCCCATGCGTCGAACGCTTCGCGATCGATGAACAGGTCGCGCACGGGCGCGTCGCGGCTCGCGTCGTGCTTCGAGACCTGCGCGAGCCGGCGGAACGTCAACGTGAAATCCGCGTGGCTCGCATGCATCGTCTCGAGCAGCTTGTTCGCGAGATCGGCGTCGTGCTCGCGCTCGAGCTCGAGGCCGAGCTTCGCGCGCATCGCGCGTTCGAGTGCGGGACCGAAGCGCTCCGGAAACGTCGCGAGCACGGCCTGTGCATCGTCCACCGCGCGCTCGGCGCGCGCATCGTCGTCGGCGATGCCGTGCTGCAGCCCGATCAGCGGCAGCAGCGCCTGCGCGAGGCAGTAGCAGTTCCAGTGCGCGATGCGCGGCTGCATCCGGTACGCATAGCGGCCGCCGGTATCGGAATGGTTGCAGATGTGGTTCGCGTCGAATGCGTCGACGAAGCCGAACGGACCGTAATCGATGGTCACGCCGAGGATCGACATGTTGTCGGTGTTCATCACGCCGTGGCAGAAGCCGACGGCCTGCCACTGCGCGACGAGGTCGGCCGTGCGCAGCGTCGCGGCTTCGAGCAGCGCGAGGTACGGATCGTCCGCGTCGCGGCAGGCCGGATAGAAGCGGTCGATCACGTGATCGGCAAGCTGGCGCAGCAGATCGGGGCGATCGTTCGAGAAGAAGTGCTCGAAGTGGCCGAAGCGCACGAAGCTCTCCGACACGCGCGTGACGACGGCCGCCGTCTCGATCTCCTCGCGCACCACCGGCTGGTCGGAACCGATCACCGTCAGCGCGCGCGTGGTCGGGATGCCGAGGTGGTGCATCGCTTCCGAGCACAGGAATTCGCGAATCGACGAGCGCAGCACCGCACGGCCGTCACCCATCCGTGAATACGGCGTGCGGCCGCCGCCCTTGAGCTGCAGTTCGTAGCGCCGGCCGTCGGTGCCGGGCAATTCGCCGATCGTCAGCGCGCGGCCGTCGCCGAGCTGGCCGGCCCACACGCCGAACTGATGGCCGGAATAGACCGACGCGTACGGCATCGCGTGCGCGGGCCAGTCGCGCGTCGGGTTGCCGGCGAACAGCTCGGCGAAGCCGGGCTGCGCGGCGATCGCGGGCGGCAGGTCGAGCAGTTGCGCGACTTCGTCGGAAAAGCCGACGACGTACGGTGCGGCAAGCGGCGCGGCCGGCAGCCGCGTATGAAACGCGTCGCCGAGCGTGACGAATGCATGTTCGGCGGGCGCGCCGAGCGTCGCGGCGAGGTCGGGCAGGGTGTCAGCCGCATCGGCTGCGCTTCGGGAAAACGACATGTTGAGCGCCTCTGGGTAAGCCGATATTGTAAGGCGGCGCCGCGCCGCCCGCATGGCGGCCCGCGCATCGCGCGCCACGCCCGTCCGGGGCCGCCGACGGGCGCGCAGCGGGACTGCTTCCGGACGGAAACGGCCCGCAGGACGGTCACCGATTCGCATCCTCGGGGAGAACAAGACGATGAGTAAGCCGTTGCTGGGCCAGATGATGGATGTGCCGCTGCTGGTGTCGTCGCTGATTTCGCATGCCGCGCGGCACGCCGGCGACACGGAGATCGTGTCGAAGCGCGTGGAAGGCGACCTGCACCGCTACACGTACCGCGATTGCGAACGTCGCGCGAAGCAGCTGGCGCAGGCGCTCGTGCGGCTCGGCGTCGAAACCGGCGACCGCGTCGGCACGCTGGCGTGGAACGGCTACCGGCATCTGGAGGCGTATTACGGGATCGGCGGGATGGGCGCCGTGTGCCACACGATCAACCCGCGCCTGTTTCCCGAACAGATCGCGTACATCGTCAATCACGCGGAAGACCGCTACGTCCTGTTCGACATCAATTTCGCGCCGCTCGTCGACGCGATCGCGCCGCAATGCCCGCACGTGAAGGGCTGGATCGCGATGACGGACGCCGCGCATCTGCCGTCCGGCGCCACGCCGTTCCTCTGCTACGAAACGCTCGTCGAAGCGGAGGACGGCCGCTACGACTGGCCGCGTCTCGACGAGCAGCAGGCGTCGGGGCTCTGCTACACGTCCGGCACGACCGGCAATCCGAAGGGCGTGCTGTATTCGAATCGCTCGACCGTGCTGCATGCGTACGGCGCCGCGCTGCCCGACGCGATGAACCTGTCCGCGATGGACGCCGTGCTGCCCGTCGTGCCGATGTTCCACGTCAACGCATGGGGGTTGCCGTACGCGGTGCCGCTGACGGGCGGCAAGCTGGTGCTGCCCGGCAAGGATCTCGACGGGAAGTCGCTGTACGAGCTGATGGAGGCCGAGCGCGTGACGTTTTCCGCGGGCGTGCCGACCGTGTGGCTCGGCCTGCTGAACTACATGCGCGAAGCCGGCGTGCGTTTCTCGACGCTGAACCGCACGGTGATCGGCGGCTCCGCGTGCCCGCCCGCGATGCTGCGCACGTTCGAGGACGAATACGGCGTGCGCGTGATCCATGCGTGGGGGATGACCGAGCTGTCGCCGCTCGGCACGCTCGCGAAGCTCAACTGGGCGCAGTCGCAGCGGCCGCTCGACGCGCAGCGCCGCTTGCTCGAGAAGCAGGGACGCGTGATCTGCGGCGTCGACATGCGCATCGTCGGGGAGGACGGTCGCGAGCTGCCGTGGGACGGCGTCGCGTTCGGCGAGCTGCAGGTGCGTGGGCCGTGGGTGATCGACCGCTATTTTCGCGGCGACGCGTCGCCGCTGTCGGACGGCTGGTTTCCGACCGGCGACGTCGCGACGATCGACCCCGACGGCTTCCTGCAGATCACCGACCGCAGCAAGGACGTGATCAAGTCGGGCGGCGAGTGGATCAGCTCGATCGACATCGAGAACGTCGCGATCGCGCACCCGGGGGTGGCCGAAGCCGCCTGCATCGCGTGCGCGCACCCGAAATGGACCGAGCGGCCGCTGCTCGTCGTGGTGCCGCGCGAAGGCGCGAACCTGAGCCGCGACACGCTGCTCGCGTTCTACGAGGGCAAGGTCGCGAAATGGTGGATTCCCGACGACGTCGTGTTCGTCGAATCGCTGCCGCACACCGCGACCGGCAAGCTGCAGAAGCTGAAGCTGCGCGAGACGTTCCGCGATTACGTGTTGCCGACGGCGGTGTGCGAGCCGTAAGCCCGACGCCCGGGCCGTTTCCTGCCTGCGAACCGGTCGCCCGATCCGTCCCCGGATCGGGAACGAAATTCAAATTGAACGACCGTGCTTTTTCGTTGTATGCTGCCTGCGTTCATCCGGACATGCGGCCGTTCGACCGCGCACAATGAAGCGCAGCCAATCCGGCGCGCGATGCATGGAGGCAGGCAGATGGCAGTGGACTACTCGACTCGCGACGGCGTGGCCGTCGTCACGCTCAACAACCCGCCCGTCAACGGGCTCGGCCTGTCGACCCGCCAGGGCGTCATGGACGCGCTCGATCGCGCCGCGCAGGATCCGTCGGTCACGGCCATCGTGCTGACCGGCGCGGGCCGCGCGTTTTCGGGCGGCGCCGACATCACCGAATTCAATACGCCGAAGGCCCTGCAGGAGCCGACGCTGCACACCGTGATCCGTGCGGTGGAGGCGAGCGCGAAGCCGGTCGTCGCGGCGCTGCACAGCGTCGTGATGGGCGGTGGCCTGGAGCTCGCGCTCGGCGCGCATTACCGCGTCGCGGCGCCCGGCGCGCAGGTCGCGCTGCCCGAAGTGAAGCTCGGGCTGCTGCCGGGCGCGGGCGGCACGCAACGCCTGCCGCGCGCGGTCGGGCTCGAAACCGCGCTGAACATGATCGTGTCGGGCGCGCCGGTGCCGTCGGAGCAACTCGCGAAGAGCGGGCTGTTCGACGAAATGGCCGACGGCGACCTGCTCGACGCGGCCGTCGCGTTCGCACGCAAGGTCGGCGCGCAGAAGGGGCCGCATCCGCGCGTGCGCGATCGCAAGATCGTCCACGAGAACGCGGCGGGCTTCATCCAGTTCGCGCGCAATTCCGCGCGTGCCGCCGCGCCGAATTTCCCCGCGCCGCACAAGTGCATCGACGCGATCGAGGCCGGCGTGCTGAACGGTTTCGACAAGGGCAGCATCGCCGAGCGCGAAGGTTTCGTCGCGCTGATGATGACGCCGGAAAGCCGCGCGCTGCGCCATGCGTTCTTCGGCGAGCGCGCGGCGAGCAAGATTCCCGACGTGCCGGCCGATACGCCGCTGCGCGAGATCCGCCGGGTCGGCGTGATCGGCGCCGGCACGATGGGCGGCGGGATCGCGATGAACTTCGTCAACGCGGGGCTGCCCGTCACGCTGCTCGAAACGAAGCAGGAGGCGCTCGAGCGCGGCCTCGCGACGATCCGCAAGAATTACGACGCGCAGGTGAAGAAGGGCAAGCTCACGCAGGAAAAGCTCGACGCGCGCATGGCGCTGATCGCGCCGACGCTGTCTTACGACGACCTGAAGGACGCCGACCTGATCGTCGAGGCCGTGTTCGAGGAACTCGGCGTGAAGGAGCAGGTGTTCCGCAAGCTGGACGAAGTCGCGAAGCCGGGCGCGATCCTCGCGTCGAACACGTCGACGCTCGACGTCGACAAGATCGCGGCGTTCACGAAGCGTCCGCAGGACGTGGTCGGCATGCACTTCTTCAGCCCGGCGAACGTGATGAAGCTGCTCGAGGTCGTGCGCGGCGCGCAGACCGCGAAGGACGTGCTCGCGACCGTGATGGCGGTCGCGAAGAAGATCCGCAAGACGGCGGTCGTGTCGGGCGTGTGCGACGGCTTCATCGGCAACCGGATGATCGAGCAGTACATCCGCCAGGCGCTGTTCATGCTCGAGGAAGGCGCGCTGCCCGCGCAGGTCGATCGCGCGATCGAGAAGTTCGGGTTCGCGATGGGGCCGTTCCGGATGAGCGACCTCGCCGGCAACGACATCGGCTGGGCGATCCGCAAGCGGCGCTACGTCGAGCAGCCCGAGCTGCAGTATTCGAAGATCGCCGACCGCCTGTGCGAACAGGGCCGCTTCGGCCAGAAGACGGGCGCCGGCTGGTACGACTACGTGCCGGGCGATCGCAAGGCGAAGCCGTCGTCGCTCGTCGACGAGATGGTCGTCGCGTATTCGAAGGAGCGCGGCGTCGAGCGGCGCAAGATCGGCGACGACGAGATCGTCGAGCGGCTGGTGTTCGCGCTGGTCAACGAAGGCGCGAAGATTCTCGAAGAGAAGATCGCGTCGAAGGCGTCCGACATCGACATGGTCTACCTGACCGGCTATGGCTTCCCGCTGTGGCGCGGCGGCCCGATGCTGTACGCGGACACGGTCGGCCTCTACAACGTCGAGCGCGCGATTCGCCGCTATGCGGCGGCGCCGAACGGCGACGCCTGGCGGCTCGCACCGTCGATCGCGGAACTGGCGAAGGCCGGCCGCGGGTTCAACGGCTGACGCCGCCGCATCGCGGCGCGGCCGATCCTGTCTGGAGACACGCAATGAAACGCACCGACGACGTCCTGCTCGTGATCGACGTGCAATACGACTTCATGCCGGGCGGCGCGCTCGCGGTGCCCGACGGCGATGCGGTCGTGCCCGTGATCAACGCGCTCGCGCAACGCTTCGACCAGGTCGTGCTCACGCAGGACTGGCACCCGCGCGAGCACGTGTCGTTCGCGGCGAACCATCCGGGCCGCGAGCCGTTTTCGACGCTCGCGCTGCCGTACGGCGAGCAGGTGCTGTGGCCCGTGCACTGCGTGCAGGACACCGACGGCGCGGCGCTGCATCGCGACCTCGACATCCCGCACGCGCGGCTGGTGATCCGCAAGGGCGGCGACGCACAGGTCGACAGCTATTCCGCGTTCGTCGAAGCCGACCGCACGACGCGCACGGGGCTCGCGGGCTACCTGCGCGAACTCGGCGCGAAGCGCGTGTGGTGCTGCGGGCTCGCGACCGACTATTGCGTCGCGTGGTCGGCGCTCGATGCGCGCGCGGCCGGTTTCGAAGCCGCGGTGATCAACGATGCGTGCCGTGCGATCGACCTGAACGGGTCGCTCGCACACGCATGGCAGCAGATGCAGGCAGCGGGCGTCGTACATGCGACGTCCGCGGGCGCGCGCCCGGCGGCGTAGCGCATTCCCCATCCGATTCAGGACATGAAGCAGGACCGAAGGAGACTCGCATGACCGAAGCCGTAATCGTATCGACCGCACGCACGCCGCTGGCGAAATCCTGGCGCGGTGCCTTCAACATGACGCACGGCGCGACGCTCGGCGGCCACGTGGTCGCGGCCGCGCTCGAACGCGCGAAGCTCGACCCGGCGCGCGTCGAGGACGTGATCATGGGCTGCGCGAACCCCGAAGGCGCGACGGGCGCGAACATCGCGCGGCAGATCGCGCTGCGCGCCGGCTTGCCGGTGAGCGTGCCGGGGATGACGGTGAACCGCTTCTGTTCGTCGGGGCTGCAGACCATCGCGCTGGCCGCGCAGCGGATCATCGCGGGCGAAGGTGAAATCTATGTGGCCGGCGGCGTCGAATCGATCTCGTGCGTGCAGAACGAGATGAACCGGCACATGATCCAGGAAGGCTGGCTCGTCGAGCACAAGCCCGAGATCTACTGGAACATGCTGCAGACCGCCGAGAACGTCGCGAAGCGCTACGGCATCTCGAAGGAGCGGCAGGACGCGTACGGCGTGCAGTCGCAACTGCGCGCCGCGGCCGCGCAGGAAGCCGGGCGTTTCCGCGACGAGATCGTGCCGATCACCGTGCTGGCGGGCATCGCCGACAAGGCGACGGGCCGCCTGTTCACGCAGGAAGTGACGGTGTCGGCCGACGAAGGCATCCGCCCCGACACGACGCTCGAAGGCGTGTCGAAGATCCGTTCGGCCGTGCCGGGCGGCGTGATCACCGCAGGCAATGCGAGCCAGTTCTCGGACGGCGCGTCGGCCTGCGTCGTGATGAGCGCCGCCGCCGCGCAGCGCGACGGGCTGCAGCCGCTGGGTGCGTTCCGCGGCTTCGCGGTGGCCGGCTGCGAACCGGACGAAATGGGCATCGGCCCGGTGTTCGCGGTGCCCAAGCTGCTGAAGCAGGCCGGGCTGACAGTCGACGACATCGGCCTGTGGGAGCTGAACGAGGCGTTCGCGGTGCAGGTGCTGTACTGCCGCGACACGCTCGGGATTCCCGAGGATCGCCTGAACGTGAACGGCGGCGCGATCGCGGTCGGCCATCCGTACGGCGTGTCGGGCGCGCGCCTGACCGGCCATGCGCTGCTCGAAGGCAAGCGGCGCGGCGTGAAGTACGTGGTCGTCACGATGTGCATCGGCGGCGGGCAGGGCGCGGCCGGGCTGTTCGAAATCCTCTGATCTTTGAGTAGCGGCCGCGGCGACGCTTCGGCGTCGCCGCACGCCGCCGCAGCGAATCGGCGCGGCCGACGCGCCATTCGCGACGGCGGGGAAGCAAACGGCATGCACCCGGCAATGCCGTTTCCCCTGACTTGTCAAACGAATTGCCCCACCTATACTTGCTCTGACATTTGCCTTTCGGCACGATGGGCCGGATCGTGCGTCGCGCGATCCGCGCCGCGAAGATTCGAATCAACGCAGCAGACCGACCGGGGACCGAATGAGTACGACCTATGCAGCCGGGGAACCGCCGCGCGTCGTCAGCGCGGCCGCGAGGCTCTACGCGAAATGCCTGCTGGTCGGATTCGCGTTGCTGCCTGCCTATCTGATTGCCTATCTGTGGTTCTTCAGCGACCGGAGCGTCGTGTTCGAGAGCCACGCCTTCCACGAAATCGCGATCGCGGCGGCGACGATCGAAGGTGCGTTCGTCACCTACGTGACGTGGGTGTGCTACCGGTCGTCGGGCGAGCCGCTGCTGCGCTGGCTGACGCTCGGCTTTCTCGGCTTCGCGATGATCTATGCGTTGCACGGTGCATTCACCGGGATGGCGCACCACAACATCTGGCTGTTCCTGCTGTACGGGCCCGCGTCGCGTTTCGTGATGTCGGCGCTGCTGCTCACGGGCCTGCTGTCGTATTCGCGTCCGCCCGACCGGATCGACAAGCGCACGAGCGTGCGGACGTGGCTGCCGTGGATCGTGTTCTTCGTGATCGTCAACGTGGCGGTCGCGTACATCGCGTATTCGCCGATCGCGGGCGCGCTCGGCACGCGCCTGTCGATGGAAGGCGGCGCGCTGGTGCTCTCGCTGCTGAACGTGTGCGTGCTGCTCGCGCGGCGGATCCGCTCGCCGCTGATGGTGATCTACGGCGTGTCGATCATGGCGTTCGCGCTGTCGTCGCTCGCGTTCATTCTCGGCAAGCCGTGGAATCACATGTGGTGGCTCGCGCATGCGATCTTCGCGGGCGGATTCTTCCTGCTCAGCTACGGCGTCGTGCAGGCGCTGCAGACGACGCGCTCGTTCTCGGCGATTTATAGCCAGGAAGATCTGATGAGCCGGCTGTCGGAATCGATGGCGCGCACCGAAAGCGCGCTGCAGGAGCTGCGGCGCACGAACCAGAAGCTCGAGTACATGGCCGCGACCGACCCGATGACGGGGGCGTCGAATCGCCGCCAGTTCATCGCGCAGGTCGAGCGCGAGATCGTGCGGGCCGAGCGCGACGGCACGCCGTTCTGCCTGCTCGCGCTCGATCTCGACAATTTCAAGAACATCAACGATGCATACGGGCACCAGATCGGCGACGAGGTGCTGCGCGGCGTCGTGCGCCAATGCCTCGAGGCGATCCGGCCGGCGGGCGCGCTTGCGCGGGTCGGCGGCGAGGAGTTCATGGCGCTGTTGCCGGAGATGCCGCTCGAAGGCGCGCGGATGACGGCCGAGCGCATGCGTTCGTCGATCGCGAGTGCGCCGTTCGGGCTCGACTTCAAGCGCGTGCAGGTGACGGTCAGCGTCGGCGTCGCGCAATACGGCATCGACGGCGGTACGGTCGATGCGCTGCTGCGGGTGGTCGACGAGCGGCTGTACCAGGCGAAGCGGGAAGGGCGCAATCGCGTGGTGTCGCGATGATCCGCATCTCGCCGACGCCCCGGCGGCGGGAGCGCCACCGGGGCTTTTTCAGGCCGGTGCCGGTGCCGGCCGGCACGCCCGGCACACACGCAGCGACGCGCTAGCGCGACGCCACCGCCGTCGCCTGCTTCGGCTGTCCGTCCTGTATCGGCTGCGACGCCTGCCACCAGTACTTGCCCGCGCGCTGCTGCGGATCGCGGATCGCGAGATACGTCGTACTCCAGAGCTGCGCCGCGTTGGCTTCGGTCGCGTCGGCGCTGCGCGTGCCGAATGCGTCGGTCTGGTACTTGCCGTTCACGTAGGACCACGTCCACATTTCCGACGTGCGCATGTCGCGCCCGTTCGAGATCACCTGCCAGATCGTCTGCCGCGCCTGCGTGAGCAGCGTGCGCGTCGCGGCCGACAGGTCCTGGCGCGCAAGCTGGCGATCGAGCCCGGCCACCCACATCGCCTGCTGCCACGACCAGATCACCGTGCCGTGATACGCGGAGCTCGTGAACTTCGGCCACAGCGACGGGTTCGCATACGCGGGGTTCGCGATCAGCATCCCGACATCGGTCACGAGCCCGCTCGGGAACGGCCGCGTGACGTCGGCGACGATCCGCTGGAGCTGGTCGTCGGGCGGCGTGCCGAACAGCAGCGCGAAGCCGCCGTCGGAATTCATCACCGGAATCGGGTTGCCCTGCTGGTCGAGCGACAGCGCGTAGAAGGCCAGCGGTGCGGCAGGCGCGGCGCCGGCCGGCACGCCGGCGGATGGCGCATAGGCCGACACGTCGGTGGCCGCCTGCGCGGCCGGCACGCTGACCTGGAACAGTGGCGGCGCCTGCGTTTCCCAGGTGGCCGCTTCGTTCGCCGTGTTGGCGAGCGTTGCGCGCTGCCCGGCATCGAGGTACGGATCGAGCAGGCCGCGGGCGAGGAACGCGTTCGCCGCGCGCAGCGCGGCCGGCACGAGCACCGCGTTCACGTCGTACGGGTACACGCCGCCGCCGAGGCCGTCGGTGCTGTCGCGCCAGTTGCCGACGATTTCGCCTGGCCGCAGATGGATCAGGTTCGCGACCGACGGCTGCTGCGCGAACGGCTGCGCGGTCGTCGCGACGTGCAGCAGATTGACCACGAGGCGGCTGCCGTTGGTCTGCCCGTCGCTGCCGCGCTGCGCCAGGTACGCGGCCGCGCGCGCCTGGCCGCGCGTATCGTCGATCAGCCACGCGGCCGCGATCGGCGCGAGCAGGTAGTCGCTGTCGATCATCTTGTAGTCGTAGGTCGGTGTCGCATCGTTCGGCCGCCCGTTCTTCTGGTTGTCGATCAGCGCGAACTCGCCGATGCCTTCCTCGTGCGCGACCTTGCCGTCGGCCGACAGGCGGCTCAACACCGACGACAGCCCGGCCTCGATCGCCGCCGGTTCGAGCACGGGCATCAGCATGCGCACCGAGATCAGCGTGTCGCGGCCGAAGTACGTGTCGTACTGCCACGAGCCGGCCAGCAGCTTGTCGTTGAAGCTGAGGAATTCGAGCACGTTCTGGCTGACCGGATCGGGATTCACGGACGGGGCGAACAGGTCGGCGTGCGTGATCGGCGACAGCGGCGTCTCGCCCGACAGCGCGTCGATGTGCAGCTTCAGCGTGTGCGAGCCCGTCGGCGCGCTCAGCACGAGCTTGCCGCCCGCTGCCGGCGCGATGCTGCCGCCGTCGCGCAGCGTGATGCGCAGCGCATAGCCGGGCGCGCCGTCGATCCGGTCGCGTTGCCATTGCGCGGTGCCGCCCTGAACCGTCGGCGCGGTGAGGATCTGTTGCGGAATCGTGGCGCCGCCGTTGAAGTCGCGCAGGAAGCGCACGTTGCTCAGCACGCCCTGGCGGATCGTCAGCGTACCGGTGTCGACCGACACGTCGGCGCCGATGCCGTAGAGCGGGCGGCCGTGTGCGTCCGGGGCCGACAACGCGGACGGCGGCGTGTCGAGGCTCCAGTTCACCGGCTGCGCGGTGTCGTCGAACCACAGCCCGGCGCCGCTGTTGCCGGCGGGGAAGACCACGAGCAGGCGCGGTTTCGTCGACGAGCGCACGAGCAGGTGCGCGGCGACCTTGTCCTGCCGGTAGAACGCATTGATCTGGCCGCCGGTGTCCATGCGGAACGACAACGCGGCGGTGTTCGACGGCGGGTTGTTCGATTTGACGTCGTCGTCGTT
This sequence comes from Burkholderia sp. MSMB1459WGS, assembly GCF_001534535.1. Classification (NCBI taxonomy): domain Bacteria; kingdom Pseudomonadati; phylum Pseudomonadota; class Betaproteobacteria; order Burkholderiales; family Burkholderiaceae; genus Burkholderia; species Burkholderia sp. MSMB1459WGS. The sequence goes on from NZ_LPMU01000013.1 coordinate 44,225, forward strand.
GCAGGCCGACAGCAGACCGGCACAGACGAGCCCGAGACACAGCGACTTCGCAAGGCGATGCATGTTGATGTCCCTCCTGATGACTGGCGATTTTTATCTGGATGTTCTAATCGACGGATCTCGGGTCCGCTTGATCCCGGTTTGTATTCATTCTGGCGAATGACGGGAGTTAATCGGGATGTTGCGATTCTTCGAAAAGAAAATGGGTTGGCAAATAGCCGAATGGCCGATAAATGCCGCAAGCTGGAAACGACAGGGGCGACGCGTCGATGCTCCGCGACAAAGGCAATGCACAAGCCCTTCGCGCGGGTGAGTGGCGAATCCGGGGCGGCGAAGAAGATGATACGTAAGCCGTCGTAGGCGATTCTAAATTTACGGGAAAGTCGAAGTCAATAATGTTTTGGTTTTCGAATATTGAATTGAAAAGCTGGCCGCAATTATTACCCGCCTCGCCGGTAAAATGTGCGATTTAACGGATGCGGATAATTTACTCCGGATATCCGGTGACGAAACTGATCGACAATACCGTGTCGCGCCGGCGATTGATGCCGGGCAGGAAAGGAATCGCCATGTTCGTATCGCCTTTTTGGGCAAGGAGCCGGCTCGCACCGGGGCGATGAGCACGAGGCCGCGCAATTCGCGTTCCTGCCGTTCGACCGGAATCGTGCGTTCGCTCATCGGAACCGGCAGGTCGGGCAGGCATGGCGGCTACCGTGGTTCACGCGAATCGCTACGCAAAGTTCCATATTTCGACTATTATAGAAATATGGAAGCAAACCAGATCATCGCTGCACTTGCAGCGCTCGCGCATGAGTCCCGGCTCGCCGTGTTCCGCGCGCTCGTCCAGGCCGGGCCGGAAGGCATGTCCGCCGGGCAGATCGCCACGTTGCTGGACGTGCCGCCGTCGTCGCTGTCCTTCCATTTGAAGGAGCTGGCGTATGCGCAACTCGTGACGAGCCGACAAGAAGGCCGCTTCGTGTTCTATTGCGGAAATTTCGCGACGATGAACGGCTTGCTGGCCTACCTCACCGAGAACTGCTGCGGCGGGAATCCATGTTCGCCGGTGCCGGCGTGCCCGACGCCCGATCGCTGCCAATCCTGACGCCCTGACGCGCATGCGCGTGCATCGCCCATGACCACGAACGTACTGATTCTCTGCACCCACAACTCCGCCCGCAGCGTGCTGGCGGAGGGCATGCTCAATTTCTGGGCCGCGACGCTCGGCAAGGACGTCCGGGCGTACAGCGCCGGCAGCGCGCCGAGCGGTCGCGTCAACCCGTTCGCGCTGGAGGCGTTGAGGAACGCCGGCGTCGACGTCGACGGATACCGCAGCAAAAGCTGGGACGAATTCGCCGGCGACGGTGCGCCCGAGATGCGTGTCGTCATCACGGTGTGCGATAGTGCGGCAGCCGAAACGTGTCCGTACTGGCCCGGCAGCCCCGTCAAGGTCCATTGGGGTTACGCCGATCCGTCGAATGCGGCCGGTGGCGACGAAGGCAGGCGACTTGCGTTCGACCTGACGCGTCAAGCGATCGGCTATCGCATGCTGCAGTTGCTGGCGTTGCCGCTCGAGCGCATGAGCAATGCCGAGCTTCAACGCGCGTTGACCGATATCGCGCGACATTGATCGCCCGTACGATGGCCCGCCGGCGTGAGCGGCGGGCGACGCCTTCGAGACCGAATCCCGTGCAATGACCGCGTACAACACCGCCCCGCCGCACAAGGCCGCTACCAAGCTGGCCATCAATTTCTTCGAACGCTACCTCACGCTCTGGGTTGCGCTGTGTATCGTCGCGGGTATCGCGCTCGGCCGGGCGCTGCCCGGTTTGTTCCGGCAGATCGGCCGGATCGAATACGCGCAGGTCAATCTGCCCGTCGGGTTGCTGATCTGGGTGATGATCGTTCCGATGCTCGTCAAGGTCGACTTCGCCGCGTTGCACGAGGTACGTCGACACGTGAAAGGCATCGGCGTCACGCTGGTCGTGAACTGGCTCGTCAAGCCGTTCTCGATGGCATGCCTGGGCTGGCTGTTCATTCGCCACCTGTTCGCACCGATGTTGCCGACGGACCAGCTCGACAGCTACATCGCGGGCTTGATTCTGCTGGCCGCGGCGCCGTGTACGGCGATGGTGTTCGTGTGGAGTCGACTCACGGGGGGCGACCCGCTGTTCACGTTGTCGCAGGTCGCGCTGAACGACAGCATCATGGTGATCGCGTTCGCACCGATGGTCGGGCTGCTGCTCGGCATGTCGGCGATCACCGTACCGTGGGCGACGCTGCTCACATCGGTCGTGCTGTACATCGTCATTCCGGTCATCTTCGCTCAGCTGTGGCGCAAGCACCTGCTCGCCAAGGGCGCGGCTGCATTCGATGCCGCGATGGCGAGGATTGCTCCCTGGTCGATCGCCGCGCTTCTCGCGACGCTCGTCCTCCTGTTCGCCTTTCAAGGCGAGGCGATTCTGGCGCAGCCGCTCGTGATCGCGCTGTTGGCGGTACCGATCCTGATTCAGGTGTTCTTCAATTCCGCGCTGGCCTACTGGCTCAATCGCACGGTCGGCGAGAAGCACAGCGTTGCATGTCCGTCGGCGCTCATCGGTGCATCCAACTTCTTCGAGCTGGCCGTCGCCGCGGCGATCAGCCTGTTCGGATTTCACTCGGGCGCCGCGCTGGCGACCGTCGTCGGCGTGCTGGTCGAGGTGCCGGCGATGTTGCTGGTCGTGCGTGTCGTCAACCGGTCGAAGGGCTGGTATGAGCATCGGGCCTGAGTACACCGGAGAATCCGCAGATGACCGACGATATGAACGATCTACCGCAACTCGACACCGCGCTGTTCCGCGTGCCGGATGCCGCCCAATTGCGGCCGGCTGCGGCGTCGACGCATCCTCCCCGGATTCTGCTGCTCTATGGCTCGCTCCGCGAGCGCTCGTTCAGCCGCCTGCTGGTCGAGGAAGCGGCACGCTTGCTCACGGCGATGGGCGCCGAGGCCCGCGTGTTCAATCCGAGCGGACTGCCTCTGCCGGACGACGCGCCCGACAGTCATCCGAAGGTCGTCGAGCTGCGCGAACTCGTGATGTGGTCGGAAGGGATGGTGTGGTGCTCGCCGGAGCGGCACGGCGCGATGACGGGCATCATGAAGTCGCAGGTCGACTGGATTCCGCTGTCGGTCGGCGCCGTGCGACCGACGCAGGGCAAGACGCTCGCGGTGATGCAGGTCAGCGGCGGGTCGCAGTCGTTCAACGCGGTGAACCAGATGCGTGTGCTCGGGCGCTGGATGCGCATGCTGACCATCCCGAACCAGTCGTCGGTGGCGAAGGCTTTCATGGAATTCGACGAAGCGGGACGGATGAAGCCGTCCGCTTATTTCGATCGTGTCGTGGACGTGATGGAAGAATTGGTGAAATTTACGTTGCTGACGAGAGATATCGGCCCGTACCTGGTCGATCGGTACAGCGAGCGGAAGGAGAGCGCCGAAGCGCTTTCACGGCGTGTGAATCAGCGAAGCATCTAGCGGCCGACGGAAGGAGCCAGGATGGAGATCCGTTGCGCCACGGTCGACGACTTGCCGTCGATTGAAGCATTGCTGCGCCAGAGCGGCCTGCCGGTCGCCGGCGTCGCAGGTCATGTGCAACGTTTCGTCGTTGCGATCGAGCATTCGACGGTATGCGGATGCGGCGGTGTCGAGTATTACGGTGACGCCGCGCTTCTGCGTTCCGTTGCGGTCGCCGCCAACATGCGCGGTTCCGGCGTCGGGCGGGCCATCGTGTCGCGGCTGGTGGATGCATGCCGTTCCCTCGACGTGCGGTCGTTGGTGCTGCTCACAACGACCGCGGAGGACTATTTTGCCCGTCTGGGTTTCGTGTGCGTTGCACGACGGGACGTGCCGTCTTCGGTGCTCGCGTCGCACCAGTTCCAGGGCATGTGTCCGGGATCGGCCGTTTCAATGCTGCGGGTTCTTTGAGCGTTACGGCGGTCGTTGCGTACGCAACTGCATCGTCGCGACGCTCGAAGGCCGCCAAATCGCCGCCGGCGTGTGCTTCTTGCTTCGCTCCGTCCACGTGTATCGCGGCGCTCCTGACCGTCTTGGCGTCACGAACGACGACCGGGATCTTGCCGATGTCCTTGCCTGCTTCGATTGCCTTGCCGGCCGCAAGGTAGCGGTGCTGTCCCTTGTATACGAACAGCAGATCCTTGCCCGCGACCTTCCGCGCGTAGCAATGGAGCGGTGAACCCTTGTCGTACCTGTTTTCCATAATCAGTGCGGTGAGGTGCTTCACTCACTCGGGATCAACCGGTCGAATATTGTCGGACGGGTCGTAGTGAAGCTGGTCGTAGGGGACCATCCACAGGTCCGCTGACGTTGCGCCGGCCGCTGCGGCGGCTTTGATATTGCCGGTCGGGATCGGCGCGGTGAGGTCGAGCTGTTGCGTGCGATCGTCCATTACGCAACCTCCTGCGGTATCGCCACCCGCGGCTTGCCACGCTTCTTCGCTTTATCGATTGCGTTCGACACCTCGACATCCGCTGCGCGCTTGAGGGAAAAATCCATTGGCAAGTCTGGCATAAATACGGTGATCGGCTGAAGTTCGCGCCGGCTGGTGTAACGTACATTCTTTTGGGGCAAGAGCTTTCGAATGCACGGCTTACTAAAAAAGAGGCGCAGCGAGTTTATTTCGAAACAACCTTGTGGATTCGATCGGCATATCGAATGTGGATACCCACGCCGAACATTCGAACGGATACGTCAGCTACGACGCCTGCCGCACTCGGAAACTCTCCGGCTTTGCAGGGATTGCCTAAACTGAGTGACCAGCTACCGCTCAGCACCTTGTCGGGTTTGCTCGGTGTGCATGCTCAAGCGGGGGAGTGGAAGGAGATCGAGAAGGCAACGAAAGATGAAATCTCGATCCGCTGGAGCGCGACTTTCACAAAACACAGAACATTGACGCGCGCATCGATCGACGCAATTGAATTGGTCGACCCGCCATCAGGAATTGGCGCTTTCAACCAAGGAGTGCGCGGCGGAAGCTAGGCGCAAGCCTTCAGACCGTCTCGCGCGGGCTGCCGCTGGGCGTACTTACTGGATCGCCCTGGGCAGGCTGCAACCGGAATAGAACACGCGACAGCCTCTGTCGGCTGCGTTGCATGTCTTCAGCGCCTTTGCTGTTGCCTCGTCTAACGTGGTGCCGTAATTGGAGTTGTGCGTGGTTTGGCCCACGACCATCGCTCCGCAGCCGTTGGAGAAAGACACTTCAATCTCGCAATGCGGGCCGCCTTTGGCGGCGCAGTCGGCCATCGCGGCACGTTCAGCCGCCTGCTGGGTCTCGAGTCCCATCGACGTCCCCAGCGCACCGACCTTGCCGTCGGTGGCAATGGCTCCCCACCGGGATTCCCACCGGACAGGTGCCTGTTGCTGCTGTGAATTGCCGCGTGCTTGGCGTGGAGCCGGGCCACAGACGCTCGTCGACTGATCGGTGCCATAAGCGATCGTGCCTGGTGGACACGAGATCTGAGCGTGGCTGATCGGAGCCATACCAATGCTTGCCGTAAAGAGGAGGCTACGCACTAGTTTCTTGTTTTCTCCATCCTTTGCGCCGCGTCTACGGGAAGGCAGCGGCGCATTTTTTTGGGGAATGTATACCGATCGGTCTCGTTTGACTAGGTTTCCGCTAAACTCTGCGAACTAACATCTCACAACGAGGGACGCACATGGCAGGGGCCCACAAGATTACACCGTCAAACCCACGACTCTCGTCGCCGCTCGCCTTGGTCAACCAGGTGATCGCGGATATGTCGCGTCAACGCTCGTTGCTTGCGCGCGCGACAGTCGGGATATTGCTTGTCGCCAGCGTGTTTTCAGGGTGTGCGCCCCTATCGGCGTCTGCGCCGACGGATCCTCAAGAACGGTTTGCCGCAGAGCAGCGGAATGCGAATGCGTTGTATAGCCAGAAAGTGTTGGCATATAAGCCGATGTTTGAGAATCCTGGCGGCTATGGTCGAGCGCAGATACTGGAAGCGTACGAGGCAGTGCTGCAGCAGTACTCCGTCGCAGCAATCGCTTATGCCCGCACCATTTATCCCGAGGCTCGACAGACGCTTCCACCTTCCCTGCAGCCATTGCCGACGCCGTCCGGGCCGGTCACGCTGGCGGTCGTCAATCGCGACTACGAACATGTGCTCGGAATGGACGCTGCTTTGTGGGAGATGAATATGGCGGCAAAGTTTGGCCGACCGTCCAAGTTGCCGATACCGAAATACACCGGCCCTGTGCTCATCATGCCGCCTGCGCCACCGTTACCGCCCCTGCAGGATGTTCGCGATCCAAAGTTCGCGCGGCTCGTGACCATGACGAAGAAACTCGACGATGCGCAGAAGGCTGATCTGGCACGAGAGCAAGCCGCGATCGAGCAACAGTATGCCGACCAAGCCGCGTGGAGGGCTCGACACCCCACGGGGCAGTATGACCACATCGATCCGAGGACCGGACTACCGTATGCGCCTCCGCAACAGGAGATGCAGCGATGGTGCATGATGGGCGGTGGCCGGGTGCCTTGCTGAAACGTACGCGATCAATCATGACGCCTTTCTCATAAAGGCCAGCAGCTAGGTGTCCGCGCGGACACCTACACTGAGCTCTTAATGACAGAGCCACCGAATCTTTAAGACTGGTAGTTGACCGGAAGCGACACGGCAGACGCGAATTTGACGAAGCGATGGATAGGCGAATCGGCTGAGTAGCCGCTTGGTCCGGGAAATGTGAGCGCAACTTCTGGCGTAGCTTGGTTTGCCGACCCTTGTCGGGCGCGGCGCAGGTACTGCTGCATCATCGGTTGCTGATGGGGATGCTCGCGGTACCCTCATCTTGGAATGCCTCTTCTTCGACGTCATCGAGCCAATTCGCCCAAGTTTGCATCATCTCCCGGCGCTCCGGTAAATACTTCGCATGGTTGTACGTCGAGCGAGTCCGGTCCTTGTCTTTGTGCGACAACTGCATTTCGACCACTTCGTCCCTCCACCCCATTTCATGGAGGTTGGTCGACGCGGCTGCCCGAAAGTCATGATCTGTTATCGGATCAGGATTGTCCGGAACCATGTAGTCGATTGCCCGATTGGTTGTTGCGCGACTCATGTGTGGGCGCAATCGATTGCGATGCAGAATTGGCAGGATATACCCGCGATTTCCGTACATCTCCTGCAGCTCGCGCAGCAGTTTCACCGCTTGCGTCGGAAGGGGAACGATGTGCAGGCGTCGCGATTTAATTTTTTCCGGGGGTACTCTCCATTCGGCGGTACCCAGGTCGATTTCTTCCCATCGCGCCCGGCAAAGCTCGATCGTTCGCGGAAACAGCATCATCAGCAATCGAATCGCAATCGCGGTTCGTCTGCTCTTGTAGGTCGGAAGCTCGCGAAAGAGCCTCTTCAGTTCTTCACGGCTCAACGCCCGAGCATTCTCTGTCGGAGGTTTCAGGACCGAACCACGCAGTACCGACGCGGGATCTGTATCAGCTCGCAGTGTGATCACCGCATACTGGAACACATTGGACACGTACAGGCGAAGTTTGATGGCTACGGAAGGGGAGTCACGCTCTTCGACCCGGCGCATCAAAGCAAGCACGTCATGGGCGGTAACAGAGCGCATGGGGCGGTTCCCGATGTACGGATACGCATCGACTTCGAGCATGCGCAGAATCTCGCCAAAGTGCCGCTCGGTCCAAGTCTTCCGCTTCTTTTCCAGCCACTTGTCGCTGACTGCGCGAAAAGTTGCTTTGCCTTCGTTGATACGCGCCGATAGCACTCCTGCCGCGCATGTGGTGGGTGCAGTCCCTTCTTGACGAGTTTGCGCGCAGCGTCACGCGCCGCGCGCGCGTCTTGAAGGCTGACCGTGGGATATTCGCCAATCGCGAATAGGTTTTGCTTCCCGGCAATCTTGTACTTGTAACGCCAGAGCTTGGAGCCTGACGGCTTCACCAGCAGATACAGTCCATTGCCGTCGGTAAGTTTGGTAGGCTTGTCGCCTGCCTTCGCTTGTCGGATCTTGATGTCGGTGAGTGGCATGGTGAAAAAAGGGGGTATCGCCTCTGGATGGTCGAAATGATGCCCCCTTTTTCCTCGGCTGGACACGATTTCAGGCGAACGTAAGCGAACAGCGGAAGGGCATAGATCGACCAACTGGTAAGGGTTTGTGGAAATTCGCAAACCAACACGAACAGGAGCGAACGAAGTGATCAGACATATCGTCATGTGGAAGTTGAAGGAATCGGCGGAAGGCGCGACGCGTGCGCAGAACGCGCTGAAGCTGAAGGAGAAGCTCGAAGGCTGCCGCGACCTCGTGCCGGGCACCCTGCAGATCGACGTCGGCGTGGCGACGCCGGGCCTCGACGCGACCGCCGATATCGTGCTCGTCTCCGATTTCGCCGACAAGGCCGCGCTCGACGCGTACCAGGTGCATCCGGTTCACCAGGAAGTGAAGAAATTCGTCGTCGCGGTGGCCGAATCGCGCGAGTGCGTCGACTACATCGTCGACAACGCACGATGAGCGACGCGGCAACCCCGACGGAAGGCCCGTCGATCGAAAGCCCGTTCGTCGATCTGCTCGGCGTGCAGCTCGTGTCCGCGAAGGATGGCGCGAGCGAGATCGTGCTGCCGCTCGAGGAGCGCCACATGAACACGTGGAGCATCGCGCACGGCGGCGTGACGATGACGCTCGCCGATATCGCGCTCGCGATGGCGGCGCGCAGCCTGACCGACGATGGCGTCGGCGTCGTCACGGTCGAGATGAAGGTGAACTTCATGCAGCCGGGCCGCGGCGAATTGCGCGCTTACGGGCGCGTGATGCACCGTTCGACGACGATGGCCTACTGCGAAGGCGAAGTGCGCGACAGCGATGGCAATTTCGTCGCGAAGGCGCTCGGTACGTTCAAGTACATGCGGCGGCTCGCGGTCGGCCGCGACATCAAGCGGCAACGTTCGCGCACCGCGCCGGACGCTCAACCCGGCCCGAGCGACGCGTAAGCATCCATCACGCACGGCCCTGTCTCTTCGATGACGCAGGGCCGTCTCGTTTTGGCGCGCGGGCGGGCCGGTGCACCGCGCGTCGCGCCCGCCGGGCGCGCGCGTGGCATCATGTCATGCTTGTCCGTTCACGGCGCCACGCGGGCGCCGTCCACACCGATGCCGCTGAATCCCAAGATCGCCCAGGTGCTCGACATGATCGAGCGCGCGAAACGTCCGTCGTATCACCACCAGACGCCGCAGCAGGCGCGCGCCGCATACGAGAAGAGCGCGCCGATCCTCGACGTCGCGCCGGCGCCGATGCATTCGGTGGAAGCATGCGTCGTGCCGACGCGGGACGGCCGCACGATCGGTGCGCGGCTGTATCTGCCGGTCGAGCCGAGCCTCGCGGAGCCGCTGCCCGCGCTCGTGTACTACCACGGCGGCGGCTTCACGGTCGGCAGCGTCGACACGCACGATGCGCTGTGCCGGATGTTCGCGCACGATGCGCAATGCGCGGTGCTGTCGGTCGGCTACCGGCTCGCGCCCGAACACCGGTTTCCGACCGCAGTGAACGACGCGGACGACGCATTGCAGTGGCTGCATCGCGAGGCCGCCGCGTTCGGCATCGACGCCGCGCGGCTGGCCGTCGGCGGCGACAGTGCGGGCGGGACGCTCGCGACGGTCTGCGCGGTGCTCGCGCGCGACGCGGGCATTCGTCTTGCGCTGCAACTGCTGATCTACCCGGGCGTGACGGGTTACCAGGACACCGAATCGCATGCACGGCTCGCGAACGGCTACCTGCTGACGCAGGACACGATCCAGTGGTTCTTCACGCAATACGTGCGCGATCGGGCGGACCGCGACGACTGGCGTTTCGCGCCGCTCGACGGCACGCGCGATGCGCCGTCGTTTGCGGGTGTCGCGCCGGCATGGATCGCGACGGCTGAATTCGATCCGTTGAGCGACGAGGGCGCCGCGTACGCGGACAAGTTGCGCGCGGCCGGCAACGCGGTCACGCTGGTCCGCTATCCGGGGATGATCCACGAATTCTTCAAGATGGGCGGCTACGTGCCGGAGGTGCGGGCCGCGCATGCCGATGCGGTCGCGGCGCTGAAGGCTGCATTCGACGAAGTTTGACGGCGAGCGCGCGACGGCGTGCAGGCCGCGGGAGAGCTGCGATGACGAACGGCGCGGGCGTGGTGGAAACGGGCGACTGGACGGTGCTGGGCGGCGACGCTGCGCGGATCCGAGACGCGGTGTTCGTGCGGGAGCAGCAGATTCCGCCGGAATGGGAACTCGACGACGACGATCCGCTGTCGCTGCATGCGGTCGCATACCGGACCGATGCGGCGACCGGGCTGCGCCGGGCGATCGCGACGGGGCGGTTGCTGCCGTCCGGCACGATCGGCCGCGTCGCGGTGCTGGCCGACATGCGCGGGCAGGGTGTCGGATCGGCCGTGCTGAATGCGCTGCTGGACGCCGCACGGCGCCGCGGCGAAGCCGTCGTGCGGCTGTACGCCCAGGATTCGGCGGTGTCGTTCTATCTGCGGCACGGTTTCGCGACGGTCGGCGAGCCGTTCGTCGAAGCCGGCGTGCCGCACGTCGAGATGGCGCGCGCGCCGTAGCGCGCAACGCGTGCGTTCAGCGCCGCGTCGTGTCGATATCGAACGTGAACGCGCGCTCGAACGCGCCCGGGCGGACGGTCCGGTGCGAGCCGTCGTCGTCGCTGCGCTCCTTGACCTCGACCGTCAGCCGCACGCCTTCCTTCATCGTGACGCGCAGCGCCGTGGTGCCGCGCGTGCCGTATTCGGGCGTTTCGATGAACGCGGCCGACAGCGCGCGCTCGCGCTCGATCGGAATGCCCGTGTGCGGCAGTGCGTCGTCGGCGGCGACGTGCGGGTCGCGCATCAGCGCGATCAGCTCGTCGAGCGACGGGGTCGGGTTGTCGGTGAGCAGCGTGCCGAGCTCCGCGCGCTTGCGCACCACTTTCGGCCAGGGCGTGTCGAGCCGCGCATTCGACAGCGCATGCACGCCCGGCGCGATCGCGACGGGCGCGGCGACACGGCTTTCGCCCTCGGGCGCGCGGTTGCAGAACCATGCGAGTTCGCGCCGGCGCCAGTCGCCGACCAGCAGGTTGAAGCCGTTGTACACGGCCGCATGTTCGGCAAGTTGCTCGAGATAGTCGAGCGGGGCGACCGACGAGCCGCCGAGAAAGTCGGATACCAGCTTGCCGCGGGTCGGCGCGCCCGCGCGAATGTCGAACGGCGCACGGTAGTTGGTCAGCGCGGCGAAGCGGCCGTCGCGCGATACGCCGAGCCACGTGCCGCCCGCTTCGAGATCGCGACCGGCCAGTACGCCCGGCACGTCCTCCCACCACGAGAGCGGCGCGCTGGTCCGGCGAAAGAATTCGTCGCGATTGGCGGCGAGGGTAAAGACGGGACCGGCGGCGGCATCAGGCTGCCAGTCGAAGGCAATCAGGCACATCGGGCGAATCTCTCGCAGGAAACGTCGCGCGCCGGCTGCGACTCGCGAGCCGGCCCGCGAACGGGTTGTCAGTGCATCACGCTTCGGTCGGCCACGCGTACGGCAGCGCATCGAACGCGAGCGCCGGGCCGCCGGCCGAACCGAGGTGCACCGTGCCGCTGTCGAGTGCGGCGAGCTTGATCTCGACCAGCGCGTCGACGCCGCCCGCCGGCGCGGCCGCCGCATTGACGATCATCCCGCACGGCTGGCCCGGGTCGTCGCTGTGGAACAGCTCGACGCCGGCATGCACCGTATCGGTCTCGCCGGCGACGTGCGCGAGCGCGGTGCGGCGCTTGATCGTGCCGCGGTACTGGCTGCGCGCCACCACTTCCTGGCCCGGGTAGCACCCTTTCCTGAAGTTAACGGCACCGATCACGTCGAAGTTGACCATCTGCGGGACGAACTGCTCGACAGCCGGCTGCGTGATGCGCGGCTCGCCCGCGCGAACGTCGAGCCAGTCCCACACGGCGGGCGACACGACGGGCAGCGTGCCGGCCAGCGCGGCGACGCGCGCGTCGACTTCGGCGCGCGGGCCGATCCACAGATAGCGCTTGCGGCCGGCCGCATCGGGCACGCGGATCAGCGCGCCGGCCGGGCCGTCGACCTTCACGTGCACGCCGTCGGGCAGCGCATCGAAGATGCCCGACAGCGCGGCGCGCACGTCGCCGACGAAGCCGGCCACCGCGAGCGTGTCGCTCGCGTCCGTCAGCTTCGCCTTCGCACGCAGCACGAACATCGACAGCCGCTTCTGCACGGCCGGTTGCACGTCCTTCGACACGAGCAGGCGCACGCCGTGGCCGGCCCGCCACGCGAGGAACGACGCGAGCAGGCGGCCCTTCGGCGAGCAGTACCCGGACAGCCGCGCGCTGCCGGCATCGAGATGCTCGATGTCGTTGGTGAGCTGGCTGTGCAGGAACGTCGCGGCGTCGTCGCCGGCCACGTCGATCACGCCGAACTGCGGCAGCGGCATGCAGGCGCCCGGCGCGTCGAAATCGGCGGCGGACGGGCGGGGGAAAACGGGGAGCGAGGCAGATGCGGCCTGGGCAGCCGGTGAAGCGAACGGTGTGCTCATGGAATGAGGGAACAGTCAACCCTGACTTTGACGGAGGCGAGCAAGTATTATATGGGTCTTACCTGAGTCACGTTTCCATGTCCCTACTGAAGAAATGCGCCGCGACGATCGTGGCGCTGGCCGTCGTTGTGGCCGCTGCCGGCGCGGGCGGCGGGTATTACTGGGCGACCCGGCCGCTGTCGCTGGGTTCGGCATCGCTCGACGTCACGATCAAGCCGCGCAGCAGCGTGAAGAGCGTCGCGTCGCAGCTCAAGCGCGGCGGCGTGCCGGTCGAGCCGCTCGCCTTCGTCGCGATGACGCGCGTGCTCGGGCTGTCGAGCCGGCTCAAATCGGGCAACTACGAATTCAAGACCGGCATCACGCCGTACGACGTGCTGCAGAAGATCGCGCGCGGCGACGTGAACGAGTACGTCGCGACGGTCATCGAGGGCTGGACCTTCAAGCGGATGCGCGCGGAGCTCGACGCGAACCCCGATCTGGCGCATTCGACGGCCGGCATGAGCGACGCCGAGCTGTTGCGCGCGATCGGCGCATCGGACAGCGCGGTGCAGCGCGGCAGCGGCGAGGGGCTGTTCTTTCCCGATACCTACCTGTTCGACAAGGGCACGAGCGACCTGAACATCTACCGGCGCGCATACCGCCTGATGCAGACGCGCGTCGACGAGGCATGGGCCGCGCGCACGCCGGGGCTGCCGTACAAGACACCTTACGAAATGCTGACGATCGCGTCGATCGTCGAGAAGGAAACCGGCCATGCGGCCGACCGCGCGTTCGTCGCCGCCGTGTTCGCGAACCGGCTGCGCATCGGCATGCCGCTGCAGACCGATCCGTCGGTGATCTACGGGCTCGGCGACGCGTACGACGGCCGTCTGCGCAAGCGCGACCTGCAGGCCGACACTCCTTACAATACCTACACCCGACGCGGGCTGCCGCCCACGCCGATCGCGTTGCCGGGTGTCGCCGCGCTGCAGGCGGCGATCAATCCGGCCCCGACGAGCGCGCTCTATTTCGTCGCGAAGGGCGACGGCACGAGCGTGTTCTCGGACACGCTCGGCGACCACAACAAGGCCGTGGACAAGTACATACGAGGTCAATAATGGCGAGCGGTAAATTCATCACGTTCGAAGGCATCGACGGGGCGGGGAAGACCACCCACCTGTCATGGTTCTGCGAACGCCTCCAGGACCGGCTGGCCGCGGCCGGCCGGCAGGTCGTCGTCACCCGCGAGCCGGGCGGCACGCAGCTCGGCGAGAAACTGCGCGAGATCCTGCTGAACCAGCCGATGGATCTCGAGACGGAAGCGCTGCTGATGTTCGCCGCGCGTCGCGAGCACCTCGCGCTCGTGATCGAGCCGGCGCTCGCGCGCGGCGACTGGGTCGTGTCGGATCGCTTCACCGACGCGACCTTCGCGTACCAGGGCGGCGGCCGCGGGCTGCCGCGCGACAAGCTCGAGACGCTCGAGCGCTGGGTGCAGGGCGGTTTCCAGCCCGACCTCACGGTGTTGTTCGACGTCGCGCCGCAGGTCGCGAGCGAGCGTCGCGGCGCCGCGCGCATGCCGGACAAGTTCGAAAGCGAGTCTGACGCGTTCTTTACCCGCACACGCGCCGAATACCTGCGGCGCGCGGAAGAGGCGCCGCATCGCTTCGCGGTCGTCGACGCGACGCGATCGATTCCCGAGATCCGCCAGCAGCTCGAACGCGTGCTCGCCGCGCTGTAACCCGCAAGGAACGCCCCCCATGATCTATCCGTGGCAAACCGACGACTGGAACCGCCTGCAGCAACTGCGCGCGCAATGGCCGCATGCGCTGCTGCTGCACGGTCAGGCCGGGATCGGCAAGCTGCAGTTCGCGCAGCATCTCGCGCAGGGTTTCCTGTGCGAATCGCCGCAGCCGAACGGCGAGCCGTGCGGCGCCTGCGCGGCCTGCAATTGGTTCTCGCAGGGCAACCATCCGGACTACCGGATCGTGCTGCCCGAGGCGCTGGCGGGCGAGGCGCCGGGTGCGGCGGACGACGCGAAGCCGGCCGACGCGGACGAAGGCGGCAAGAAGACGCGGGCGCCGAGCAAGGAAATCAAGATCGAGCAGGTGCGCGCGCTGCTCGACTTCTGCGGGGTGGGTTCGCACCGCGGCGGCGCACGCGTCGTCGTGCTGTATCCGGCCGAAGCGCTCAATGTCGCCGCGTCGAACGCGCTGCTGAAAACGTTGGAGGAACCGCCGCCCGGCGTCGTGTTCCTGCTCGTGTCGGCGCGCATCGACCGCTTGTTGCCGACGATCATCAGCCGCTGCCGCCAGTGGCCGATGACCGTGCCGGCGCCGGAGGCCGCCGCCGCGTGGCTGGCGGCGCAGGGTGTCGACCACGCCAGCGCGCTGCTCGCCGAAGCCGGCGGCGCGCCGCTCGCCGCGCTGGCGCTCGCGAGCGACGAGAACCGTCCGCTGCGCGACTACACGCTCGGGCAACTGGCCGCCGGTGCGGCCTGCGATCCGTTCGCGTGCGGCGAGACGCTGCAGAAGCTGCCGGTGCCGCTGGTGCTCGGCTGGCTGCAGCGCTGGCTGTACGATCTGCTCGCCCAGCGGATGGCCGGTGCGCCGCGCTACTTCCCGATGCACGCGGCCGCCCTGGCGCGCTGCGCGGAAGCGGTCGACGCGAACGCATTCGCGCGCTTCATGAAAGCCGTGACGCGGCAGCGGACGGTCGAGAACCATCCGCTCAACGCACGGCTCGTATTCGAGGAATTGTTTCTCGGATATCGGGAAATGTTCGCTTGATCCGGCATTGTTTCCGATGGGTTGCGAAACGATGAACGGATCACGCGCGGGCGCGAGCGTGGCCGGCCGGTCCGCCCACGTCGCCCGGTGCCGCATGCCGGCGGGCGCATGAGCGCCCGTCTCACGTATTCAGGAAACACGATGTTCGTCGACTCTCACTGCCACATCAATTTCAAGGGCCTGGCCGATCGTCTGCCGGCCGTTCTCGAGAACATGCGCGAGCACGACGTCACGCACGCGCTGTGCGTATCGGTCGATTTCGAGACGCTGCCCGACGTGCTCGCGATCGCCGAAGCGCACGACAACGTGTACGCATCGGTCGGCGTGCATCCCGATCACGAGGATGCGCGCGAGCCGACGCTCGCGGAGCTCGTCGAGCTGGCCGCGCACCCGAAGGTCGTCGCGATCGGCGAGACCGGCCTCGACTACTATCGCCTCGAAGGCCGCTCGATCGCCGACATGGAATGGCAGCGCGAGCGCTTTCGCACGCACATCCGCGCGGCGACCGCGACGATGAAGCCGCTGATCGTCCACACGCGCGCGTCGTCGGAAGACACGCTGCGAATCATGGCCGAGGAGCGCGCGGACGTGCCGGGCGGCGTGATGCACTGCTTCACCGAGCCGTGGCCGGTCGCCGAGCAGGCGCTCGCGCAGAACTTCCATATCTCGCTGTCGGGTATCGTCACGTTCAAGAGCGCGACCGACGTGCAGGACGTCGCGCGGCGCGTGCCGCTCGACCGGCTGCTGATCGAGACCGACTCGCCGTACCTCGCGCCGGTGCCGTATCGCGGCAAGCCGAATGAACCTGCGTACGTCAGCCATGTCGGACGCTTTATCGCATCCGAACGCGGGATCGCCGTCGAGGTGCTCGCCGATGCGACGACGCAGAACTTTTTCCGGCTGTTCAAGATCGCCCGCTAACGACGGGCGCGCAGCCGACAACCCAGGGAAGGAGCCCACAACAATGACGAAGCCGACCAACCACCTGCCCAAACGCGCACTCGTTGCGGCCGCATTCGTCGCGAGCGGGCTGTTCGCCGCCGCCGGCGCGCATGCCGAGTCGCTCGACGCGATCGTCAAGGCCGTCAAGTTCGACGACATCGCCGATATCGGCAAGCAGCTCAAGAGCGGCAAGCTCGATCCGAACACGCTCGCGCCGAACGGCGACCCGATCCTCGTGATCGCCGCACGCGAGAAATCCGACAAGGTCGCGGCGGCGATCGCCACGACGCCGAACGTCGATCTCGAGAAGGAAGACAAGGCCGGCGAAAACGCACTGATGCTCGCGTCGCTGAACGGCGACCTCGACCTCGTCAAGCTGCTGATCGACAAGGGCGCGGAAGTCAGCAAGAAGGGCTGGGCGCCGCTGCACTACGCGGCGACCAACGGCCACGACGCGGTCGTCAAGGTGCTGCTCGACCACGACGCGTACATCGACACCGCGTCGCCGAACGGCACGACGCCGCTGATGATGGCCGCGCGCGGCAACCATGCGTCGACGGTCACGCTGCTGCTCGACCAGGGCGCCGATCCGCAGGTGAAGAACCAGCTCGGCATCACCGCGCTCGAGTTCGCGAAGCACTACAACGCGCCGGACGCGATCGAGATCCTGAGCAAGCGGACGACGCGTATCGGTGCGGCGACGCCGGCAGATGCTCAAAAGAGTGCAAAATAACGGTTTTTGGTGCGGCGGCGCCTGTCCGCCCGGCCGCCTTCCGGCCGGAACAGGGCATCCGGCGCCGCACCGGCCAACGCAGCAGGCGGTCCCCCGCCGCATTGACATAAGGAACACCATGTTGCGCGCAATGTTTTGTGCCGCGGCGTTTGCCGTGCCGTTGTCGGCGGCGGCTTTCACGGGCGCGGATCTCGACCGGCTGTGCGCGAAGACGGACGTCAAGTCGCGGGCGTCGTGCGCGGCCTATATCGAAGGCGCCGCCGACGGCGTCTACAACACGATCGATGCGATCGGCGGCACCACGGGGCCGCGCGTCGGTCAGTACTTTTGCCTGCCGCCCGACATCCGGGCGCAACAGATGACGGACGCGGTGCGCAAGTACATCGCGGAAAATCCGAAGCTGGCCGACTACAACGCGAGCACCGCGGTGTCGCTCGGTCTCGGCAAGGCGTTTCCCTGCAGGAGCGGCAGCTGATCTGACGCCGTGTCCGGGCGCGTGCGCGGCCCGGACGTCGCCGACGCATCCAGGACGAAGCCTGTGCGCTTCATCACTCGAGGGCGCCGATGATTTCAATCGAGGAACTGCAGCGCATCGCCGATGCGCCGTTGCATTCGTGGCTCGGCACGCTGGGCGTGTCGGTCATCGTCATACTGGTCGTCACGGTCGTGCACCGCCTCGGCGCACGCATCGTCAAACGCGTCGCGCAGCCGTATCCGCTGATGAGCGCGATCCTGCGCTACATCGACAAGCCGTCGCTCGTCGTGCTGGCGCTGCTGGCGCTCGAATTCCTGTGGCTCCAGGCGGACGACGGCATGTCGTTCGTGCGCGGCATGCGCACCGCGGCCGCCGTCGGCTCCATCGTGTCGCTCACGTGGCTGCTGGTGCGGCTCGCGGCCGGCGTCGGCGACGCGATCATCCAGGCCCATCCGATCGATACGGCCGACAACCTCCAGGCGCGGCGCGTCCATACGCAGGCCAAGGTGCTCGTGCGGACCGTGATGGTGCTGATCGTGATCATCGGCACCGGCGCCGCGCTGATGACGTTCCCGAACGTGCGCCAGATCGGCGCGAGCCTGCTGGCGTCGGCCGGTGTGGCAGGGCTGGTCGCCGGTATCGCCGCGCGGCCGGTGCTCGGCAACCTGATTGCCGGGTTGCAGATCGCGCTCACGCAGCCGATCCGGCTCGACGACGTGGTCGTGATCCAGGGCGAGTGGGGGCGCATCGAGGAAATCACCGGCTCGTTCGTGTCGGTGCGGCTGTGGGACCAGCGGCGTCTCGTCGTGCCGCTGCAGTGGATCATCGAGAACCCGTTCACGAACTGGACGCGCAGTAGCGCGGAGATCATCGGTACCGTTTACCTGTCGGTCGATTACCGCACGCCGCTCGCGCCGCTGCGCGAGGAACTCGCACGGCTCGTCCACGCCGCGCCGGAATGGGACGGCCGCGTGCAGGTGCTGCAGGTGACCGACGCGACGGAGCGCACGATGCAACTGCGTGCGCTCGTCAGCGCGGCCGACTCGTCGTCGTGCTGGGATCTGCGCTGCCGCGTGCGCGAAGGGCTGATCGCCTATCTGCAGAACCGCTATCCGCAATGCCTGCCGCGCAGCCGGATGGAGCTGTATCCGCACGAATCCGCGCCCGATGCGCCGAATCCCGAACGGCCGCACGCGCGCTCGCCTGCCGCCAGCACGGCGGCCAACACCGCGGCCGACCCGCAGGCCGTCGACGGTCGCTGAACGCGGCCCGGCGCCGGCCTGCCATGCCCCATCGCCCATTCCCATGACCGCGCTGAAGACGCTCGCCATCGCCAATTACCGCTCGCTGCGCGAGCTCATCGTGCCGCTCGCGGCGCTCAACGTCGTCACGGGGCCGAACGGCAGCGGCAAGTCGAGCGTGTACCGCGCGCTGAGGCTGCTCGCCGACACCGCGCAGGGCCGCGTGATCCCGTCGCTCGCGCGCGAGGGCGGCTTGCCGTCGACGTTGTGGGCCGGGCCCGAGCGCTTCTCGCGCGCGATGCTGGCCGGCGAGGTGCCGGTGACGGGCACCGTGCGCAACGGGCCGGTGAGCCTGAAGCTCGGCTTTGCGTGCGACGATTTCGGCTATTCGATCGATCTCGGCCTGCCGCTGCCGAGCAGCTCGCAGTTCGCGCTCGATCCGGTGATCAAGCGCGAATGCATCTGGGGCGGCGCGTTGCCGCGCCCGTCCACGCTGCTGGTCGACCGGCAGGGCGCGCAGATTCGCGTGCGTACCGCGTCGGGCGACTGGCGGACGATTCCGCAACCGGTCGCGAGCTTCGACAGCATGATGACCGAGTTCGCCGATCCGACCGGCGCGCCCGAGATGATCGCGGTGCGCGAGCGGATCCGCTCGTGGCGCTTCTACGACCATTTCCGGACCGATGCGCGGGCACCGGCGCGCCAGTCGCACATCGGCACCCATACGCCGGTGCTCGCGGACGACGGGGCCGACCTGGCCGCCGCGCTGCAGACGATCCGCGAAATCGGCGATGCGGCGGCGCTCGACGCGGCGATCGACGACGCGTTTCCCGGCGCGTCGGTCGAGATCGACAAACCGGGCGGCCGCGGCCGTTTCGACGTGCTGATGCGCCAGCCGGGGCTGCTGCGGCCGCTGGCGGCGGCCGAGTTGTCCGACGGCACGCTGCGCTACCTGCTGCTCGCGGCCGCGCTACTGACGCCGCGGCCGCCGGCGCTGATGGTGCTGAACGAACCCGAGACGAGCCTGCATCCCGATCTGCTGCCGGCGCTCGGCCGGCTGATCGCGCAGGCCGCGCGGCATTCGCAGGTGCTGGTCGTGTCGCACGCGGCGCGGCTCATCGCGACGCTCGAGCGCGAGGCCGGCTGCGAATCGCTGGTGCTCGACAAGCAGCTCGGCGCGACCGCGCTCGTCGATGCCGACTCGCGCGACCTGCCGGCGTGGAAGTGGCCGTCGCGCTGACGGCCTGATGGCGTGCGTTGGGTCGCGATCGGCGCGCGAAGGCATCGGATCGGCCCCGAACGGGCTCGATGCGAGGCGGCCGGGCCCGCTCTGCGGAATGTATCCGGTCTGTAACAACCCCCAAAAAATGAAAGACCGGCGGTTCCGCTCATCGGGATCGCGAATAATAATGGGATATCCGGCTGGTGCCGCGCCGGCCGGCGCGGGATGGACGCAGGACGTGCGCGCGCAAGCGCGGCCCCCTGCCGGCCGTACCGCAACGGACAGGACACAGGAGACGTGGACCATGAGAATTGCCCAGATCGCCCCGCTGACCGAATCCGTGCCGCCGAAGCTGTACGGCGGCACGGAGCGCGTCGTGTCCTACATCACCGAGGCGCTCGTCGAGCTCGGCCACGATGTGACGCTGTTCGCGAGCGGCGATTCGACGACGCGGGCGAAGCTCGAGCCCGTGTGGCCGCGCGCGCTGCGACTCGATTCGTCGATCCGCGACCGGGTTGCGCCGCACATGCTGCTGATGGAGACGGTCGCGCGCCGCGCGAAGGATTTCGACGTGCTCCATTTCCACATGGACTACTACTCGTTCTCGGTCTTCAACCGACAGGACACGCCTTACGTGACGACGCTGCACGGCCGCCTCGACCTGCCCGAGCAGCAACCGGTGTTCGACACGTTCAACACGGCCCCGGTGATCTCGATTTCCAATTCGCAGCGCCAGCCGTTGCCGCAGGCGAAATGGCTGACGACCGTCTATCACGGGTTGCCCGAGACGCTGTACATGCCGCAGCCCGTCGAGCCGCGCTATCTCGCATTCCTCGGCCGCATCTCGCCGGAAAAACGCGTCGACACCGCGATCCGCATTGCCGGCCAGTGCGGGTTGCCGATCCGGATTGCCGCGAAGATCGACGCGGCCGACCAGGAATACTTCGACCGCGAGATCAAGCCGCTCTTCGCGTTGCCGCACGTCGAATACGTCGGCGAGATCGCCGATCACGAGAAGGCTGAATTCCTGTCGGGCGCGCATGCGCTGCTGTTTCCGATCGACTGGCCGGAACCGTTCGGCCTGGTGATGATCGAGGCGATGTCGTGCGGCACGCCGGTGATCGCGTTCAACCGCGGCGCGGTGCCCGAAGTGGTGGACGAGGGCGTGTCGGGTTTCATCGTCGAGGATGAAATCAGCGCGGTGGCCGCCGTGAACCGGCTGCACCTGCTGCCGCGTGCGCGCGTGCGGCAGCGCTTCGAGGAGCGCTTCACGTCGCGCCGGATGGCGCAGCAGTACGTGGACGTGTACCAGTCGGTGATCCGCGCGCAGAAGCGCTCGCGCTTCAAGGTGATCGACTCGACGACCTGAGCGGCCCGATCGACCCGGCCGCGTTGGCGCAGCGCGCCGGCGGATAAAAAAACGGCGATGCCCGCAAGGACATCGCCGTTTGTGCATGACCCGCGCGAGGCCCGCGCGGGCAGGGCGTCAACGTCAGATCTTGAGCTTCGTGACCTTCGTGCCGTTGATCGATACGTCGCCCATCAGGCCGGCGTTGGTCAGCACGACGACCTGGACCGGTGCGGTGGCCGTGTTGGAATCGACCGCGCCGTTCGCGCCCATCTTCACGAGTGCGACCGAGGCGCCGGCGCCGGCGGCCCAGCCGTCCGAGTTGCGGAATTCGTCGAGCGCCTGCTGCGTCATGAACAGGAACACGATCGCCTTCGACTGCGCGCCGGCCTGCAGGCCGACCGACAGCGACGACGTGTTGTAGTAGCCGACCGTGCTGCCGCCGACGCGCAGCGCGCCGTTGCCGGACTGGCCGCCGACGATGAAGCCGGCCTGGAGCACTTCGGGGAAGACCAGCACGCCGCGCGATTTCGCGACGAGTTCGCGCGAACCCTTGACCGTGGAGTACATGCGCGACAGCGTGGCGTCGACGCTCGCGTCGATCGACTGGCGTTTGGACGCGTTGGTCGCGGCGTTGTCCGGCTTGTCCGGGGTGGTGGTGCAACCGGTGAGCGCGAGGCTACCGACGATGAGCGCAGCGGCGGCTTTCAGCACAAGATTCCGTTTTTGCATCGTTGTTCTCCATCGGATGACGTTCGGAGTGAGTCTCGCTCAAGGAGCGGATCACGTCGGCAGTTATATCACAGCGGATTACGGCCTCTTTTCGTTGCCGCGTGAAAAAGCGTCAAATCGCGTGGGGGTGTCGCGGCGCGCCAACGGACGATGCGGCGCCGACGCGCGAGGGGGCGGGTCGGCATGCGGGGCGCGCGACGAGCGGGCGGGAGGGCGCGGCGTTTGCAGCGCGCGCCCGTGTCAGTGTGTGACGGGCGGAACGGGCGGCTTGATCGGCGGGCGGCGAAGCGCGCGGCGGATCAGCGCGATCACGATGCCGCACGCGAACAGGAACGCGGCCGGGACGACCCAGTAGCCGACGAACGCATGCCACAGATAGCCCGCGAGCGTATTGCGGCGTACCACGTATTCGTCGCGAGCCGCCTGCTGGCGCGGCGCGTTGGCGGCGAGCACGTCGGCCGGGCAGCCGGCCGCGCGCGCTTCGTCAGGCTCCCCGTGACACTTCGCGGCGGCGCCGGCGGCCTGCTGCGCGTCGGTGAGCTGCCAGGTGGTCAGCGCGAGCTGCAGGTCCGCCTTGTTGTAGGCCATTTCCTCGCGGATCTCGCGTACGGCGACGATCGCGACGGGCACCGCCCAGAACACGATCACGATCAGCCAGCGGCGGAACCAGCGGTGTTGTCTCCATGCCATCCAAGCCTCCGTTTGACGCGCGTGCGCGTCCGTCTCGAGGGCGGCCCGATGGCGCTTCTTGGTCTTGGGTGGGCCGCGTTGCAGCCATCATAGAAGAAAACGCGGCGAAATGCCGCACCGCGTGGCGGCGCGGGGCCGGCTGCCGGAAAAAACGGGGCGGGAAAGACGGGAGTGCGGGCGTCGATGCGCGTGCAACGAAAATGAAAATGCCGCGCCCGCCGAAGCGGGGCGCGGCATTCGAGGCGGGAGCGCCGGGACTCAGGCGGCCGGCTGGTTGCTCAGGCAGCTCTTCATGAACGCCTTGCGATCGTCACCCTTCTTGCCGGTGGCCTGCGTATTGCACGCCTTCATCTTTTCCTGCTGCGTCATCGCCTTCGCGGGCTTCGCCGACAGGCAGTCCTTCATGAACGCCTTGCGTTCGTCGCCCGTCTTGCCGGCTGCCTGGGTGTTACAGGCCTTCATCTTGTCCTGCTGGCTGTTCGCCGCGAATGCGGGGGAAGCCAGCATGCCGCCGAGAAGCACTGCGGCTACGAGCGATTGGATTTTCATTTCGACACTCCCATGGGGTGAATTGCGTGTGATCGACGCCGTCACGAAGCACGACGCGATGAGGACAGGGCCACATCGCACCGCGCGCTCCGATTATGGCAAATCAAGGTGAAAACACCAAAACGGCACTTCCTATAACGTTGCGGACGCCATGGCCGTTGACGCCGCGCGCGGCCCGGAGATCGGGACAAACCATGATGCGCGCCGGCTATCGCCGGCCGCCGCGCCGGAACCTGCCGGCTCGCGGCCGGGAGCCATTACAATCGCGGCCATGAATACACCGAACATCGCATCCCCTTCGTCCGCGGCGCCGCTGCCGCGCATCGCCGTACTCGCCACGGGCGGCACGATCGCCGGCGCCGCGCCCGACGCCGCCAGCACGGCCGGCTACCAGGCCGGCGCGCTCGGCGTCAATTTCCTGGTCGACGCCGTGCCGGCACTCGCGTCGGTCGCACGCATCGACGCGGAACAGGTCGCCAGCATCGACAGCAAGGATCTCGCGCTGCCGCTGTGGAACACGCTCGCCGCGCGGATCGACGCGCTGATGGCCGACCCGGCCGTCGACGGCATCGTGATCACCCACGGCACCGATACGCTCGAGGAAACCGCGTATGCACTGCATCTGGTCGTGCGGGGCGACAAGCCGGTCGTGCTGACGGCCGCGATGCGGCCGGCCACCGCGCTGTCGTCCGACGGCCCGCTGAACCTGCTGAACGCGGTGACGGTGGCCGCGCATCCGGCCGCGCGCGGGCAGGGCGTGCTGGTCGCGTTCAACAACCGGATCCACGGCGCGCGCGATGTCGTGAAGACGAGCACCTATGCGGTCGACGCGTTCCAGTCGCCGGAACTCGGCGCGCTCGGCTGGGTGCAGGACGGCCGCGTCGAATTCGCGCGCCGCGTCACGCGCACGCGCGACACGCAACTGGCGATCGCCGCGACCTGGCCGCCGGTCGAAGTCGTCGCGAGTTATGCGGGCGTGACGCGCACGGCCGTGGACGCGCTCGTCGCGGCCGGCGTGCGCGGGCTCGTCGTCGCGGGCACCGGCAACGGGTCGATCCATGCGGTGCTGCAGGCGGCGCTCGCCGATGCGGCGAACGCGGGCGTGGCGGTGGTCCGTGCGTCGCGCGTCGGTTCGGGACACGTGATGCGCAACGGCGCCGCGAGCGACGATGCGCTCGGTTTCGTGAGCGCGGGCTCGCTGCACCCGTTCAAGGCGCGCGTGCTGCTGATGCTCGCGCTGGCGAACGGCATTCGGGATCGAGACGCACTGCAGCACGCGTTCGATACGCTGTGACGGATGGCCGCCGCTCG
Organism: Burkholderia sp. MSMB1459WGS; assembly: GCF_001534535.1. Classification (NCBI taxonomy): domain Bacteria; kingdom Pseudomonadati; phylum Pseudomonadota; class Betaproteobacteria; order Burkholderiales; family Burkholderiaceae; genus Burkholderia; species Burkholderia sp. MSMB1459WGS. Next base: position 68,819 of record NZ_LPMU01000013.1, read on the forward strand.
GGCGGCGTGCGGCGCGCATAAAAAATGGCAGGCTGGTGGCCTGCCATTTTTGCGTCGGTACTGCGAGAACGATCAGGATTGCACGATCAGGACTGCGGCGGAATCACGAGCTTCTGGCCCGGGTAGATCCGGTCCGGGCTCGACAGCATCGGCTTGTTCGCCTCGAAGATCACCGGGTACTTGTTCGCGTCGCCATACACTTCCTTCGCGATCGCCGACAGCGTGTCGCCCGGCTTCACGTCGTGGTACTGGACTTCCGGATCGTCCGGCTGCAGGCCGTCGTCGTTGACGCCTGCGACGCCTTGCACGTTGCCGGCCGCGACCTTGACCTTCGCCTTCGTGTCGAGATCGGGCACGCTGCCCGACAGCGACACGGTGCGCGACGCGCCGTCGAACGCGACGGTCAGATTCGACGTGTCGAGACCTTGCGTGTTGATGTAGTTCTTGATTGCGTCGGCCGCGGTCTGGTTTGCGGCATTCGGATCTTCCGCCGCTTGCGCGTCGGCATGACCCAGCAGTTTTTCACCCGCCTCTTTGATAAACGAAAGAAGACCCATCGCTGCACTCCTTAGGTGGTTGAAAAGAAAACGCGCCATGAAGTGGCGAAAAAAACACCGCGCTGGATGCGGCCACCTGGGCGGGCGCAAGCGCGGCGGTTTTCTCGAAAGGCGTGGCGAAAGTGTAGGCGTTCAACGCGACGATTGCATGAAAAATCGCACGCTCGAACGTAAAGAAATGTAATACGCGAAATCCGACAGGCGGACACCCGACGACGACGTCTGACCGACCAAGGCTTCCCCGGCGCCGCCGGGTGCCGCTGCGGACCCCACCACGCCGCTCTCAGCCCAGAGCGGCGTTTTTCGCCCCGTCCCGCATGCCGTTGGCGATGCGGGGCGGGGCGCCCCAACGTGATGCGCGCGTGCGTCGCGCATCGAGGCGACCGGCCGTGGCCGAGTCGCGTGTATGCGTCGCGCGCCTGCGCCATCGCAGCGAAAGCGCGCGTTGCGGCATCCGCGTTACGCGGCCGGCGTCTGGCCGATCTCGAAGTTCGACATGATCTCGAGCGCGCGCACGAGGGCCGAGTGATCCCATGCCTTGCCGCCGTGCGATGCGCACACGCTGAACAGCTGCTGCGCGCTCGCGGTGTGCGGCAGCGCGAGGCCGAGCTTGCGTGCGCCGTCGAGCGCGAGGTTCAGGTCCTTCTGGTGCAGCTCGATGCGGAAGCCCGGATCGAACGTGCGCTTGGTCATCCGCGCGCCGTGCACTTCGAGGATGCGCGACGCGGCGAAGCCGCCCATCAGCGCCTGGCGCACACGCTCCGGGTCGGCGCCCGAACGTGCGGCGAACAGCAGCGCTTCGCCGACCGCCTCGATGTTCAGCGCGACGATGATCTGATTCGCGACCTTGCAGGTCTGGCCGGCACCGTTGTCGCCGACGAGCGTGATGTTCTTGCCCATCTTCTCGAACAGCGGCTTCGCGCGCTCGAATGCCTTCTCCGGGCCGCCGACCATGATCGTCAGCGTCGCTTCGCGTGCGCCGACCTCGCCGCCGGACACCGGCGCGTCGAGGTAGTCGCAGCCGAGCGCGTTGATCTGCTTCGCGAATGCCTGCGTGTCGAGCGGCGAAATCGAGCTCATGTCGATCACGAGCTTGCCGGCCGTCAGGCCCTTCGCGACGCCGTCGTCGGCGAACAGCACGTTGCGCACGTCGGGCGTGTCCGGCACCATCGAGATGATGATGTCGGCGTGCTGCGCGACTTCGGTCGAGTTCGCGACGACCTTCGCGCTGCCGCGCAGGTCGTCGGGAATCGGGAACGCACCGTTCACGACGAGCTGATGATCGCCCTTGAGCAGGTTGCGCGCCATGTGCGCGCCCATGATGCCGAGGCCGATGAAACCGATGGTTGCCATGTGAAAGTCTCCTATAGGGCTGAAAACGGGAAGGGCGCGACTCAGGCGGCGCGACGCGCCGAGGCCGGTGCACAGCCGGCCACGCTTTGCAGCCAGCCGAGGCCTTCCGTCGTGGTGGTACGGGGCTTGTATTCGCAGCCGACGTAGCCGGCATAGCCGAGCCGGTCGAGCAGCGCGAACAGGAACGCGTAGTTGATCTCGCCGGTGCCCGGCTCGTTGCGGCCCGGGTTGTCCGCGAGCTGGACGTGGCCGATCGACGCGAGGTTGCGTTCGATCGTCGCGGCCAGTTCGCCTTCCATGCGTTGCATGTGATAGATGTCGTACTGCAGGAACAGGTTGTCCGAGCCGACCGCGCGGATCACGTCGAGCCCTTCGGACGAGCGGTTCAGCGCGAAGCCCGGGATGTCGAAGCTGTTGCACGGTTCGACGAGCAGGCGGATGCCTTCGCGCTTCAGCGCGTCGGCGGCGAAGCGCAGGTTGTCGACGATCGTCACGAACGTCTTGTCGCGCGCGGTGCTCGCCGACGGGATGCCGACGAGGCAGTTCAGCTGCGGCACCTTCAGCGCCTTCGCGTACTCGATCGCACGGCCGACGCCTTCCTGGAATTCGCTCACGCGATCGGGCAGGCACGCAATGCCGCGCTCGCCCTGATCCCAGTTGCCGGCGGGCAGGTTGTGCAGCACGAGGCGCAGGCGGTGCGTCTCGAGCCGCTCGGCGAGTTCCTCTTTCGCGTACGGATACGGGAACAGAAACTCGACGGCGTCGAAGCCCGCGTCCGCGGCCGCCTTGAAGCGGTCGAGGAACGGCACTTCGTTGAACAGCATGGTCAGGTTTGCAGCAAACTTCGGCATGAGCTAAGCCTCTTCGGTCGGTCAGTCAAAAATATCGTGCGGTTCAGTCGAGCATCGAGATCGCGGTCGGTGCGTGCTCGGCCTTTTCGGCGAGCTCCTCGAATTCGTTGATCGCGTCGATTTCGGTGCCCATCGAGATGTTCGTCACGCGCTCGAGGATCACTTCGACGACCACCGGCACGCTGAACTCTTCCGCGAGCGTTTGCGCCTGGCGCAGCGCCGGCTCGATTTCTTCCGGCTTGAACACGCGCAGCGCCTTGCAGCCGAGGCCTTCCGCGACGGCCACGTGGTCGACGCCATACCCGTTCAGTTCCGGCGCGTTCACGTTGTCGAACGCGAGCTGCACGCAGTAGTCCATGTCGAACGCGCGCTGCGCCTGGCGGATCAGCCCGAGGTACGAGTTGTTCACGACGACGTGCACGTACGGCAGCTTGAATTGCGCGCCGGCCGCCAGTTCCTCGATCATGAACTGGAAGTCGTAGTCGCCGGACAGCGCGACGATCGGGCGGCTCGGGTCGGCCGCACGCACGCCGAGCGCGGCGGGGATCGTCCAGCCGAGCGGGCCGGCCTGGCCGCAGTTGATCCAGTTGCGCGCCTTGAACACGTGCAGGAACTGCGCGGCGGCGATCTGCGACAGGCCGATCGTGCTGACGTAGCAGGTATCGCGGCCGAACACCTTGTTCATCTCTTCGTACACGCGCTGCGGCTTGACCGGCACGTTGTCGAAGTGCGTCTTGCGCTGCAGCGTGCGCTTGCGTTCCTGGCATTCCGCGACCCACGCGCTGCGATCCTTCAGCTTGCCGGCGGTCTTCCATTCCCGTGCCACCGCGACGAACAGCTCGAGCGCCGCCTTCGCGTCCGACACGATGCCGAGATCGGGGCCGAACACGCGGCCGATCTGCGTCGGCTCGATGTCGACGTGCACGAACTTGCGGCCCTTCGTGTAGACCTCGATGCTGCCCGTGTGGCGGTTCGCCCAGCGGTTGCCGATGCCGAGCACGAAGTCGGACGCGAGCATCGTCGCGTTGCCGTAGCGGTGCGACGTCTGCAGGCCGACCATGCCGGCCATCAGCGGGTGGTCGTCGGCAATCGCGCCCCACGACATCAGCGTCGGGATCACCGGCACGCCGACCGTTTCGGCGAACTGCACGAGCAGGTCTTCGGCCGCCGCGTTGAGCACGCCGCCGCCCGACACGATCAGCGGCTTGTCCGCGTCGTTCAGCATTGCGAGCGCCTTCTCGATCTGCGCGCGGGTGGCCGCGGGCTTGTAGACCGGCAGCGGTTCGTACGTGTCGATGTCGAATTCGATTTCGGCGAGCTGCACGTCGATCGGCAGGTCGACCAGCACCGGGCCCGGACGGCCCGAGCGCATCAGGTGGAACGCCTGCTGGAACACGCGCGGCACGAGCGCCGGTTCGCGCACGGTGACGGCCCACTTGGTGACCGGCTTGGCGATCGATTCGATGTCGACGGCCTGGAAATCTTCCTTGTAGAGGCGCGCGCGCGGCGCCTGGCCCGTGATCGCGAGGATCGGAATCGAGTCGGCCGACGCGGAGTAGAGGCCGGTGATCATGTCGGTGCCGGCGGGGCCCGACGTGCCGATGCACACGCCGATGTTGCCCGGTGCCGCACGCGTGAAGCCTTCGGCCATGTGCGACGCGCCTTCGACGTGACGGGCGAGCACGTGGCTGATGCCGCCCGACTTGCGCATGGCCGAGTAGAACGGGTTGATCGCGGCGCCCGGCACGCCGAACGCGGTCTGGATGCCTTCCTTCTCGAGCACGAGTACGGCTGCGTCGACGGCTCTCATCTTGGCCATGAATGTCTCCTTGAATGTGGCGGATCTTGCGAATCGGTCTGTTGGGAACACTTTAGGGATGCAGGAAAGGTTTGATAAGATCAGCCGAAGTCGCTTATTTCGAAACTAAAAGTATGGAATGACCGCCGGACGGGGCTTCCCGCCGGAGTCGGAACGGAGACGGAAGATGGACCGCTTCAAGCAGATCGAGACGTTCGTACGGGTGGCCGATGCCGGCAGCCTCGCGGCGGCGGCGCTCGAGGAGGGCGTGTCGCCGGTGGTGCTCGGGCGGCGCATCGACGCGCTGGAGAAGCGCCTCGGCGTGAAGCTGATGTACCGCTCGACGCGGCGGCTGGTCGTCAGCGAGGAGGGGGCCGCGTTCCTCGAGCGCTGCCGCGGGCTGCTCAGCGAATGGGATCAGGCCGAGAACGAGCTGGCCGCCGGGCGGCGCGCGGTGAGCGGCCACCTGATCGTGTCGGCGCCGGCCGCGTTCGGCCGCAAGCACGTCGCGCCGCACGCGCCCGGTTTTCTGGCCGACAAGCCGGAGATGCAGCTGTCGTTCAACCTGACCGACCGCGTCGTCGATCTCGTGCGCGAGGGCTATGACCTGTCGATCCGGATCGGCGGCGCGGTCGATCCGAACTTCGTCGCGGTGAAGCTCGCGTCGAACCGGCGCGTGGTGTGCGGCACGCCCGGGTATTTCCGCAAGCACGGCCGGCCGAAGTCGCTCGACGACCTGCTGAAGCACAACTGTCTCGCGTTCAACCTGCAGGGCGGCCAGAACCGCGGCTGGTATTTCCAGCGCCACGGCAAGATCGCGACGATGCGCGTGACCGGCAATCTCGACTGCAACGACGGCGAGCTGCTGCACCGCTGGGTGGCCGAAGGGCTCGGGCTCGGCTGGCGCTCGACGTGGGAAATCGCCGCGCAGCTCGAAACGGGCGAACTCGAGACCGTGCTCGACGAATATGCGCTGCCCGACTACGACATCCTCGCGGTCTACCCGCAGCAACGCTACGTGCCGGCGCGCGTGCGCTATTTCATCGACTACCTGCGCGCCGCGTACGCGCGCCCCGGCTACTGGAGCACCACGCCGTGACGGGGCAGCCCGCGCGGCCGTCCGGCGATTTTTTACGCTTCGTGTGCACGGTGCGGGAATAAACTCGACGCAGCGGCGGTAAGGTCATCGAGCGCGCACGTTGCCGGTCTGTCCGGGCGCCGTGCGCGGAACGGGCGCGGCGTCGGCCGCCGGGACCAGGGAGGCCATGTGGGGCAAGCCGGACAGGCGGTCGATGAACGAGCGGCGGACGATGCGATCGCGCGCGGCGAGCGGTTTCGCGTGCTCGTGCTCCCGCATCTCGACGCCGCGTACAACCTCGCGCGCTGGCTGAGCGGCAGCGCCGGCGATGCGGACGACGTCGTCCAGGACGCGTGCATGCGCGCGCTGCGCTTCGTCGATTCGTGTCGCGGCGACAACGCGCGGCCGTGGCTGCTGACGATCGTGCGCCACACCTGGTACACGGAGTGGCGGCGGCGCACGCATGCGCACGAGGTCGCGTTGCCCGACACGCTCGACGACGCCGACGTGCCCGACGACTGGCAGCCGGCCACGGAGGATCCGCTGGCGCATCTGCTGCGCGGCGAGAACGTGCGGCTCGTGAATGCGGCGCTCGCGCAGCTGCCGCCCGAATACCGCGAGGTGCTCGTGCTGCGCGAGATGGAGGACCTGAGCTACCGCGAGATCGCGGCGATCGCGGACGTGCCGGTCGGCACGGTGATGTCGCGGCTCGCGCGCGGCCGGCGCAAGCTCGCCGCGTTGCTGGGCGGCGCGCCTGCGCCGGCGACCGAAGGCCGGCCGGGCCGTGCGCCGGCAGGCGGAACCGCATCGGAGGCTATCGATGGACTGTAACGAAGCGCGAGCGTTGCTGGACGCGGACGTCGACCGCGAGCTGTCGGCGCCCGATGCGTTGCGGGTCCAGCAGCATGTCGACGGGTGCGATGCGTGCCGCCGCGAACGTGCGCGGATCGTCGCGCTGGTGCAGGCCGTACGGCAGGCCGATTATCACCGCGCGCCGGACGCGCTGCGGGCGAGCATCCTCGCGAGCCTGCCGGCGGCAGCCGACGCGCATGCCCACGAGCCGTCGCGGGCCGAGCCTCGGGATGAGCCCCGGTCGCCGCCGCGGCGGCCGCGCGGGCGCGACCGGTTCTCCTGGCTGCCCGGGCGCGGTGGCGCGGCACGACCGGTATCGACCGGTGCCGGGCCCCGCGTGGCCGCGTTGCCGGGCCTCGGCTGGGGCGTCGCGTTGCTGGTGGCGCTCGCGGCGGCGGGCGCAATGGCATGGTCCGCCCGCCATGCCGATACCGACCGAACGGTCGACGAGCTCGTCGCGAGCCATGTGCGGGCCGACCTGTCGGCGCGCGACATCGACGTGATCTCGACCGACCGGCACACGGTCAAGCCGTGGTTCAACGGCCGGCTCGACTATGCGCCGCCGGTCGAGGATCTTGCGGCGAGCGGCTTCGCGCTGGTCGGCGGCCGGCTCGACTACGTCGGGCGTCGCCGCGTCGCGGTGCTCGTCTATCGCCACCGGCAGCACGTGGTCGACGTCTACGTGCAGCCGGCCGGGGAGCGGCCGGCTGCTCCGTATGCGACGGTGTCGCAGGGCTATGCGCTCGACCGCTGGAGCGCGGCCGGGATGACGTGGTGGGCCGTGACCGACGCCGAGCCGTCGGCGCTCGCGGCGTTCCGGACGGCGCTCGACGCGCGACTTGCGGGCACGCACGGCGAATGACCGCGCCGGCGGCGGCGCGGCGCGTGGCTGTTCCGACCCCGGCGCGATAACGCGCGAACCGATGGCATTTGCGCCGGCATACCTGTTCAAGTCTTTGAAAACACGGCCGAATCCGTTTGCCAATCGTCGATTGGCCTTGCATGCGCCCCGTAACCGGGTTAGAATCTTCGGCTTCTCACTTGCCACACCGGTTCAGACGCCCGGGTGGCTTTAATCCACAAGGAGTGTGTAATGCGTCATTACGAAATCGTATTCATCGTGCACCCCGATCAAAGCGAGCAAGTGCCCGCGATGATCGAGCGTTACAAGACCACGATCACGTCGCACGGCGGCCAGATCCACCGCGTCGAAGACTGGGGCCGTCGCCAACTGGCCTACATGATCGAGAAACTCGCGAAGGCTCACTACGTCTGCATGAACATCGAGTGCGACCAGACGACGCTCGACGAACTCGAACACGCGTTCAAGTTCAACGACGCCGTGCTGCGCCACCTCATCGTCAAGATGAAGAAGGCCGAAACCGGCCCGTCGCCGATGATGAAGGAAGTTCAGCGCGAAGAAGCCAAGAAGGCGGCTGCAGCTCAGCCGGCCGAAGCGCAGGCTTAAGTTCGTCACGCATTAAGCCATCAAGGAGCGCGCCACTCACGTGAACAGGTTGCAATTGACGGCGAGCGTCGTCGAACGCGCACCGGTGCGATATACGCCGGCAGGTGTTCCGATCGCAAGCGCCACATTGCATCACCGCACGGAAGTCGTCGAAGCAGGCATTCCCCGCCAGGTCGAAATGACGATCGAGGCGGTGGCGGCCGGTGAGGCGAGCGGCAAGCTGGAAAGTCGTGAAATGGGCGTCGAAACGCTGTTCACGGGCTTCCTGGCCAAGAAAAGCCGCAACGCGAGAACCTTGGTGTTTCACATCACAGCATTGCAGGACATTGGAAAGGACTGAAATCATGCCCCGCCCGACTGGTAAGAAATTCGACAAGCGTCGTCAGCAACAAAACCCGCTCTTCAAGCGCAAGAAGTTCTGCCGTTTCACGGCTGCCGGCGTCGAGCAGATCGACTACAAGGACACGGAAACGCTGAAGGACTTCATCGGCGAAAACGGCAAGATCACGCCGGCTCGTCTGACGGGTACGAAGGCGCACTATCAGCGTCAGCTGGATACGGCCATCAAGCGTGCGCGTTTCCTCGCGCTGCTGCCGTACACCGATCAGCACAAGGCGTAATCAGGCGACGCAATAAGGAGAATTCGAATGCAAATCATTCTGTTGGAAAAAGTCGCCAATCTGGGTAACCTCGGCGATATCGTCAAGGTCAAGGACGGTTACGCTCGCAACTTCCTGATCCCGAACCGCAAGGCTCGCCGTGCAACGAAGGAAGCGATCGCCGAATTCGAAGTGCGCCGCGCTGAACTCGAAAAGATCGCCGCTGAAAAGCTGGCGGCATCGCAGGCAGTCGGCGAGAAGCTGAACGGCCAGACGTTCGAAATCACGCAGAAGTCGGGCGTCGACGGCCGTCTGTTCGGCTCGGTCACGAACGGCGACGTCGCGGAACTGCTGAAGAAGGCAGGCTACGAAGTCGAAAAGCTGCAAGTGCGCATGCCGGAAGGCCCGCTGAAGATGATCGGCGAGCACAACGTCCAGGTTGCGCTGCACACGGACGTCGTCGTCGACGTCACGATCAACGTGATCGGCGACCACGCGTAAGCGTATGCAAGCTTGCCGGGCGGCTTCCGCCGTCCGGACAAGGGCAGGCGCCCGGGCAACCGGGGCCTGCCTTTTTTATTGCCTGCTCGCCGGCAAGCGGTGGTAGCGCTGCCGCCATCTATTCGCGATAATCCCAACCCATGAACGCGCCGCAAGATCCCCAAATCGAATCGCTGAAAGTCCCGCCGCATTCGGTCGAAGCCGAACAGTCGGTGCTCGGCGGCCTGTTGCTCGACAACGCGGCATGGGACCGGATTGCCGACTTCCTGTCGCAGGGCGACTTCTACCGCTACGACCACCGGATCATCTACGAGCACATCGGCCGGCTGATCGCGGCGACGCGCCCGGCCGACGTCGTGACCGTGTACGAAGCGCTGACCACGTCCGGCAAGGCCGACGACGTCGGCGGGCTCGCGTATCTGAACGCCCTTGCGCAGAACACGCCGAGCGCGGCGAACATCCGCCGCTACGCGGAAATCGTGCGCGACCGCGCGGTGCTGCGCCGGCTGGTGTCGGTCGCCGACGAAATCTCGGCCGACGCCTTCAATCCGCAGGGCAAGGAAGTCCGCCAGCTGCTCGACGAAGCCGAATCGAAGGTGTTCTCGATCGCCGAAGAGGGCGCGCGCGGCAACCAGGGCTTCCTCGAGATCGGCCCGCTGCTCACGCAGGTGGTCGAGCGCATCGACACGCTGTACCACACCGCGAATCCGAGCGACGTCACCGGCACGCCGACCGGCTTCGTCGATCTCGACCGGATGACGTCGGGGATGCACGGCGGCGAACTGATCATCGTGGCCGGCAGACCGTCGATGGGCAAGGCACAGCCGCTCGATGCGCGCGTGAAAACGCTGAGCGGCTGGAAGCGGATGGGCGAGCTGACGATCGGCGATGCGCTGGCTTCGGTCGACGGCGCGCCGTCGATGGTGACCGGCATCTATCCGCAGGGTGAGCGGCAGGTTTACCGTGTCCGATTCTCGGACGGCCGTTCCGCCGAATGCTGCGACGAGCATCTCTGGTGCGTCCATTACCGCGAGTGGCCGAAGCCGCGCATTTTGAACACGGCGGAAATTCGCACGCTGCTGACCCGGCAGCGCTACCGGAATCGCCTGTGGATCGACATGGCAAGCGGCGACTTCGGGCATACGGACGCGCTTCCCGTCGATCCGTGGGTGCTCGGCGCGCTGCTCGGCGACGGTTCGCTGGGCGGTACCGCCGTGCGTTTCAGCGTGAAGGCCGAGGAAACGCTCGAACGGATGCGCTCGCGGGTCGATGCGACGCTCGAACTCGAACATGCAGGGCAGTACGACTGGCGAATCAAGCGCCGGCCGGCCGGCTTGGCGCCGCGCGCGGCGGTCAATCCGCTGAAGGCGGCGCTCGCGGAATTCGGCCTCTGGGGGCGTACCAGCTACGACAAGTTCATTCCGCGCGCGTATCTCGATGCGGGAAAGGACGCGCGGCTCGACTTGCTGCGTGGATTGCTCGATACCGACGGCTGGGTCGAATCGTGGGGCACGGTGCGTTATTCGACGGCCAGCCCGCAACTGGCGCGCGACGTTCAGGAACTCGCTCGTTCGCTCGGCGCGTGGTGCCAGATTTCGGAAAAGGCGACCAGCTTCACGTCGCACGGCCAGCGAGTGGCCGGTGCAACGGCTTACGTGTGCACGATCAGCCATCCGGAACCGCAGAGCCTGTTCCTGTTCGAAGGCAAGCGCGAACGGCTGACGGGCGGGCGCTCGCGCCGCAAGATGCCGGTGATCGTCGACATCGAACCGACGCGCCGGACGGCGACGCAGTGCATCTCGGTGTCGCACCCATCGCGCCTGTACGTGACGGACGACTATGTCGTCACGCACAACACGGCCTTCTCGATGAACATCGGCGAATACGTCGCGGTCGAGTACGGGTTGCCGGTCGCGGTGTTCTCGATGGAAATGCCGGGCACCCAGCTCGTGATGCGTATGCTCGGCTCGATCGGTCGGCTCGACCAGCACCGGATGCGAACCGGCCGCCTGACGGACGAGGACTGGCCGAAACTGACGCACGCGGTGCAGAAGATGAGCGAGGCGCAGCTCTTCATCGACGAGACGGGCGGCCTGAACCCGATGGAGTTGCGCTCGCGCGCGCGGCGCCTTGCGCGGCAGTGCGGCAAGCTCGGCCTGATCATCGTCGACTACCTGCAGCTGATGTCGGGTTCGTCGCAGGGCGAGAACCGCGCGACGGAAATCTCGGAGATTTCGCGCTCGTTGAAGAGTCTCGCGAAGGAGCTCGACGTGCCGGTGATCGCGCTGTCGCAGCTGAACCGCGGCCTCGAACAGCGCCCGAACAAGCGTCCGGTGATGTCGGATTTGCGCGAATCGGGCGCAATCGAGCAGGATGCGGACGTGATCCTGTTCATCTATCGCGATGAAGTCTACAATCCCGACAGCCCAGACAAGGGGACGGCCGAAATCATCATCGGCAAGCAGCGTAACGGCCCGATCGGGCCCGTTCGGCTCACGTTCCTGGGGCAATACACGAAGTTCGACAACTTTGCCGGGGCGCAAACCTTCTACGGCGAGTGAAGCCGGTTGTAAACACCTATTTCGCCAAATGTTGTATCCAATCCCGGCGTGCGCATATGCGCACGTCGCGTCGCGACCGGAAACGGTACAATGTCGCCCGTTTTCGTGACAGTAGTTTGACAATCTCTCAGGAATCCCATGTTCGGTCGATTCATGCCCACCGAGGGCAAGTTCTTTGAACTCTTCAACGCGCACGCGAAGCACATCGTTTCCGGTGGCCGCGAGCTCGAACTGCTGATCGACAATCTCGCCGACGCCGAGATTCACAAGCAAAACGTGCAAATCGCCGAGAAGGCCGCCGACAAGCTCACGCACGAGGCGATCGATCTGCTGCACAAGACCTTCATCACGCCGCTCGATCGCGACGAGATCCATAAGCTGATCACGACGATGGACGACATCCTCGACCTGATGGAAGACGTTGCGACGGCCGTGTCGCTGTACGACGTGCAGTCCGTCACGTCCGAGGCGAGCCAGCTCGCGCACATCGTCACGCAGTCGGCCCAACACGTGCAGCAGGCCGTCGGCTTGCTGTCCGACATGAAGCAGTCGGCACAGATCCTCAAGCAGTGCGAGGAAATCGACCGCTGGGAGTCGGAGGCCGATCGCGTGCTGCGCGCGGCGATGTCGAAGCTGTTCCGCGAGGAAGACGACGTGAAGACGCTCATCAAGCTGAAGGCGATCTACGAGCTGCTCGAGGAGATCACCGACAAGTGCGAGGACGTCGCGAACATCATCGAAGGCATCGTGCTGGAAAACGCCTGAGCGGACCACGATGCATTCGATACAACTCGCCCTATGGATGGTCGCGACGCTGGTGCTCGTCGCGCTCGTATTCGACTTCATGAACGGCTTTCACGACGCGGCGAACTCGATCGCCACCGTCGTGTCGACCGGCGTGCTGAAACCCCAGCAGGCCGTGGTGTTCGCGGCCGCGTTCAACGTGATCGCGTACTTCATCTTCCACCTGAAAGTCGCGCAGACCGTCGGTAAAGGCACGATCGATCCCGAGATCGTCGACCATTACGTCGTGTTCGGCGCACTGGTCGGTGCGATCGGCTGGAACGTGATCACGTGGTACTACGGGATTCCGTCGAGCTCGTCGCACGCGCTGATCGGCGGCCTCGTCGGCGCGGCGCTCGCGAAGTCCGGCTGGAGCGCGCTGAACATCGACGGGCTGCTGAAGACGATCGCGTTCATCTTCATTTCGCCGCTGCTCGGTTTCATCCTCGGTTCGCTGTTCATGCTCGGCGTGTCGTGGCTGTATTTCCGTACCGCGCCCAGCAAGGTCGACCGGCGCTTCCGCCGGCTGCAACTGCTGTCGGCCGGGCTGTACAGCCTCGGTCACGGCGGCAACGACGCACAGAAGACGATCGGTATCATCTGGATGCTGCTGATCGCGAGCGGTTACGCGTCGGCGAGCGCCGATGCGCCGCCGGCCTGGGTGATCGGCGCGTGCTACCTTTCGATGGGCCTCGGTACGCTGTTCGGCGGCTGGCGCATCGTGCGCACGATGGGCCAGAAGATCACGAAGCTCAAGCCGGTCGGCGGTTTTTGCGCGGAAAGCGGCGGCGCGATCACGCTGTTCATCGCGTCGTTCCTCGGCATTCCCGTGTCGACCACGCACACGATTACCGGCGCGATCGTCGGTGTCGGCGCGACGCAGAAGCTGTCGGCCGTGCGCTGGGGCGTCGCCGGCAACATCGTGTGGGCGTGGGTGCTGACGCTGCCGGCGGCCGCGTTGTTCGCGGCTGGCGGGTGGTGGCTCGGACGCCAGATCTTCTGAGCGCCGACACGGCCGGATCGACATGAAATGCGCCGCAAGCCGAAAGGCTGCGGCGCATTTTCTTTTGGAGGCTGGGCGGGAGAGCGGCGACGAGGCGGGAGGGACGGCAGATGCCGCCAACGTCGTTGACGGGCGGATTCGGGCAATCGCTCAATAACTGCCGTTCGCAAACCGCGCGATCGGATCGTCTGCCGTACCGGTGCGCGGGCTGATGGGCGCGGATTGCGTCGATGCTCGCCATACCTGCACGGGCGCGGGCTCGATACCGCGTGGGGGCGTCGACGCGGTGGCGGGCGGCGGTTCGGCATCGAAGGCGGCGGCCTGGGCGGCCGTCAGCGCGGTCGTCGGGATCTGCGTGCCGACTTCCGCCGGGGCGGCCGGTGCGGCATTGGCCGTCATCGCGGGCATCGCGTCATTCGCCGACGTGGCTTGCTGCTGCGCCGCCTGCATCCGTGGCGGCGGCGGTTCGTACGGATCGGCGACCGGTGCCGCCGGTGCAACTGCGGCGGCCGTCACGACCCGCGTGGTCGGGGCGGCCGGCGCCTGCGTCGCTCTCGTTTGCGGCGGCGCATACGCGGGCTGCCGCGGCGCGGCGGCAGCCGTCACGACCACGGGAGCGGCCGCGACCGCCGGGGCATTGCGCGGCTCGTCGCGCTTGGCTTCGTAGGTCGGCGCATCGAACGGCGTCGGGGCCGAGCGCGGCGGCGCGACGCGACGAATGCCGTCGAAGCGCTTCGCCCAGTATGGGTTCGTCAGATAGTCGAGCCGCACGGTGCCGCCGCTGGAGGGCGCGTTCACGAAGCGCAGCTTGCCCACATAGATGCCGACGTGCGAATGCGGACGCCCGGTCGTATTGAAGAAGATCAGGTCGCCCGGCGCGATCTCGTCGGGTTCGATCGCCACGCCGCGGCCGCTCATGTCGGCGGTCGTGCGCGGCAGGTTCACGTCGGCCGCGCGGCCGATCACGTAGCGGACGAGCCCGCTGCAGTCGAAGCCGCTCGCCGGCGTGTTGCCGCCCCAACGATACGGGACGCCGACGAGGCTCATCGCCTGGATCGAGATTTCTTCCTGACCGACGCTGTGGTCGACGAATTTCGGGAAATTGGCGGGCGCGGGGAATGCACGCGGCGTCGTGATCTTCATGCCCGAAGCGGAACGCGATGCCGACTGCGGCGGCACGCTGGAACAGGCCGCAAGCAGGGAGACGACGGCGACGGGAACCCAGATTCGAAGCATGGCAAGGCGGGCGAGCGCGGCGCGCTCGCGAATCGTATGACGACAGACAGACCCGATGGTAGACGCACCGGCGGGGCTTAAGCAACCATTCTTGAGAATTTACTTGAAGTTTCGCGCGTAAACTGCATGGTCGCGTGACGAAGCATTGCTTATATCTTCGACCCTAAATAAAAACGGCGCTCCAAAAAACGGAGCGCCGCGTGGCGTCGAAAGCCGGCCGATCGGCCGGCCTGCGCGTTACAGGATGTCCGACGCGTAGTCGGCGAGCCGCGAGCGTTCGCCGCGCGCGAGGGTCACGTGGCCGCTGTGGCCCCAGCCCTTGAAGCGGTCGACGACGTAGGTCAGGCCCGAGCTGCCTTCGGTCAGGTACGGCGTGTCGATCTGCGCGATGTTGCCGAGGCAGACGATCTTCGTGCCGGGGCCCGCGCGCGTGACGAGCGTCTTCATCTGCTTCGGCGTCAGGTTCTGCGCCTCGTCGATGATCAGGTACTTGTCGACGAACGTGCGGCCGCGCATGAAGTTCATGCTCTTCACTTTGAGGCGCGAACGGATCAGCTCCTGCGTCGCGGCGCGCCCCCATTCGCCGGCCGCATCATCGGTCTTCTGCAGCACTTCGAGGTTGTCGTCGAATGCGCCCATCCACGGTTGCATCTTCTCTTCCTCGGTACCGGGCAGGAAACCGATGTCCTCGCCGACGGGCACGGTCGCGCGCGTCACGATGATCTCGTTGTAGCGCTTGTCGTCGAGCACCTGCGCGAGGCCGGCCGCGAGCGCGACGAGCGTCTTGCCGGTGCCGGCCTGGCCGAGCAGCGTGACGAAGTCGATCTCGGGGTTCATCAGCAGGTTCAGCGCGAAGTTCTGCTCGCGGTTGCGCGCGGTGATGCCCCACACGTTGTTCTTGTGGTGGCTGTAGTCGCGCAAAGTCTGCAGCAGCGCCGTCTTGCCGTTCAGCTCGCGGACGATCGCGTGGAACGTCGGCTCGCCGTTCTGCGGCTCCAGATAGACGAACTCGTTGACGAGCATCGACGCGACGAGCGGGCCCGTCACGCGGTAGTACGTGGTACCCGTCTTCGTGTCCTGCCAGCTCTCCATGCCCTTCGCGTGCTTGGTCCAGAAGTCCTGCGGCAGCTCGCGCACGCCGTTGTACAGGAGATCCGAATCCTCGAGCACCTGGTCGTTGAAGTAGTCTTCCGCAGGCAGGCCGAGCGCGTGCGCCTTGATCCGCATGTTGATGTCTTTCGACACCAGCACGACCTGGCGATCGGGGCGGTCGCGCTGCAGCGCGCGCACGACGCCGAGGATCTGGTTGTCGGCCTTGCCTTCGGGCAGGCCTTCGACGGGCGCGATGTCGGCGAGCTTCGTCTGGAAGTACAGGCGGCCGAGCGCGTCGCGGCTGCCGAGGCGCGACAGCGGAATGCCGGCCGAGATCGGGCCGCCGTCGGCGACGAGCGCGTCGAGCGTGCGGCTGACCTGGCGTGCATTGCGCGCGACTTCGGACATCCCCTTCTTGTGGTTGTCGAGTTCCTCGAGCGTCATCATCGGCAGATAGACGTCGTGTTCCTCGAAGCGGAAGAGGCTGCTCGGGTCGTGCATCAGCACGTTGGTGTCGAGCACGAACAGTTTCTGCAGTTCGGCTTCGGCGGGTTTGCGGCCGCGCGACTTCGTCGCGGCGCCGGCGTCGCGCGCGGGCGTGGCCGCCGGTTTGCCGGCGGCCGGCTTGTCGTTGCGTGCGACGACCGGCGCCGCGGGCTCGACGGGCGCCGGCAGCGGCTGCAGCAGGGCGGCCGTCTGCTTGGTCTTGCGGCCGCGTGCGGGTGCGCTCGCGGCGCCGGACACCGAAGACGCGACGGCGCGCAACGGCGCGGCCGTGTTCGCGGCTTCGATCATCGGTGGGGCCACGCTGGCCGAACCATAGTCACCGGCTGTGGATGCGTCCCCTTCGGCGGATTTCTTCGCGGCTTTCGCGGGCCGCGCTTTCGCCTTGTATTCGTCGGGCGGCAGCAGGCTGCCGAGCTTGCTGGGGGGAGTAGGCAAAGGCATGGTGTCCCTCGGGAGGAATCGTGTCGCATGAAGTGCGCCGCTGATCGCATCCTGCGTGACGTAGACGCATGCAGTTTGCGCGCGGTGGCGCACAGGAATTTCGTCTAGCCGGTTCGCCTAAGTGTCGATCAGCTCCTCGATGCGGTAAGGGCCGGACCGGGGAGGGCCGGCGCGCGTTCCATAAAAAAAGCCGCTGCCCCGTCGACAGGGACATGCGGCTCGGCTGATGCCGTCGTGATGCGCGTCAGGTGCCGGCAAGCATTGCAACGGGCACCGGCGCAGCTACGAGAAATATGGGGCGAACTGGCATTCATTGCGGCCCAATATAACGCGCCTCAAAGCGCTTGTACAGCCTTTAGCACGTCGTCCACGTGACCCGGTACCTTGATGCCGCGCCATGCCTGGCGAAGCACGCCGTCGGCGTCGATCAGGAACGTCGAGCGCTCGATTCCGCGCACTTCCTTGCCATACATTTTCTTCATCTTGATGACATCGAACAACGCGCACAGCGCTTCGTCGGCATCGGAGATCAGCGGGAACGGCAGCTCGAGCTTGGCCTTGAAATTGTCATGCGAGCGCAGGCTGTCGCGCGACACGCCGATGACTTCCGCACCGGCCTTCTTGAACTTCGGATAGAGATCGCGGAACTGCAGCCCTTCGGTCGTGCAGCCCGGCGTGTTGTCCTTCGGATAGAAGTACAGCACGAGCTTCTTGCCCTTCAGGTCGGACAGCGAAATGTCGCCGCCCGTGGCCGGTGCGGTGAAATCGGGAACTTGACGGTCAACTTCGACGGACACGTGTTTCTCCTGTTGTTATGGAAGAGCGCCGCTGCGGCGGCGCGGTTCGGCGGGGCGTCGCAAGGGCGCGGCGGCGACGCCGGCTCGCGCGCGAACTCAGTCGGGCTGGACGATCAGTTCACCGGAGCGGCCGGGGATTTCGCCCCACGCGACAGGGTACGATGGCAGCGAGTCGCGGTCCAGCGTTGCATGGTAGTCGCCCATCGTCGCAAACGTGTGGCCTTGCGCACGCCAGCCGGCGAGCAGTTGCTCGAATACGGGCGCGAGCTTCTGGCCTTCCAGTTCCGCGTGCAGCGTGAACACCTGGTCGTGCGGATTGGTTTCGGTGAACTTGAGGAGGTGCGCGGCGACGTTGTGCGTGTCGACGCCGTCGACGCCGAGCACTTCGTCGAGCGTCGGCAGCGTGGTCGGCATCTGCACGTGCGACAGCGTGCGGCCGCCGACCACGGGCAGGTACGGCGAGTGGCCGCGACCGTCGGACGCGTAGCGCATCCCCCACGCGTCGATCTGCTCGAATGCGGCGTCGTTCATCTGCCAGCCCGCCGCGCCGTGCGTGACGGGCGGCGCGCCGAAGATCTCGACGAAGCGCGCGTGACTCTTCTGCATTTCACGCGTGGTCCAGTCGCGATCGCGTACGCGCACGTTGTCCTGCCAGTAGACGTGATCCCACGTGTGGATCCCACATTCGAAGCCGGCCTCGTGAATCGCGCGCATGTCGGCGATCGCGCGGCGGCCGATGTCGGGGCCGGGCAGCAGCACGCCGTACATCAGCTGCTTCACGCCGTAGTGCTCGACCACCGACGTACGCGACACCTTCTTCAGGAAGCCCGGGCGGAACACGCGCCGCAGCGCCCAGCCCGTGTGATCGGGGCCGAGGCTGAAGAGGAAGGTCGCGCGGGCATTGAAGCGGTCGAAGATGCGCGCGAGGTTCGGCACGCCTTCGCGCGTGCCGCGCAGCGTGTCGACGTCGATCTTGAGGACGATACGAGCCAAGCGAGCGTCCCGATCAGCCTTGCTGTTCGACGAGCGCGCGCGCGTCGGCTACGTGGCCGCGGTACGCTTCGAAGATGTTGCGCAGCGCGTCGTCGAACGTCGCCTGCGGCGCCCAGCCGAGCTCCTGCATCGTGTTGTCGATCTTCGGCACGCGGTTCTGCACGTCCTGATAGCCGTTGCCGTAGTAGGCGCCGGACGTCGTTTCGACGAGCTTCACCTGCTTGGCCGACTCGGCGTACTCGGGGAATTCCGCGGCCAGCTCGAGCATCTTGTGCGCGAGCTCGCGAACCGAGAAGTTGTTCTTCGGATTCCCGATGTTGTAGATCTTGCCCGACGCGACGCCGCCCTTGTTCTCGATGATCTTCATCAGCGCGCTGATGCCGTCGCCGATATCGGTGAACGCGCGCTTCTGCGAGCCGCCGTCGACGAGGCTGATGTTCTCGCCGCGCACGATGTGGCCGAGGAACTGCGTGACCACGCGCGAGCTGCCTTCCTTCGGCGTGTAGATCGAGTCGAGGCCCGGGCCGATCCAGTTGAACGGACGGAACAGCGTGAAGTTCAGGCCTTCCATCCCGTAGCCCCAGATCACGCGATCCATCAACTGCTTCGAGCACGCATAGATCCAGCGCGGCTTGTTGATCGGGCCGTAGGTGAGCGCCGACGCATCCGGGTCGAACTGCTCGTCCGAGCACATGCCGTAGACCTCGGAGGTCGACGGGAACACGAGGTGCTTGCCGTACTTGACGGCCGAACGCACGATCGGCAGGTTCGCCTCGAAGTCGAGTTCGAACACGCGCAGCGGCTGCTGGACGTAGGTCGCGGGCGTCGCGATTGCGACGAGCGGCAGGATCACGTCGCACTTCTTCACGTGATACTCGACCCACTCCTTGTTGATCGTGATGTCGCCTTCGAAGAAATGCATCCGCTCGTGGTTGACGAGGTCGCCCAGCCGGTCGGTCTGCATGTCCATGCCGAACACTTCCCAATCGGTGGTTTCAAGAATGCGCTTCGACAGGTGATGGCCGATGAAGCCGTTCACACCCAGGATCAGGACTTTTTTTGCTTTCATGAATGACGGGAAGAATGAATGAACTGCGCGAATTCCGCGGGCGTCACGACGGTTTCGCCGCCGTCGCGCTGCTGCCACAGCTCGAGAATGGATAGGGCGCGGCTGTCGCCGCAGACGCCGAATAGCGCATTATCGCTTACGTGCAGGCCGGGCGGCAAATCTGCCGCGGCCGTCGCCGCCGCGCTGCCGGGCGCCGCAAGGCGCGCGCGCGCGATCACGAAGCGCGCGCCGCCGACGTCCGTGAATGCACCCGGATACGGGGGGGCGACCGCGCGCACCAGGTTGTAGACCTGCGCGGCCGGTTTCGACCAGTCGACGCGGCCGTCCTCCGGCTTGCGCCCGCCGTAGTAGCTGCCGGTCGCGAGATCGTTCGGCAGGTGCGGCGCCTCGCCCGCGAGCAGCGCGGGCAGCACGCGCCACAGCGTCTGCTCGGCGGCCACCGTGACCTTGTCGAATACCTGCGCGGCCGTATCGTCCGGCAGGATCGGCACCGCGGTCTGGGCGAGAATCGCGCCCGCGTCGGGCTTGGCGGCCATCTCGTGCAGCGTCGCGCCGGTTTCGGTCTCGCCGTTCAGCACGGCCCAGTTGGTCGGTACCCGACCCCGGTATTTCGGCAGCAGCGAACCATGCATGTTGTACGCGCCGCGCGGCGCGATCGCGAGCAGGTCCACCGGCAGCATGTGCCGATAGTAGAACGAGAAGATGAAATCGGGCCGCGCGTCGGACACCGCGCGGCGCAGCGCCGGATCGGCGGGATCGGCCGGCGTGACGACCGGAATGCCGTGTTCGGCCGCGACGGACGCGACGCTGCCGAACCAGATGTTCTCGTTCGGATTGTCCTCGTGCGTGACGACCAGCGCGACGTCGACGCCGCGCGCGAGCAGCACCTGCAGGCACCGCACGCCGACGTTGTGATACGCGAAGACGACCGCGCGCGGCTTCATTGCGCGGCTCCCGGGCGGTGCGCGGCGGCCGGCACCGGCGGCACGCCGTCGTGCTGCTCGAGCACGGCCTGGATCAGGTAGCGCGGCCGCGCGCGTACCTGCTGGTAGATGCGGCCGACGTATTCGCCGAGCAGGCCGAGCGCGAAGATGATCACGCCGAGCAGGAAGAACGTGATCGCGAACAGCGTGAACACGCCTTGCACTTCCGCGCCGACGATGAAGCGGCGCACGAGCAGCAGCGCGAACAGCGCGGCGGAGCCGAGCGACAGGATCACGCCGATGAACGACAGCCACTGCAACGGCACGACCGAGAAGCCCGTCACCAGGTCGAAGTTCAGCCGGATCAGGCTGTACAGCGAATACTTCGATTCGCCCGCGAAGCGTTCCTCGTGCGCGACCTCGATTTCGGTCGGGTTCTGCGCGAACGTGTACGCGAGCGCGGGGATGAACGTGTTGACCTCGCCGCACACGTTGATCGTATCGATGATGCGGCGGCTGTACGCGCGCAGCATGCAGCCCTGGTCGGTCATCTTGATGCGCGTGATGCGCTCGCGCAGCCGGTTCATCATCTGCGACGCCTTGCGTCGCCACAGGCTGTCCTGGCGCTGCTTGCGGATCGAGCCGACGTAGTCGTGGCCCTCGCGCATCTTCGCGATCAGCTTGCCGATTTCCTCGGGCGGGTTCTGCAGGTCGGCGTCGAGCGTGACGACGATCTCGCCGCGCGATTGCGCGAAGCCGGCGAGGATCGCCATGTGCTGGCCGTAGTTGCCGTTGAGCAGCACCACGCGCGTCGTGTCGGGCCGGACGTGGAACTGATCGGCGAGCATCGCGGCCGAGCGGTCGCGGCTGCCGTCGTTGATCAGGATCACTTCGTACGACGCGTCGAGTGCGTCGAGCGCCGGATACAGCCGCGCGAACAGCGCGGCGAGGCCGTCTTCCTCGTTGTACACGGGGATGATGACCGATACTTCGGGCCGGCCGGCGTCCAGGTGCGCGGCGCCCGAGTGCCCGGCGCGTGCTTCAAGGTGACTCATGTACGCTTATTTTCCGTATTGTTCGCAAATCTGATTGACGGCGTCGACCACGCGACGCACGTCGCCTTCCGTCATCTGCGTAAACAGCGGCAGCGTGACGGTCGACGCGCCGTACCGTTCGGCGTGGGGGAACATGCCCTCCTTGAAACCGCGCGCACGGTACAGCGTGAAAAGATGGATCGCCGGGTAGTGGATGCCCGTGCCGATGCCGCGTTCCTTCATCTGCGCCATGAACTCGGCGCGCGAGATCGACAGCCGCTCGAGCGGCAGCGTGACCAGGAACATGTGCCAGTTGCCGTGTTCGAATTCGGCGACCGGCAGGCCGACGCCGAGCTTCACGGCCGCGCCGCCGTCGAACGCGGCGAAATACGCGCGGGCGAGTGCGCGGCGCTGCGCGGTGAAGCGCTCGATGTGCGGCAACTGGCCGAGGCCGACGCGCGCGGCCACGTCGGTCAGGTTGTACTTGCCGCCGAGCACGTCGCAGTCCATCCCGTCGAAGCCGGTGCGCGTGATGCCCTGCAATCGGTACTTCTGCGCGAGCACGGCTTCGTCCTCGTCGTTCAGCACGAGCGCGCCGCCTTCGATCGTCGTCAGGTTCTTGTTCGCGTGGAAGCTGAACGACACGAGGTCGCCGATCGCGCCGATGCGCTTGCCGCGCCACGTCGAGCCGAACGCCTGCGCGGCGTCCTCGATCACGCGCAGCTTGTGCGCGCGGGCGATCGCGTACAGGCGGTCCATGTCGACCGGCAAGCCGGACAGGAACACGGGGATGATCGCCTTCGTGCGCGGCGTGATCGCCTGTTCGAGCTTGTCGAGGTCGATGTTGCGCGTGACGGGGTCGATGTCGGCGAACACGGGCGTCGCACCCGTTTCGATGATCACGTTGCTGGTCGAGACCCACGACGCCGGCGTCGTGATCACCTCGTCGCCGGGCCCGACGCCCGCGATGCGCAGGCCGATCTCGAGCGTGCAGGTGCCCGAATTGAATGCGCGGACCGGACGGCCGCCGCAGTACTCGGACAGCGCGGCCTCGAATTTCTGGCACTGCGGGCCGGTGGTGATCCAGCCCGAGCGCAGCACGTCGACGACGCCCTGGATGGTTTCCTTATCGATCTCGGGGCGGGTGAACGGCAGAAACGGAGCGGTAGTCTGGCTCATGAACGCGTTTGGCCTGTAATGGCGTGTAATAAAAGGGTCGGGCGATCCGTCCGAAACCGGCATTAAACACCGGTTGGCGGATTCGTACCGTGATTTTTTGTAGGCGGACGCTTAACGCGGCGGGCCGTGCTCAGCTGCGCGCGAGCACGAGCACGCCGATCAGGATGATGCCGATGCCGACGAGCCGCTGGACCGACAACACCTCGCCGAACAGGTACCACGCCGCGAACGCGTTGACGACGTAGCCGAGCGACAGCATCGGGTACGCGATCGACACGTCGACCCGCGACAGCCCGACGATCCACACGACGACGCTCAGCACGTAGCAGCCGAGGCCGCCGATGATCGGCAGCTGGGTCGCGATCTTGAGCCCGACCGGGATGATGTTCGCACGGCTGAATTCGAAGTGTCCAACGGCGTTGACGCCGGCTTTCAGCAGAAGTTGCGCACAGGCGTTGAGCATCACGCCGGTGACGATGCAGACGAACGAAACGGGATTCATGCGGGGGCGTCCTTACGATTGCGGTTTCTCGACGATCACGCGGCGGTTGTCGCGCGCGATCACGCGCATCGGCACGCCTTCCTTGACCAGCGCGTCGTACTGGCCGGGCGCCATGATCGCGAGCGCATGGGCGTCCTGCTTCCAGCGCGTGATCCATTCGCCGACGGTCGGGATCCACTTGTTCGGCTCGACCGAGATCCCGAATGCGAGCTCGTCCTGGCGCTGCACCATGATCGTCGTGTGGCCCATGTAGAACGGGAACGTGTGATCGAGCATCTCGACCGAGTAGAACGGCGTGTCGGGCGGCAGTTTCGCCAGTTCGGCGCGCACGGCCGGCGCGAGTAGCGCGCCCGAGCTGTAGCGGCCGAACTCGTCGTGCCCGGTGCCGCCGATCGTGCCGAACGCGAGCCACGCGGCGCCGAACGCGGCGAGCGCGGCGGTCACGCCCGCGCGGCGGTTCAGCCACGCGGCCGCGAGCGTCAGCGCGGCCGAGACCGCGAGACCGGCGTACAGCCACGTCTGGAAAGCGCGGTACAGCGCGTTCGGCGTGCGGGCGTCGCCTTGATAAGCGAGGAAGATGATCCCGAACGCCGCGGCGACGAAGAACACGAGGTAGCCGAGCAGATGGCGACGGAAGCGCTCGGCCGTCATCAGCGGCAGGTACGCGCCGATAATCAGCGCGAGCGCCGGCGCGACCGGCAGCACGTACGAGATCAGCTTCGAATGCGACGCGCTGAAGAACAGGAAGATGAACGCGCTCCAGATCAGCAGAACGAGCATCGGCGAGAAGCCGTTCGGCTGGCGCGGCATGCGCAGCGCATGACGGATGCTCTGCCACGCGACCGACAGCCACGGCAGGAAGCCGACCAGCAGCACGGGCACGAAGTAGTACAGCGGGCCCGGGCGGTTCTGTTCCGGGGTCAGGTACCGGCGGAACTGCTGGACGATGAAGAAGAAGTTGAAGAATTCGGGGTTGCGCTGCTGGACGAGCACGAACCACGGCATGACGATCGCGAAGAAGATCACGAGGCCGCTGACCAGGTACAGGCGCTTCCACAATGCCCAGTCGCGCGCGATCAGCGTATACAGCACGAGCACGGCGCCGGGCAGGATCAGGCCGACGAGGCCCTTGGACAGCACCGCGAACGCCATCGCGGCCCAGCACGCCCACATCCAGCCGCGCACCGCGCTCGGGCGCAGCCCGGGCCGTTGCGCGAGCAGCAGCGAGCAGAGCGACAGCGCCATCCAGAACGCGAGCCCCATGTCGAGCGCGTTGAAGTGGCCCATCAGGTTCCAGTACGGCGAGCTGGCGAGCACGACGGCCGCGAGGAAGCCCGACAGCGGGTTGAACAGGCGCGCGCCGGTGTAGCCGACGAGCAGCACGCCGGCGAAGCTCGCCACCGCGGTATACAGACGCGCCTGCCACTCGCCGATGCCGAACCACGCGAACGTCAGCGCGTTCAGCCAGGTTTGCAGCGGCGGCTTCTCGAAGTACTTGTAGCCGTTGTAGCGCGGCGTGATCCAGTCGCCGGTGACGAACATCTCGCGCGCCATTTCCGCATAGCGGCCTTCGTCGCTTGGGATCAAGTGGCGCAGCCCGAGCGGCGCGAACCAGACGATCGCGAGCGCGACGAGCAGGAGGACGAGCGTGATGCGATTGAGCGGTAGCCTCGACGGCGTATCGTTCATGGGTTTTCAGCCTGTTTGGTTGTTGTGACGGGCCGCCGGCGGATGCGCCGGGGCCGGGCGGCCTGGCCGGGGCGATCGGGGGATCGACCCGCTGCGCCGGCCCGATTTTTACCGCATCGGGGGTTAACGTTCAATTAAGAGCGCGGCGGCGACTTTGCGGCCCTCGGCCATCAGGATGTTGTAGGTGCGGCAGGCGGCCTGGAAATCCATCGTCTCGACGCCGATCCGCTTCGCGGTGAGCGCCGCGACGAGCCGTGGATGCGGGAAGCGCAGCCGCGCGCCGCTGCCGAAGATTACGAGCTCGGGCGTCGGGTCGAGCAGCATCGCGAAATGCTCGGGCGCGAGCGAGTCGAACGACGACACGGGCCAGGTCTGGACCGGCGCGCCGGGCAGCACGATGACGCTCGTTTCATGGCGTTCGAGGTTGACGTCGACATAATCGGGGCCGTAGCCGGTGACGGTGTTGAGCGCGCCGCTCGTGTCCTGGTGCAGTTTCAAATCGGTATTCCGCGGTTCCGTAGGAATGGGTTGGCAGGGCCGTACCGGCCCGGCCGGCCGGTTTCGCGCCCTCGGGCACGCGCGGACGCCCGACGGCGCGGGCCCGGCACGGCTATGGTGCATTGCGAAAGTCGGCCAAAATCCGCTAAATTATAACTTTTTGGTCGCCCGCGGGCGCCACTTGCGTCGTGCGCCGCCACAAGCCGCGTCCGACCGCCGCTTTTTCCCAGTCTAGACAGCGCGCACAGACCGGCCGCTTTCCAGTTTTGATCCCGTCCCCCGGCCGCAAGGCCAACCCAGGAACCGTGTCGTCGTGAAACCGATTCAGAAGTCGAACAAGCTGCTCAACGTCTGCTACGACATCCGTGGCCCGGTGCTCGAGCACGCGAAGCGCCTCGAGGAAGAAGGCCACCGCATCATCAAGCTGAACATCGGCAACCTCGCGCCGTTCGGGTTCGACGCGCCGGACGAGATCATCCAGGACATGATCCGCAACCTGCCGGCGTCGTCCGGCTATTCGGACTCGAAGGGCGTGTTCTCGGCGCGCAAGGCCGTGATGCACTACACGCAGGAAAAGGGCGTCGTCGGCGTCGGCCTCGACGACATCTACATCGGCAACGGCGCGTCCGAGCTGATCGTGATGGCGACCCAGGCGCTGCTGAACGACGGCGACGAAGTGCTGCTGCCCGCGCCCGACTACCCGCTGTGGACGGCGGCCGTGAGCCTGTCGGGCGGCACGCCCGTGCACTACGTGTGCGACGAGCAGAACGCGTGGATGCCCGATCTCGACGACATCCGCAGCAAGATCACGCCGAACACGAAGGCGATCGTCGTGATCAACCCGAACAATCCGACCGGCGCGCTTTATTCCGACGAATTGCTGCTCGAGCTGCTCGAGATCGCGCGCCAGCACGGGCTGATCGTGTTCGCCGACGAGGTCTACGACAAGATCGTCTACGACGGCCTCGAGCACACCGCGTTGGGTGCGTTGTCGGAGGACGTGATCACCGTCACGTTCAACAGCCTGTCGAAGAGCTATCGGTCGTGCGGCTATCGCGCGGGCTGGATGGCCGTGTCGGGCCTCGGCGGCGACAACCGCCGGCGCGCGAAGGATTACCTCGAAGGGCTCGGCATCCTGTCGTCGATGCGCCTGTGCGCGAACGTGCCCGGCCAGTTCGCGATCCAGACGGCGCTCGGCGGCTACCAGAGCATCAACGAGCTGATCGTGCCGAGCGGGCGCCTGTACAAGCAGCGCGAACTCGCGTACGACATGCTGACGTCGATCCCGGGCGTGACCTGCGTGAAACCGCAGGCCGCGCTGTACATGTTTCCGCGCCTCGACTCGAAGCTCTACCCGATCCAGAACGACCAGCAGTTCATTCTCGACCTGCTGCTCGAGGAACGCGTGCTGCTCGTGCAGGGCACGGGTTTCAACTGGGCGGCGCCGGACCACTTCCGCGTGGTCTTCCTGCCGAACCTCGACGACCTGGCCGATTCGATCAACCGGATCGCGCGCTTTCTCGACGGCTACCGCAAGCGCCATTCGGTCTGAGCGGGCAGGGGCCGCACGGAACTCACTACTTCTTACTCATCGATCACACGCAGCATGGAACCGATCAAAGTTGGCCTGTTGGGCTTCGGCACCGTCGGCAGCGGCACCTTCACGGTGTTGCACCGCAACCAGGAAGAAATCAAACGACGCGCGGGACGCGGCATCGAGGTCGCGCGCATCGCCGTGCGCAACCCGGCCAAGGCGCAGGCCGCGCTCGGCGCTCACGCCGGCACCGCGCAGATCACCGACGATTTCAACGCGGTCGTCGACGATCCGTCGATCGCGATCGTCGCCGAGATGATCGGCGGCACGGGCATCGCGCGCGAGCTCGTGCTGCGCGCGATCGCGAACGGCAAGCACGTCGTGACGGCGAACAAGGCGCTGCTCGCGGTGCACGGCACCGAGATCTTCGAAGCCGCGCGCGAGCAAGGCGTGATGGTCGCGTTCGAGGCGGCCGTCGCCGGCGGCATCCCGATCATCAAGGCGCTGCGCGAAGGCCTGACCGCGAACCGCATCCAGTACATCGCCGGCATCATCAACGGCACGACGAACTACATCCTGTCGGAAATGCGCGACCGCGGGCTCGACTTCGCGACCGCGCTGAAGGCCGCGCAGGAACTCGGTTACGCGGAAGCCGATCCGACCTTCGACATCGAGGGCGTCGACGCCGCGCACAAGGCGACGATCATGAGCGCGATCGCGTTCGGCGTGCCGGTGCAGTTCGACCGCGCGTACGTCGAAGGCATCAGCAAGCTCGACGCGACCGACATCCGCTACGCGGAGGAGCTCGGTTACCGGATCAAGCTGCTCGGCATCGCGCGCCGCGCCACGAACGGCATCGAGCTGCGCGTGCACCCGACGCTGATCCCGGAAAAGCGCCTGCTCGCGAACGTCGAGGGCGCAATGAACGCGGTCGTCGTGCACGGCGATGCGGTCGGCACGACGCTGTACTACGGCAAGGGGGCGGGCGCGGAGCCGACAGCGTCGGCCGTGGTCGCGGATCTCGTCGACGTCACGCGCCTGCATACGGCCGATCCCGAGCACCGCGTGCCGCACCTCGCGTTCCAGCCGGACAGCCTGTCGAATACGCCGATTTTGCCGATCGAGGAAGTGACGAGCGGCTACTACCTGCGCCTGCGCGTCGCCGACCAGACCGGCGTGCTCGCCGCCATCACGCGCATCCTCGCCGAATCGGGCATCTCGATCGACGCGCTGCTGCAGAAGGAATCGGAGCAGATCGACGGCGCGAACGGCGAGACCGACATCATCCTGATCACGCACGAAACGGTCGAGAAGAACGTCAATGCGGCGATCGCACAAATCGAGAGCCTCGCGACCGTCGTGTCGAAGGTGACGAAGCTGCGCATGGAAGCGCTGAACTGAGGCTGACGACATGAACTACATCTCCACGCGCGGCGCCGGCATCGGCGAGCGCCACACGTTCTCCGACATCCTGCTCGGCGGTCTCGCGAAGGACGGCGGGCTCTATCTGCCGGCCGAATACCCGAAGGTCTCCGCCGACGAGCTCGCGCGCTGGCGCACGCTGCCGTACGCGGATCTCGCATTCGAGATCCTGTCGAAGTTCTGCGACGACGTGCCGGCCGACGACCTGCGCGCGATCACGCGCCGCACGTATACGGCCGCCGTGTACAGCAACACGCGCCACGGCGAGAACGCGTCCGACATCACGCCGCTGAAGACGCTCGGCACCGAGAGCGGCGCGGCGCTGTCGCTGCTCGAACTGTCGAACGGCCCGACGCTCGCGTTCAAGGACATGGCGATGCAGTTGCTCGGCAACCTGTTCGAGTACACGCTCGCGAAGCATGGCGAAACGCTGAACATCCTCGGCGCGACGTCGGGCGATACCGGCAGCGCGGCCGAATACGCGATGCGCGGCAAGGCCGGCGTGCGCGTGTTCATGCTGTCGCCGCACAAGAAGATGAGCGCGTTCCAGACGGCGCAGATGTTCAGCCTGCAGGATCCGAACATCTTCAACCTCGCGGTCGAAGGCGTGTTCGACGATTGCCAGGACATCGTGAAGGCCGTGTCGAACGATCATGCGTTCAAGGCGCGGCAGAAGATCGGCACCGTCAACTCGATCAACTGGGCGCGTGTCGTCGCGCAGGTCGTGTACTACTTCAAGGGCTACTTCGCGGCGACGCGGTCCAACGACGAGCGCGTATCGTTTACGGTGCCGTCGGGCAATTTCGGCAACGTCTGCGCGGGCCACATCGCGCGGATGATGGGGCTGCCGATCGCGAAGCTGGTGGTCGCGACCAACGAGAACGACGTGCTCGACGAGTTCTTCCGCACCGGCGCGTATCGCGTGCGCAGCGCCGAGCACACCTATCACACGAGCAGCCCGAGCATGGACATCTCGAAGGCATCGAACTTCGAGCGCTTCGTGTTCGACCTGCTCGGCCGCGATCCGGCCCGCGTGATGCAACTGTTCCGCGACGTCGAGGAGAAGGGCGGCTTCGATCTCGCGGCGAGCGGCGATTTCGCGCGCGTCGCCGAATTCGGTTTCGTGTCCGGCCGCAGCAGCCACACCGACCGTATCGCGACGATCCGCGACGTGTTCTCGCGCTACGACACGATGATCGATACGCATACGGCCGACGGCGTGAAGGTCGCGCGCGAGCATCTGGAGGCTGGCGTGCCGATGGTCGTGCTCGAGACGGCGCAGCCGATCAAGTTCGGCGAGACGATTCGCGAAGCGCTCGATCGCGAAGCCGAGCGGCCGGCCGCATTCGACGGGCTCGAGGCGCTGCCGCAGCGCTTCGAGGTCGTGAAGGCCGACGCGCAGCAGGTGAAGGACTTCATCGCCGCCCATACGGGCGCATGACGCGTGGCCGGGCCTGCGGGCCCGGTCGTGCAGGACGGCCGGAATGCCGATTCGTCGAACGGATCGGGGTTCCGGCCGTTTCGTTTGGCCTGCGGCATCGCAGGTGGCGCGAAACACGTGCCAAATCCGCGCGTTCGCGCCGATCACAGTCTTCGCATGTCCGCCATATCGCGCGCCCGCGTGGCGGCGTCGCTACAATGACGTACTGACTCCAACGATTCCCGATTCCATTGATGTCGAACCCGAATCCCGCGGCGCCGCGCGCGCCGATGCTGTCGACCGCCGAGGCGCTTGCCGCGCTGCTCGATGCCGCGCAGCCGCTGCCCGGCGCCGAAACCGTCGCCACGCTCGACGCGCTCGGCCGCGTGCTGGCGGCCGACGTGAGCTCGCCGCTCGACGTGCCGCCGATGCATACGAGCGCGATGGACGGCTATGCGGTGCGCGTCGCCGATCTGCTGCACGGCGATCGACGCTTGCCGGTGTCGCAGCGCATTCCGGCCGGCCATCCGGCCGCGCCGCTCGCGGCCGGCACGGCCGCGCGGATCTTCACCGGCGCGACGGTGCCGCCGGGCGCCGACGCCGTCGTGATGCAGGAGCAGACGTCGGCCGACGGCGACGCGGTCGAGATCCTCCACACGCCGAAGGCCGGCGAATGGATCACCGCGCAGGGCGCGGACATCCGTCGGGGTGCGGTGATCCTGCCGGCCGGCACGCGGCTCACGCCGCAGGCGCTCGGCCTGGCCGCATCGGTCGGCTGCGCGCAACTGTCGGTCGCGCGGCGGATTCGCGTGGCGGTGTTCTTCACCGGCGACGAACTGACGATGCCCGGCGAGCCGCTGAAGCCCGGTGCGATCTACAACTCGAACCGCTTCACGCTGCGCGGGCTGCTCGAGCGGCTCGGCTGCCACGTGACCGACTACGGGATCGTGCCCGACTCGCTGGCCGCGACGCGCGACACGCTGCGCGAGGCCGCCCGCGATCACGACGTGATCCTGACGAGCGGCGGCGTGTCGGTCGGCGACGAGGATCACGTGAAGCCGGCCGTCGAGGCCGAAGGGCGGCTCGCGCTGTGGCAGATCGCGATGAAACCCGGCAAGCCGCTCGCGTACGGCGCGGTGCGCCGCGCCGATGCGCGCGCCGATGCGCATTTCATCGGGCTGCCCGGCAACCCCGTGTCGAGCTTCGTCACGTTCCTGCTGTTCGTGCGGCCGTTCCTGCTGCGCCTGTCCGGCGTGCGCGACGTCGCGCCGCGCGCGTTGTCGCTGCGCGCCGATTTTTCGCAGAGCAAGGGCGACCGGCGCAACGAATTCCTGCGGGCGCGCGTCAATGCGGCCGGCGGCCTCGACCTGTTCCCGAACCAGAGCTCGGCCGTGCTCACGTCGACGGTCTGGGGCGATGGCCTGATCGACAATCCGCCGCAGCACGCGATCAGCGCAGGCGAGACCGTGCGTTTCATTCCGTTTTCCGAATTGCTGTCGTAACGCGGCGGCTCCCCGAACCATGAAGATTCAGCTGAAATTTTTTGCAAGCGTGCGTGAAGCACTGGGCGTGGCCGACGAAGAAGCCGACGTGCCGGACAGCGTGACGACCGTCGGCGACGTGCGCGCGTGGCTGCGCGTGCGCGGCGGCGCATGGGCCGACACGCTCGCCGAAGGGCGCGCATTGCGCATGGCATGCAACCACGAGATGACCGATCCCGACACGCGGCTCACCGAAGGTTGCGAGGTCGCGTTCTTCCCGCCGGTGACGGGCGGTTGAGTCTTGCATGGGGCCCGGGGTAGGCACTGAAGCGCTTACGCGGGTCGACAGCGATGCATGGGACCCGAGTAAGCGCTAAAGCGCCAACTCGGGTCGACAGGAGCAGGAGCAAACGATGGTTATGGTACGAGTCCAGACCGACGATTTCGATCTGAATGCCGAAGTGACGGCATTGCGCGCGCGCAACCCGAAGATCGGCGCGGTCGCGTGCTTCGTCGGTACGGTGCGCGACCTGAACGAAGGCGACGCGGTCGCCGTCATGGAACTCGAGCACTATCCGGGAATGACCGAGAAGGCGCTCGAGAAGATCGCGGCCGAGGCCGGCCGGCGCTGGCCGGGCATCGACGTCGCAATCGTGCATCGCGTCGGCAGGCTGCTGCCCCTCGACCAGATCGTGATGGTCGCGACGGTCGCGGCGCACCGTGGCGATGCGTTCGCGTCGTGCGAGTTCGTGATGGACTATCTGAAGACCGAAGCGCCGTTCTGGAAGAAGGAAACGACGCCGGACGGCGAGCGCTGGGTCGATGCGCGCAGTACCGACGACGCCGCGCTCGCGCGCTGGGGCGTCGAGTCGGGCAACACGCCGCGCTGAGCGCGGCACCCGGGCGATGCGGCGATGTGCCGCAGGCGCGCCATCGTCGTGCGCGAGGGGCGTTACGCGTCCGGGTCGACGCCGCGCCCGATGATCTTGGTCGGAAACGGCTCGCCGCGGGCGCGCGACGGCAACCCATGCGGATCGTCGCCCGTGTCGCGGCGGCGCGGCGCGATCGCGTCGAGGAGCGCCTGCTGCTCGGGCGGAATCCGGTAGTCCCAGCCGAACCGGCTCAACTGCAGGCTCTGCGCGATCCGCAATGCGGGCTCCATGAAACGGATCGCCGCGGGCGGCGCGTAGCGCGCGTCGACGGTCTTCAGGAACAGCGCCAGCCAGCGGCTGAAATGGGCCGGCTCGATCCCGTCGAGCGGCTGGTGCGCTTGCTGTACGTTGCCGCGATAGCCCTTGGTGCCGAGCACGAGGCTCGACCAGAACGTCACCATCTTCGGCAGATGATCGTCCCAGCGCCCGGCCAGCTTCGCGTCGAACACGGGCCCGAGCAGCGGATCGGCGCGCACGCGGTCGTAGAACGCGTAGACGAGATCGCGGATGTTGTCTTCGGTCGGCTCGGCGTCGCGAGGGCGGGCCGGTGCGGGTTCGGGCGAGGCGGGCAGGGCAGTCATGACAAAAAAAGGGGCCGGTGGATCGGGGCGGCGGCGCGGGCGACGAGCAGGACGCCGGCCGGATTTTGACGCAAAATAGCGTCCTGTAACCCCTGAAAAACGTGTAGATACTGCGCATCTTATTGCGCGCACGTGCTCCCGGCAACCCGCGGCCGCGCCACGGCACCATCATCGGCCCTGCACGCATCGAGCGCCGCCCGGCTCAGGTAATCGGGGCACGATCGATCTTTTCCGTATTCGCTCATGAGACTCACCGACTACACCGACTATTCGCTACGCGTGATGCTGTACCTGGCCGTGCGCGGTGAGGGGCTCGCGACCATCCAGGAGATCTCGGACGCCTACGGCATCTCGAAAAATCATCTGATGAAAGTCGTCCAGCGACTCGGCGAACTGGGCTGGGTCGACACCGTTCGCGGCCGCAACGGCGGGTTGCGGCTGTTTGCCGATTCGCTGGAACTGACGGTCGGCCAGGTCGTGCGGGCGACCGAGAACGACTTCGCGCTGGTCGGTTGCTTTTCGCCCGACGGCAGCGAGTCGCGCGGCTGCGTGATCGAGCCGCAGTGCCGGCTGAAGGGCGTGCTGGCGGCCGCGCGCGACGCGTTCTTCGCGGAACTCGATCGCCACACGCTGGGCGAACTGGCCGAGCCCGCATCGCCGCTCGTGGCGCTGCTCGGCATCCGTCCGGTCGCGCTCGTGCGTGCCCCGGTGCCGGACGACGCGCCGGCCGCCGCCGAGCCGTCGGCCAACACCCACTGACACGCGGACGCCGCGCGCCGACTCCGCACCCCCTCATCACACCGCTGGACCGTTTTCAGGCTATCCGGCAATTTTTGCGCTGAATCAACCCGAATTTCGCTTGAAAGCCGCATAGCCATCCTCATCTTGGTGTTAATCGAAAATTGGAGGTCTCGACTAAATGAGAATCGACAAGCTCACCACCAAGTTCCAGGAAGCACTCGCGGACGCGCAAAGCCTTGCCGCCGGCCGCGACAATCAATACATCGAACCCGTTCACGTGCTGGCGGCGCTCATCGCGCAGCAGGACGGCTCGGCCCGCTCGCTGATGTCGCGCGCGGGCGTGCACGTGCAGGCGCTGCAAGGCGCGCTGAACGAAGCGATCTCGCGCCTGCCGCAAGTGACGGGCACGGGCGGCGACATCCAGGTCGGCCGTGAGTTGGCCGGACTGCTGAACCAGGCCGACAAGGAAGCACAGAAGCTCAACGACACGTTCATCGCGAGCGAGATGTTCCTGCTCGCCGTGTCCGACGACAAGGGCGAGGCCGGCAAGCTCGCACGCCAGCACGGCCTCACGCGCAAGTCGCTCGAAGCCGCGATCGCCGCGGTGCGCGGCGGCTCGCAGGTGCACAGCCAGGACGCGGAAAGCCAGCGCGAGGCGCTGAAGAAATACACGGTCGACCTGACCGAGCGTGCCCGCGCGGGCAAGCTCGATCCGGTGATCGGCCGCGACGACGAAATCCGCCGCTCGATCCAGATCCTGCAGCGCCGCACCAAGAACAACCCGGTGCTGATCGGCGAGCCGGGTGTCGGCAAGACCGCGATCGTCGAAGGGCTCGCGCAGCGGATCGTCAACGGCGAAGTGCCCGAGACGCTGAAGGGCAAGCGCGTGCTGTCGCTCGACATGGCCGCGCTGCTCGCCGGCGCGAAGTATCGCGGCGAGTTCGAGGAGCGCCTGAAGGCGGTGCTCAACGATATCGCGAAGGACGAAGGGCAGACGATCGTCTTCATCGACGAGATCCACACGATGGTCGGGGCGGGCAAGGCCGAAGGCGCGATGGATGCGGGCAACATGCTGAAGCCGGCGCTGTCGCGCGGCGAGCTGCACTGCATCGGCGCGACCACGCTCGACGAATACCGCAAGTACATCGAGAAGGACGCCGCGCTCGAACGCCGCTTCCAGAAGGTGCTCGTCGACGAGCCGAGCGTCGAGGCGACGATCGCGATCCTGCGCGGGCTGCAGGAGAAGTACGAACTGCATCACGGCGTGGACATCACCGACCCGGCGATCGTCGCCGCGGCCGAGCTGTCGCATCGCTACATCACCGACCGCTTCCTGCCCGACAAGGCCATCGACCTGATCGACGAGGCCGCTTCGAAGATCAAGATGGAAATCGATTCGAAGCCCGAAGAGATGGACAAGCTCGACCGTCGTCTGATCCAGTTGAAGATCGAGCGCGAAGCCGTGAAGAAGGAGCAGGACGAAGCGTCGCAGAAGCGCCTGCAACTGATCGAGGAAGAGATCGATCGCCTCGGCCGCGAATATGCGGACCTGGAGGAGATCTGGACCGCCGAGAAAGCCGCGGTGCAGGGCAGCGCGCAGCTCAAGGAAGAGATCGAGAAGGTGCGGGCGGACATCGCGCGCCTGCAGCGCGAAGGCAAGCTGGAGAAGGTCGCCGAGCTGCAGTACGGCAAGCTGCCGCAGCTCGAGTCGCAACTGAAGCAGGTCACGCAGGCCGAAGAGCAGGAGCAGCACAACCCGACCCGCCCGCGCCTGCTGCGCACGCAGGTCGGCGCCGAGGAAATCGCGGAAGTGGTGTCGCGTTCGACGGGCATTCCCGTGTCGCGGATGATGCAGGGCGAGCGCGAGAAGCTGCTGCACATCGAGGAAAAGCTGCACGAGCGCGTGGTCGGCCAGGACGAGGCGATCAGCGCGGTGGCCGATGCGATCCGTCGTTCGCGCGCGGGTCTCGCCGATCCGAACCGTCCGTACGGCTCGTTCCTGTTCCTCGGCCCGACGGGAGTCGGCAAGACCGAGCTGTGCAAGGCGCTGGCGTCGTTCCTGTTCGATTCGGAAGAGCACCTGATTCGCATCGACATGAGCGAATTCATGGAGAAGCACAGCGTCGCGCGGCTGATCGGCGCGCCGCCGGGCTATGTCGGCTACGAGGAAGGCGGCTACCTGACCGAAGCCGTGCGTCGCAAGCCGTACAGCGTGATCCTGCTCGACGAGATCGAGAAGGCGCATCCGGACGTGTTCAACGTGCTGCTGCAGGTGCTCGACGACGGCCGCATGACCGACGGGCAGGGGCGTACGGTCGACTTCAAGAACACGGTGATCGTGATGACGTCGAACCTCGGCTCGCAGGTGATTCAGGCCATGACGGGGGCGCCGCAGGAAGAGATCAAGGACGCCGTGTGGCTCGAGGTGAAGCAGCACTTCCGTCCCGAGTTCCTGAACCGGATCGACGACGTTGTCGTGTTCCATGCGCTCGACCGCAGCAACATCGAGTCGATCGCGAAGATCCAGCTCGCGCGCCTGCACGACCGGCTCGCGAAGCTCGACATGGCGCTCGACGTGTCGCCCGCGGCGCTCGAACAGATCGGGAAGGTCGGCTACGATCCGCTGTTCGGCGCCCGGCCGCTGAAGCGCGCGATCCAGCAGGAGATCGAGAACCCGGTCGCGAAGCTGATCCTCGCCGGCCGCTTCGGCCCGAAGGACGTGATCCCTGTCGACGTCAACGACGGCCAGTTCGTGTTCGACCGCGTCGTTCACTGATCGCCTGCCGTCGGCAGCGTGCCCGGTTCGCACCGGGCGCAAAAACGAACACCCCGCCTCGGCGGGGTGTTTGCTTATGGAGCGGCCGAACGGGCCGCCCGGTCACGGCGGGCGCTCAGGCCTGCTTGTTGCCGCCGAACATGCCGGCGAGCTGCGTGAGCGTGCTGAGCACGTTCGACGTGTCGACCTGGCCGCCGGCCGGCACTTCGCCGTTCGGCGTCGCGCCGTTGACGACGTGCGGCAGCACCTGCGCGAGGATCGACGAGGCCTGCGCCGGATCGATGCCGACCTTGCTCGCGAGCGAGCCGACGACGTCCGAGCCCAGTACGTTCTGCAGCGTGTCCGGCGAGATCGGCTGGTTTTCGCCGTTGCCGACCCACGAACCGATCACGTCGCCGGCGCCGCCGGCCTTGAACTTCTCGATCAGCCCGTTCAGGCCGCCCGGCTGGTTGTTGATGAATTCGAGCGCGGTCGCGATCAGCGCGCTTTGCGAGTTGCCGCCGGCCTGGCCGCCGATCAGACCGCCAACGATGTCGAGGAGACCCATGGTTCTTCACCTTTACTGAAAAGGGCGCCGTGACGACGGCGCCCGTTGAACGAATGCCGCGCGCACACTGTCGTGCGCGCGGCGCACATCAGGCGCCCGACGCCGCGGCGGCGGAGGCTGCCTTGTCCTTCTTGCTCTTCTTCTTCGAACCCTTCGTCGCCTTCGTGGACGACGCGGCCGCCGGTGCGCTCGCACCCGCGTCGGCGGATGCCGCGGCAGCCGCTGCCGCCTTTTCCTTCTTCGATGCGCGCTTGGTCTTGGCCGGCTTGGCGGCCGCTTCCGGTGCGCTCGCCGTCGGCGCGGGCGCCGCGGTCGTCGTGCCGGCCGTCGCGGTCGTGGACGTCGATGCGCTGCCCGCCGACGTCGTGGTCGACGTGGTCGCGGACGTCGTCGCGGCCGGCTTCGACAGCTTCACGCCCTTCGGCGGCGTCGACGCGCCGCCGATCGTCAGGCCGTTTTCCTCGAGATGCCCGACCGACTTCGTGCCGAGGCCCTTCACGCGGTTTGCGAGATCGTCGGCGTCCTTGAACGGGCCGTTCTTGGTGCGTTCGTCGATGATCGCCTTCGACTTCACGGGCCCGAGACCCTTCACGGATTCGAGCGCGGCCTGGTCGGCCGTGTTGACTTCGACGGCTGCGGCAAGGCCGGCGGCGAGCGACAGCGATAGCGCGACGAACAGCATCAGCAGCTTTTTCAGCATGGCAAAGGCTCCCTGGTTCTGACGGATGAATGGCTGTTGCAACGGACGACGGGGCGCGAGGTGGCCGGGCGTCGCCGTTAAGCATAGGACAAATGCGTGCCCTTTTTAAGACAAGCTGACCGAATCTTGCTGAAGGCTTGCGGTGCTGTAAAGGCCGAAACCGATGCCATGCGCCGATTTTGACCATTCTTTACGGTGTCGCCGGTTGTCGCGACGCTGGCCGTTCGACGACGCTTGACTTAGAGTGAACTCTAACTCCTAACCTTGTTCCTGCCATGTCGAAAACCGTATCCCAACCCTCCGCCGCCGGTCCGCTGACGATCGGGCAAGTCGCCGAACTGACGGGCGTGTCGACGCATACGTTGCGGTATTACGAGCAGGCCGGCCTGCTGCGTGCGATTTCGCGCACGGCGGCCGGGCACCGGCTCTATGCACCGGCCGACCTTGCCGGGTTGGCCTTCGTGATGCGCCTGAAGGCGACCGGCATGCCGATCGCGCAGATCCAGGCGTTCGCGGTGCTGCGCGAGCAGGGCGAGTCGACGTTCGGCGCGCGGCGCGACTTGCTGGTCGCGCATCGCGACGCGGTGCGCGCGCATATCGCGGAGCTGCAGGCGAACCTCGATGCGATCGGCGACAAGATCGCGTACTACGAGGCGCAGGCACGGGAAACGGAACGACGGGCGAATCCTTCTCACTCTTTATCGGAACAGGACGGACACGATGGAACGACTCGCTGAGGATCGCTACACGCGCGGCTGGAACAAACTCAAGGAAATCGACGGTGAAGTGGGCGAACGCGTGATCGCGGCGCTTGCACCGATCGCGCCGGACTTCGGGCGGCTGCTGGTCGAATTCAGCTTCGGCGACATTTACAGCCGGCCGCAGCTCGACCTGAAGGCGCGCGAAATCGCGACGATCGCGGCGCTGGCCGCGCTCGGCAACGCGCAGCCGCAATTGAAGGTGCATATCGAGGCCGCGCTGAACGTCGGCTGCACGCGCGACGAGATCGTCGAGGTGTTCATGCAGATGGCCGTGTATGCGGGGATGCCGGCCGCGCTCAACGCGCTGTTCGCCGCGCACGAGGTGTTCACGCGGCGCGACGAAGCGGCCGGCGTGGCGGACGATGCGAACGAAGCGGCCGGGCAGCCCGCCTGATGGAGCGTGCGCCGGTGCGTCACGCGCGGTGCGGCGCGACGATCCGGTACTTCGCGATGCGCCGATACAGCGTCGCGCGCGACATGCCGAGCGCGCGGGCGGTCGCGTCGGGCCGCCAGCGATGCGCTGTGAGCGCGGCGACGATGCGGCCGCGTTCGCCATCGGGCAGCGCGCCCGTCGGGGCGCCGTCGAGTTGCGCGGCCAGATCGGCCGGCAGGTCGCGCCGCGTCACGCGTGCGGCGTCGCACACCGCGCATGCATAGCGCAGCACGTTACGCAGTTGCCGCACGTTGCCCGGCCATGGATACGCGGCGAGCTGTTCGGCGAGCGTCGCGTCGAGCGTGAGCACGTGGCCGGTCGCCTGCGCTTCCTCGGCGAATACGGCGGCGATCACGTCGCGCACGTCCGCGCGTTCGCGCAACGGCGGCAGGTCGAACGTCGCACCGCTCAACCGGTAGTACAGGTCTTCGCGGAACGTGCCGTCGGCCACCATCCGCGCGAGATCGCGGTGGGTCGCGCAGATCACGTCGAGGTCGACGCGCACGGGCGTATCGCTGCCCAGCGGCACGACCTCGCCGTCGGCCAGTACGCGCAACAGACGCGTCTGCAGCGCGAGCGGCATGTCGCCGATTTCATCGAGAAACAGCGTCCCGCCGTCGGCGAGCGCGATCTTGCCGCGCGCACCGTGCTTGCGTGCGCCGGTGAACGCGCCGGCCGCATAACCGAACAGTTCGCTCTCGATCAGCGCTTCCGGCAGCGCGCCGCAGTTGACGGCGACGAACGGCCGCGCGCGCCGTGCGCCGGCGTCGTGGATCGCGCGGGCGAACACTTCCTTGCCCGCGCCGGTTTCGCCGAGCACGAGGATCGGCAGCCGCTTGCTCGCGACCCGCAGCGCGAGTTCCGCCTGTTGCGCGATGCGCGGGTCGCTGCTGTTCAGGAACGGCGTCAGCGCGCCGACGTGACGCGGCGCGGCGGTGCCCGGGCGGCGCGATGCCGCGCCGGGTTCGCGGCCGGCGCGCCGTAGCGGCGCACGCAGCCGCGCGTAGAGCGGGGCGCCGGTCGCGCGCAGCCGCAGCGCGACGATCGCATCGAGCCGCGCGGCGTCGCGCAGCGGCATTTCGGTCGCATCGAAGATCTCGTCGATATGGCGCGGCTCGCGTAGCGCCGGCAGCGCGTCGCGCGCCTGCCGGTTCGCGGCGACGATGTTGCCGCATTCGTCGAACGCGATCAGCCACTCGGGCTGCGCCTCGACGTAGTGACGGTTCGGATGCCCGAACAATATCCAGTGCTGCGCGGTGCTGTGCACGAAGTAGCCGTCCTCGATCAGTGCCGCGCTCTGTCGCACGAGCTGGTAGACGAGGCGCTGGCTGTCGCGGCCGTCCGGCGAGTGCACGGCCGACGCGTCGAGCACGCCGATCAGTTCGCCGCCCGGCGAGAAGATCGGCGCCGCGCTGCACGTGAGCGTCGTGAACGCCGCACGAAAGTGATCGGTCTTGTGCACGGTGATCGGCGCGAGATCGGTCAGCACGCTCGCGACGCCGCAGGTGCCTTCCTCGCTTTCCGACCAGCACGAGCCGATGTGCAGCCCCGCGTGACGGAAGTCGTTGCGGCGTTCGCGGTCGATCCGATAGTCGATCGTCACGCCGTGCGCGTCGGTCAGCATCACGCAGTAGTCGGCGACGCGGATCATGTCGTGCAGCCGTGTCAGGCACTGGCCCGACGCGCGCAGGAAGGCTTCTTCCTTGTCGCGTACTTCGCGCAGCTCCGCCGCGGTCAGCACGCGCGGGCCGATCGACGAAGCGGGGTCGAGACGGTAGCGCTCCAGCGACCGCTGCCACGACGACACGAGACGCGCGGAATCCGCCGGCGCGGGCAGGCGTCCGGCGAGCGCGCCAAGTACACGGTCGGCGTGCTGGGCCTGGGGGACGGCGTAGGGCATGGTCGGCTCCGGTTCCGTACGGCGGGGATGTCGCTGTTCTTGTAGCACATCCGGTCCGGCGGATCACATTGCATCGCAGCACGCGATGTGCGTGAGACGGTCGTCTCACCGGTATCGCAACGTGTCTCGCGCCGTTGAGACAACCGGATGCGCGGCGTGCGGCGGGACGTCGCCTGCGCGACGCCGCGCGAACGCTGGGTTTGCGGCGGAACGACGCGCATGCGCGGGCGCCGCGACGATCGCGTTCGCCGTATCGACGACGTGAGACGTCCCGGCGAATTCGATGCGCGCCGCGTCGTCACGGTCGCGCATTCCGAACCCGTGCAGGCCCGCTGCGCCAGTACGGACGCGGGTTTCGCGGCCATCGCACGCACGATGGCACGCCGCTTGCAGAGATATGGGCAAGCCGGCGCGATCGCATCGGCGACGACGATCCGCCGCCCGTCGATGGCGGCGGACGAAACAGGCGGAGCCGGCGCGCGCCAACGCGCGGGCCCTGCAGACTGACTGGATGGAGACAAACCCGTGACGACGCCCGTTACCGTCGGCGTGATCGCGAACCCCGCGTCGGGGCGCGACATCCGCCGCCTCACGACGCATGCATCCGTGTTTCCGACCGCGGAGAAGGCGAACATGATCGTGCGCCTGCTGGCCGGCCTTGGTGCGATGGGCGTCGAGCGCGTGCTGACGCTGCGTGATCGCACGGGCATCGCGACGCTGCTGCTGCGCGCGATCGACACGCATCGTGCGGTCGCGCCGCACGAGCGCTGGCCCGAGGTCGACTTCGTCGACCTGCCGATCACCGATACCGTCGCCGACACGCAGGCCGGCGCTGCCTATCTGCACCGGATGAAGGTGTCGCTGATCGTCGTGCTCGGCGGCGACGGCACCCATCGCGCGGTGGCCGCGCATTGCGGCGCGACGCCGCTCGTCGCGCTGTCCACCGGCACCAACAACGCGTTTCCCGAACATCGCGAGGCGACCGTCGCCGGCGTCGCGGCAGGGCTCGCCGCGAGCGGCGCGGTGCCGGCCGAGGTCGCGTTCGTGCGCAACAAGCGGCTCGTCGTGCGCTGCGTCGCGGGCGAACAGCCGGGGCGCGAGGAGATCGCGCTCGTCGACGTGTGCGCCGCGCGGCAGCGCTTCATCGGCGCACGCGCGATCTCCGGCCCCGACGACATCGACTCGCTCTACCTGACGTTCGCGGAACCGGACGGCATCGGCCTGTCCGCGCTCGGCGGCGCATGGGCGCCGCTCGAACGCAGCGCGCCGCACGGGCTCGCGATGCGCTTCGCGCAAGCCGGCAACGCGGCCGGCACACCGCTCGTCGCGCCGATCGCGCCGGGGCGCGTCGACCGTGTCGTGATGCGCAGTTGCGAGCGGCTCGAACCGGGCGCGTGGCACGCGATTCCGTTCGAGCGCGGCACGCTCGCGTTCGACGGCGAGCGCGAGATCGAGGTCGCACGCGGCGATCGCTACGAGATTTCGCTCGATTGGCGCGGGCCGTTGACGGTCGACGTCGGCCGCACGCTGCGCTACGCATCGTCGCGGCAACTGCTGCGCGACGCCGGTGTGCGGCACGACTGACGACCGGCGCAACGGTATTTCGGCATCCGTCACGATCATCAAGGAGACATCGCCATGACAGCCCCTCTCGAAGGACAGGTCGCCATCGTCACGGGCGGCGCGCGCGGCATCGGCCGCGGCATCGCGCTGACGCTCGCCGGTGCCGGCGCCGACATCCTGCTGGCCGATCTGCTCGACGACGCGCTCGATTCCACCGCGCGCGAGGTGCGCGCGCTCGGTCGCCGGGTGGCGGTCGCGAAAGTCGACGTCACGCAGGTCGCGCAGGTCGACGCGATGGTCGCACAGGCGCTCGCCGAGCTCGGCGGGCTCGACATTCTCGTGAACTGCGCGGGCGTGATCAGCATTCGTCCGGTCGCCGAACTGACCGAGCGCGACTGGGATTTCGTGATGGACGTGAACGCGAAGGGCACGTTCCTCGGCTGCCGCGCGGCGCTCGCGCATCTGAAGGCGCAGGGCCGCGGCCGGATCATCAACGTCGCGTCGATTGCGGGCAAGGAAGGCTTTCCGAATCTCGCGCATTACAGCGCATCGAAATTCGCGGTCGTCGGCTTCACCAACGCGCTGGCGAAGGAGCTCGCGCGCGACGGCGTGACCGTCAACGCGATCTGCCCCGGCATCGTCCGTACCTACATGTGGGACCGGCTGTCCGACGCATGGAAGACCGACGGCGAATCGGTCGAGGAATCGTGGCAGCGGCACCAGTTGACGCTGATTCCGCAGGGCCGCGCGCAGACGCCGGAAGACATGGGCCGGCTCGCGCTGTTCTTCGCGACGATGGACAACGTGACGGGCCAGGCCGTGAACGTCGACGGCGGCTTCACGTTCCACTGACGGCCGCAAACCGTGCAATCCGCCGCCATGGCATGGCCGGGGCGGCATTCGCAGTCAGACCTACCCAGGAGACACACATGACCGCTTCGACACAGCTCAGCAGGGACAAGCTGCTGGACGCCTACCGGCTGATGCGCACGATCCGCGAATTCGAGGAACGCCTGCACGTCGAATTCGCGACCGGCGAGATCCCCGGCTTCGTTCACCTGTACGCGGGCGAGGAGGCGTCCGCCGTCGGCACGATGCTGCACCTCGGCCTCGACGACTACGTGGCCACCACGCACCGCGGCCACGGCCATTGCATCGCGAAGGGCGTCGACGTGCACGGGATGATGGCCGAAATCTACGGCAAGAAGACGGGCGTCTGCCATGGCAAGGGCGGCTCGATGCACATCGCCGATCTGTCGATGGGGATGCTCGGCGCGAACGGGATCGTCGGCGCGGGCGGCCCGCTCGTGTGCGGCGCGGCGCTCGCGGCCAAGCACAAGAAGACGGGCGGCGTCGGCGTGTGCTTCTTCGGCGACGGCGCGTCGAACCAGGGCGTGATCTTCGAATCGATGAACCTCGCGTCGGTGTGGCGGCTGCCCGCGATCTTCGTCGCCGAAAACAATGGCTATGCGGAAGCGACGTCGTCGAGCTGGTCGGTTGCGACCGACAACATCGCCGATCGGGCGAACGGGTTCGGGATGCCGGGCGTGATCGTCGACGGCTTCGACTTCTTCGCGGTGCACGAGGCGCTGGGCGAAGCCGTCGAGCGTGCGCGCAACGGCGGCGGCCCGACGCTCGTCGAGGTGAAGTTCACACGCTATTTCGGCCACTTCGAGGGCGATGCGCAAACCTACCGCGCACCGGGCGAAGTGCAGAAGCTGCGCGACGAGAAGGACTGCCTGAAGCATTTCGAAACGCGCGTCGTGCGTGCCGAAGCGCTGACCGCCGCCGACCTGCGCGCGGTCGACGCCCAGGTCAAGGCGCTGATCGACGACGCGGTCGCGCAGGCGAAGGCGGCACCGCTGCCGGATGCCGCCGACCTGCTCGCCGACGTCTACGTGTCGTATCCGTGAGCGCGGGTTGACCCGGCGGCCGGCACGGCGAAACGAACATTCCAGGAGACAGATATGGCAAGGAAGATCACTTATTCGCAGGCGATCAACGAGGCGCTCGCGCAGGAAATGGCGCGCGACGACAGCGTGATCGTGATGGGCGAGGACAACGCGGGCGGCGCGGGCGCGCCGGGCGAGGACGACGCATGGGGCGGCGTGCTCGGCGTGACGAAGGGGCTGTTCCACAAGTTTCCGGGCCGCGTGCTCGATACGCCGCTGTCGGAGGGCGGCTACATCGGCGCGGCGGTCGGCGCGGCCGCGTGCGGGATGCGGCCCGTCGCGGAACTGATGTTCGTCGATTTCATGGGCGTGTGCTTCGACCAGATCTTCAACCAGGCCGCGAAATTCCGCTACATGTTCGGCGGCAAGGCCGTGACGCCGGTCGTGATCCGCGCGATGTACGGCGCCGGCCTGCGCGCGGCCGCGCAGCACTCGCAGATGCTCACGTCGCTGTTCACGCACATCCCGGGGTTGAAGGTCGTGTGCCCGTCGACGCCGTACGATGCGAAGGGGCTGTTGATCCAGGCGATCCGCGACAACGATCCCGTGATCTTCCTCGAACACAAGCTGCTCTATACGCGCGAGGGCGATGTCCCGGAGGAATCCTATGCGATTCCGTTCGGCGAGGCGAACGTGATGCGCGACGGCGACGACGCGACGATCGTCACGTACGGCCGGATGGTGCATCTCGCGATGGACGCGGCCGCGACGCTCGCGAAGGACGGCATCCAGTGCGACGTGATCGACCTGCGCACGACGTCTCCGCTCGACGAGGAAACGATTCTCGAGAGCGCCGAGCGTACCGGGCGCGTG
This sequence comes from Burkholderia sp. MSMB1459WGS, assembly GCF_001534535.1. Lineage (NCBI taxonomy): Bacteria > Pseudomonadati > Pseudomonadota > Betaproteobacteria > Burkholderiales > Burkholderiaceae > Burkholderia > Burkholderia sp. MSMB1459WGS. Next base: position 113,739 of record NZ_LPMU01000013.1, read on the forward strand.
GTGGTCGTCGACGAAGCGAACCCGCGCTGCTCGATCGCGACCGACATCGCCGCGCTCGTCGCGCAGCGCGCGTTCCGCTCGCTGAAGGCGCCGATCGGGCTCGTCACGGCGCCGCATACGCCCGCGCCGTTCGCCGGCGTACTGGAAGACCTGTATATCCCGTCCGCCGATGCGATTGCGCAGGCGGTCCTGAAGACGAGGAGCTGACACGATGTCGATTCACATGATCACGATGCCCAAGTGGGGGCTGTCGATGGAGCAGGGGCAGGTCAACGGCTGGCTGAAGGCGATCGGCGAGCGCGTGGCGAAGGGCGACGAGGTGCTCGACGTCGAGACCGACAAGATCTCGTCGGGCGTCGAGTGCGCGTTCGACGGCACGCTGCGTCGGCAGGTGGCACAGGAAGGCGAGACGCTACCCGTCGGCGCGCTGCTCGGCGTCGTCGCGGCCGCCGATGCGAGCGACGCCGACATCGATGCGGCGATCGCCGAGTTCCAGCGCGATTTCGTGCCGAGCGCGGCTGCCGACGAGGCGGCCGGCCCGCAGCCGGAGAAGGCGCAGATCGGCGGCCGCACGATCCGCTTCCTGAAGCTGGGCGACGGTGCGGGCACGCCGGCCGTGCTGATCCACGGCTTCGGCGGCGACCTGAACAACTGGCTGTTCAATCACGCCGATCTCGCCGCGCACCGGCCGGTGTGGGCGCTCGATCTGCCCGGCCACGGCGAGTCGGGCAAGGCGGTCGAGACCGGCAGCCTCGACGAACTGGCCGACGCGGTGTTCGCGCTGCTCGATGCGCAGCACATCGAGCGCGCGCATCTGATCGGCCATTCGATGGGCGGCGCGATTGCGATGGCGGCGGCCGAGCGTGCGCCGCAACGCGTCGCATCGCTCACGCTGATCGCGAGCGCGGGGCTCGGCACCGACATCAACCGCGCGTACATCGACGGCTTCGTCGCCGGCAACAGCCGCAACACGCTGAAGCCGCACCTCGGCGCGCTGTTCGCGGACAACGCGCTGGTCACGCGGCAGCTCGTCGAGGATCTCGTCAAGTACAAGCGGCTCGAAGGCGTGCAGGCCGCGCTCGAGAAAATCGCGCATGCCGCGTTCGACGGCGCCGCGCAGCGGCGCGTGTTCCGCGACCGGCTCGCGACGCTTGCGCCGCGCACGCTCGTGATCTGGGGCGAGCGCGATCAGGTGATACCCGCGCAGCATGCGCAGGGTTTGCCGGACGGCGTGCGCGCCGAGGTGATCGCCGGCAGCGGCCACATGGTGCAGATGGAGGCGGCCGCCGACGTGAACCGCCTGATCGTCGCGTTCCTCGGAGACTGACGATGGCCGCCGCGCTCGAACGACCCAGTCTCACGGCGCTCGGCCAGCCAGGCGCGCGAAGTCGCGACAAGCTCGCGCGCATTCCGGTGCGCGTCGAGCCCGCGGCCGGCGCGGTCTTGCCGAAGCCGCCGTGGCTGCGCGCACGGCCGATGATGAGCGCGGCGGTGGCCGACATGGCCGCCGTGCTGCGCGAGCATCGGCTGCATTCCGTCTGCGAGGAGGCGATGTGTCCGAACATCGGCGAATGCTTCACGCAGCGCACCGCGACCTTCATGATCATGGGCGGGCTGTGTACGCGGCGGTGCCCGTTCTGCGATGTCGCGCACGGCCGTCCCGAGCCGCTCGATCCCGACGAGCCCGCGCGGCTGGCCGATGCGGCGACGGCGCTCGGGTTGCGCTACGTCGTGATCACGTCGGTCGACCGCGACGACTTGCGCGACGGCGGCGCCGCGCATTTCGCCGCGTGCATCGCGGCGGTGCGCGCGAGCGTGCCGGGCATCGGCGTCGAGGTGCTGACGCCGGACTTCCGCGGCCGCGTGGCCCGTGCGCTCGACGCGTTGTCGTCGGCGTGGCCCGACGTGTTCAATCACAACATCGAGACGGTGCCGTCGCTGTACCGCGCGGCGCGGCCGGGTGCCGACTATCGCGGCTCGCTCGAACTGCTCGCGCAGGCGAAGGCCGCGCGGCCGACGCTCGTGACGAAATCGGGATTGATGCTCGGGCTCGGCGAACGCGACGACGAGGTGCGCGACACGCTGCGCGACCTGCGCGCGCACGAGGTCGACGTGCTGACGCTCGGCCAGTATCTCGCGCCGTCAGCGCACCATTTGCCGGTGCGGCGCTACGTGAGTCCGGATGCCTTCGCCGCCTGGCGCGACGAGGCGCTCGCGCTCGGTTTCAGGGAAGTCGTCGCCGGCCCGCTCGTGCGGTCGTCGTATCACGCGGCCGACGTGCTGGAGGACGCGTAGCGCGCCGCGCGTCAGGCCGCGGCGGTGGCGTGCGCGCGGCCGACGCGGCGCAGGTACAGCACGAGCCCTGCGCCCGCCAGCATCAGGCTGACCGTGTTCGCGAACCAGAAGCCGCGCGCGCCGGTCAGCCACGCGGGCGCGATGCCGCCGACGTCGAAGCCGAGCACGTAGCCGCCGCTGAGTCCGACGCCCCACAGCGCGACCGCATAGATCACGGTCGGCACGACCGCCACCTTGTATGCGCGCAGCACGAACGCCGACGTGACCTGCAGCGCATCGAACACGTGGTAGCACGCGACGATCGCGACGAGCGGCATCGCGGCCTCGGCGACGGCCGGGTTCGGCGTATAGCCGCCGATGATCAGCGGGCGCAGCGCGAACACGAGCACGCCGTAGGCGGCCGCCACGCCGCACGCGAACATCACGCTGTGCCGGCCGAGCAGCCGGGCTTCCTCGGCGCGCCCGGCGCCGAGCGCGCGCGCGACGAGCGTCGACGCCGCCACGCCGATCGACAGCGGCGTCATGTACAGCACCGCGCCGATGTTGCCGGCGATCTGGTGACCGGCGAGCGTCGTCGTGCCGAACTGCGCGATGAACAGCGCCATGCACGTGTACGACGTGACCTCGATCAGGTACGACAGGCCCATCGGCACGCCGAGCTTCAGGATCGCCTTCTGGCGCGCCCACACGGGCCAGCAGAAGCGCGAGAAGATCGCGAGCGGCGCGAACACGTCGAGCTTCGCGAGCAGCGCGTAGCCGATCAGCGCGAGCGCCCAGTTGATCAGCGTGCTGGCGAGCCCGCAGCCGGGGCCGCCGAGCGCCGGTACGCCGAAGCCGCCGAAGATGAACCACACGTTCAGCGGAAACTTGAGCAGCAGCGCGCCGATCTGCAGGATCATCGCGAGCCGCGGCTTGCCGGCCGCGTTGGTCAGCGCGTTGTAGATGCGGAAAACGAGGCTGGCGGGCAGCCCGTACGACAGGATGCGCAGGTAGTCGACGGTGCGGTCGTGCAGCGCGGCGGGTGCATGCGCGACGCGCAGCAGCGGCTCGGGAAAATGCAGCAGCAGGAAGCCCGGAATCGAGAGCAGCAGCGCGAGCCACAGCGCCTGGCGCACCTCCTCGCCGATCTCGGCATAGCGCCGCGCGCCGTACAGTTGCCCGGTGATCGGCTGCAGCGCGGACAGGATGCCGGTCAGGCCGATGTAGATCGATACGTAGATCGACGAGCCGAGCCCGAGCGCGGCGAGATCGACGGCCGAGTAGCGGCCGACCATCGCGGTGTCGATCACGCCGAACGCGATGATCGCGAGCTGGCCGACCAGCACCGGCCATGCGAGACCGACGATCCGGCGGATGTCGCCGAGCATCGTCAATCGGCCGCCTGGCGGCGCGGCGGACGCCGCTTGACGGGCGTCTTCGGCCGCTCGATGCGCTCGTACAGGCGGAAGCGCTCGTCGCGGTCGGCGACGCGGCGGCCTTCCCAGACGAGACGCCACACGTATTGCGACATCGCGCTCGGCTCGCCGAAGTCGGCGCGGTCCTGGCGCAGGATCACGTCGCAGTCGCCGGAGAAATCGAAGTGCATGTTGCCGAAGTACGCGAAAGTCGCGATCTGCGCGTCGCCGAGCCGCACCGGCGAAATGCATTCGTAGTCGGACGGCAGATGCACGGCGATCTGTTGCGCGACATCGCGATAGGTCCGGCCGTAGTTGACGATCGGCAGCCACAGCGTCATCAGCAGCACCCACATCAGCGTGGTGCCCGCGCTCGACAGCACGACGCTGCGCCACAGCACCTTCGGCTGCCGCGAGACGCGCCAGCGCACGAGGAAGCACCAGCACACGGTGACGATCACCGCGCAGACGAACGACAGGATCTTGAAATGCGGCTCGTAGCCGGGCACGAGGCGCGCGAGGTTGCGTGCGAGCGGATGCGGGAAGCCGGTGAGCGACGCGAGCCACACGAGCCACACGAAGGTGCCGAGGATCGTGAAGCTCAGCACGGCGAACCAGTCGATCGCGTTGATCGCGCCGCGCTTGAGGGTCGGCAGCGCGAACGTCGCGAGCACCGCGAGCGGCGGCAGCAGCAGCATGTACATGCGGTTCGACTGCTGGCTTTGCAGGATCACGAGCGCGACGAGCGGCACGGCAACCGACAGCGGAATCGCGATGTGCGCGCGACGGCGCATGCCGGCCCAGCTCCACCACGCCCAGATCGCGAGCGGCCACGCGGGCCACGTGAACAGCGGCAGGTTCTTCGCCGCATAGCCGAGCACGGCCGTCGGCGGGCCCGAAAAGCGCATCAGGCTGCCGTGGATCCACTGGTTGAAGAACCACGCGGCGTCGTCCGGCGCCGCGACGAAGGCGGCGAGCGGCCAGAGCGCGAAGATCGCGGCCGCGAGCGGCACGCCGACCAGCGGCAGGCGCAGGTTGCGCATCTCGGGCGTCACGAGCCACAGCGCGGCCGTGCCCGCGAGCAGCGCGACGACCAGCACCGGGTTGCCGGACAGCGCGACGAGGCCGATCGCGAGGCCCCACCACAGTGCGCCTTGCAGCGGCTTGTCGATGCCGCGCACGATCCCGTAGACGAGCATTGCGATCCACGCGAACTGTGCAAGCTGCGGCGTCGTTTCGTGCCCGCGTTCCGCGAGGCCGAAGCAGGCGACGAGCACCAGCAGCGCGCCGTCCGCGAGCGTACGGCCGTAGTCGCGCGGTTCGGGTTCGCCGCCGAATGCATATTTGAACGGTTGAACCTCGGCGCGCCGGCCGAGGAGGTAGGCCGCGTACCAGACGAACGCGCACGCGACGCAGAACAGCACGCCGGTGTCGACGCGCGACGCGTTGCTCGCGTCGACCCACGGGCCGAGGCCGCGGATCGACAGCGCGCCGAGCCAGTAGCCGAGCGGCCCGTCGGTCGTGATGAACTTGCCGACCAGGTTCGGCAGCAGCCAGTCGTGCCAGCCGCCCTTGGCCATCGTCCACATCACGCCGAAGCCCGCCGCATCCTCGTTTTTCCACGGGTCGCGGCCGAACAGGCCGAACGCCGCGTAGACGAAGCAGAGCGTGAGCAGCAGCCAGCGCGGCAGCGCACGCGTGGCGGAGGCGGTGAGACGGACGACAGGCTTCATGCAGATGAGCGATTTGTTATGGGCGGGCGGCCGGCGCGGTCGCGCGCGGTCGAGCCGGTTTCGAGCATCCGGCATTGTAGTCGCGCCCGCTGTTGTGCGTCAGGTCGTTGCCCGGGCGCGGGGTGGCGCCTGCCGGGCGAGCAGAGACAAAAAAGGGCAGCCTGGGCTGCCCTTTCGTGCGGTACCGGTGCGTTGCAACCACCGGATCGGTGCAAAGCTTACTTTGCTGCAGCCTTGCCGTTCGCGCGTGCGCCGAACTTGTTCTTGAACTTCTCGACACGGCCTGCCGTGTCCATGATCTTTTGCTGACCCGTGTAGAACGAGTGCGATTCCGACGACACTTCGATCTTGGCGAGCGGGTAGGTCTTGCCTTCGTGTTCGATGGTTTCACGCGTCTGGATCGTCGAGCGCGTGATGAACTTGAAGCCGTTCGACATGTCTTGGAAGACGACTTCGCGGTAGTCCGGGTGAATGCCAGGTTTCATGATTTTCCTTGGTGATAGCGGTAGCCAACCCGCCGCTTGCCGTGTCGAGCCGCCCCGATGGGAGCGATTCGGCCGCCGTCAAGCCCGGCGCGAGCCACTTGCCTAAGGTCGAAAAACGGCGATTATGCCAGAAAATCAGACGGTTGACGAATAATTTTCATGGCGCGTCGAGTGCGCCGGTGCCGGCCGGATCCTGCCGGTAGTAGCGCGCGAGCAACCGGTACAGCTCCGGAAATTCGGACTCGAACGCTTTCGGCCGCACGAACAGCGCCTCGCTGCACACCGCAAAGAATTCCGACGGGTGATCGGCCGCATAGGGATCGATCAGCGAGTCCCGCTCGAAGCGTGCCCACGCGCGGTCCGGCACCGCGTCGACGCGCGCGCAGAACTGGTCGTACGCGTGCTCGAACACGTCGGCCCATGCCTGTGCGTCGAGATGCGGCGCATGCCAGCGGCGAAAAAGGGGCGGATAGCCGTCGGCCGCGCCGTTGACCATGTCGATCTTGTGCGCGAACTCGTGGATCACGACGTTGTACGCGTCCCGGCCGTCCGTCATCTGCGCGTCTTCCCACGACAGAATCACGGGGCCGCCTTCCCAAGCCTCGCCGCTCGCATCCTGCTCGACCTCGTGGACGACGCCGTCCTCGTCCTGCACGGTCTTGCGGATCACGAATTCGCCCGGATACACGACGACGCCGACCCAGCCGTCGTACAGCGACAAGTCGAGATTCAGCACGGGCAGGCAGGCCTGCGCGGCGATCGCGACGATCATCGCGTCGGTCAGTTCGAGCCCGTGCGCGGTCGAAAACGATTTTTTCGCGACGAACAGGCTCGTCAGCTCGCGCAGCCGGCCGAGCGCGTCGGGCGGCAAGGTCGCGAGGAACGGCAGGCGCTCGACGGTTTCGTGCCACAGCGCGTCGGGAATCGGGTGGCTGCGCAGCGCGCGGTCGCGGCGGCGGTCGTCGAACCAGCGGGTCAGTTTCGAAAGCATGGAGGCTGCGGACGAAAATCCAAAGCCTGTCTTTTAACTCAATCGATCTGTTTTTGCCATGCCGCGAAGAGGCCGCCGACGAGCGCCACGCCCGCGAGGAAGTAAAAGCCGTCGAGCGACGTGAGGAACGACGCCTGTTGCGCCACCATCCGCGCGATCGACGCGATCGCGAGGCCGTGCGCATCGTTCGGTGCGTGGCCGGCGGCCGCAAAGCCGCGCGTCAGCGCATCGACGGTCTGCTGGAACAGCGGATCGAACGCGTTCGCGCGCTCGACGAGCCGTGTCTGGTGCACGGCCAGCCGGTGCTGCTCGACGATGATCACCGATGACGTCGCGAACGAGATCGTCAGTTGCCGCACGATGTTCTTCAGCCGGTAGCCGTGCGTGTATTCGTCGATCGCGAAAATCCGGAACGTGAGGTTCGCGACCGGCAGCACGATGAACAGCAGCAGCAACCCGCGCAGCAGCAGCGGGACGATCAGCGCGGCTTCGCCGACCTGCGGCGTCATCCGCGTCATCCACAGCGCGGCCGTGACGGCGATCGCGAACCCCGGCACGACGAACCACTTCTTGTGCGTGACGAATTTCGCGTAGCGCAGGTAGGCGAACAGTGCGGTGGCCGAGATCAGCGACATCGTGCCCACCAGGCGCCCGGCGTTCTCGACCGGGTAGCCGAGCCCGCCCTCGAGGAACCGCGACGTCAGGTAACTGAAGCCCGTCGTCTCGTAGTAATAGAACATGTAGAGCAGCAGCCCGATCTGGAACGTCCGCTCGCGAAACGCGTGCAGCCGCACGAGCGGCGTCGGGTGATGCCACTGGTGATACGCGAACCACGCGAGCGCGCCGAGCCCCGCGATCGTCAGCACGATCAGCATCGGCGAGCCGCTGTAGAGCTGGTAATGCACCTGCTGCAGCACGATCTGCAGCGCGCCTTGCGCGAGCGCGAACACCACGTACGGCCAGAAGTGTCCGGAACCGCGTTCGTCGTCCGGCGTGCGGCCCGAATCGGGCAGCGTGAGCAACGCGAGGATCGCGAACGCGATGCCGGCCGGCGCCGTGCACGCGAACAGGGCGCGCCACGTCGAATGCGCGACCAGCAGCCCGCCGACGATCGGTGCGAGCGCGCTGCCGAGCAGGATCATGATCAGGAACGCACGCGTCGCGGGCGGCCGTTCCTGCGGCTTGAAGCTGATCTGGATCAGGATCCGGCACGCGCCCATCATCGGGCCGATGAAATAGCCCTGGAAGCCGCGCGCGAACGCGAGCGCCAGCGACGTGTCGGCCAGCGCCGCCGCGATCGCGCCGAGCGAGAACATCAGCATGCAGCCCGCGACGTAGCGGCGATGGCCGAGCCGGTCGACCCACCATTGCTGCTGCAGGATGCCGAGCACGGCCGCGACCGCGTAGGCGCTCGACGACCAGACGAGTTCGTCGGGCGACGCGTTGATGCCGCCCGCGATGTAGCTCGCGAAGAACGAGAAGACGGCGTTGTCGAAGTAATCGATGCCGGTGACGAGCGCGAGGGCCCACGGGAACAGGTCCCCGCGCAGGTTCGCGCGGCTCCACAGCGGCGGCCGGCCGGGCACCGCGTTCATTCGCGATCCTTGCGTGCGCGCCGCGTGCCGGCTTCGGCCTGCCGCTGCGCGATCAGCGCGTCGGCGTTTTCGCCGGCGAGGCGCCGTTCGACGTAGTCGATGTCGTGTTGCAACTCCTTGCGCAGCGCGACGGCCTCCTTCAGTTCGCGCTGAACGGCCGCGATCCGCCGGTCCAGCGTCTCGATCTGCCCGGCGAGGCCGGCGCGGATCTCGCGCAGCGACGCCTCCGAATAGCGGCGCCGGCCGTCTCCTGTTTCTTCCAGCGGGCGCTTCAGCATTTCGGTGATGCCGTGCAGCGAGAAGCCGAGCGCACGCAACCGCAGGATGCGCGCGAAGCGCTCGAGGTCGGCTTCGTCGTAAAGGCGGTAGCGGCCTTCGCTGCGCGACGGCGTAACGAGCCCGCGCTCTTCGTAATATTTGAGCGTGCGCGGCGTGACGCCGAGCCGCGAGGCGGCGTCGCTGACGGTCAATAGCGGGGTGGAGGCATCGTTCGGCATCGGTCAGGGAGATTCGGCGGGACAATGACGCGATTATAGATCAACCTGTACGTTCACGTTCAGGTTTGGATCGAAAAACGGCCGCCGGCAAGGATGCGCGGGCGGCCGTGTCGCAGAGCGGGGGCGATCAGCCGCCGCGGCGCATCAGGTCGAAGAACTCGGAGTTGCTCTTCGTCTGGCGGATCTTGTCGAGCAGGAATTCCATGGCCTCGACTTCGTCCATGTCGTGGATGAACTTGCGCAGCACCCAGATCTTCTGAAGGATCTCGGGCTTGATCAGCATTTCCTCGCGGCGCGTGCCCGACTTGTTCAGGTTGATCGACGGATACACGCGCTTTTCCGCGAGGCGGCGCTCGAGGTGCACTTCCATGTTGCCGGTGCCCTTGAACTCTTCGTAGATCACGTCGTCCATGCGGCTGCCGGTTTCGATCAGCGCGGTGCCGATGATCGTCAGCGAGCCGCCTTCCTCGATGTTGCGCGCGGCGCCGAAGAAGCGCTTCGGACGCTGCAGCGCGTTCGCGTCGACACCGCCCGTCAGCACCTTGCCCGACGCCGGAATCACGGTGTTGTACGCACGCGCGAGACGCGTGATCGAGTCGAGCAGGATCACGACGTCATGCTTCATTTCGACGAGGCGCTTGGCCTTCTCGATCACCATTTCGGCGACCTGGACGTGACGCGTGGCCGGTTCGTCGAACGTCGACGCGATCACTTCGCCGGCGACCGAGCGCTGCATTTCGGTCACTTCTTCCGGGCGCTCGTCGATCAGCAGCACGAACAGGATCACGTCCGGGTGGTTCTGCTTGATCGCGTGCGCGATGTGCTGGAGCATCACGGTCTTGCCCGACTTCGGCGACGCGACGAGCAGGCCGCGCTGGCCCTTGCCGATCGGCGCGATCATGTCGATGATGCGGCCGGTGACGTTCTCTTCGCCGCGCATTTCGCGCTCGAGCGACAGCGGCTTGTTCGGATGCAGCGGCGTGAGGTTCTCGAACATGATCTTGTGTTTCGAGGCCTCGGGCGGCTGCCCGTTGACTTTGTCGACCTTCACCAGCGCGAAGTAGCGCTCGCCGTCCTTCGGCGTACGGACTTCACCTTCGATGGTGTCGCCGGTGTGCAGGTTGAAGCGACGGATCTGCGACGGGCTGATGTAGATGTCGTCGGTGCTCGCGAGGTACGACATTTCCGGCGAGCGCAGGAAGCCGAAGCCGTCCGGCAGCACTTCGAGCGTGCCGTCGCCGAAGATCGTCTCTCCCGTCTTGGCGCGCTTTTTGAGAATGGCGAACATCAACTCCTGCTTGCGCAGGCGGTTCGCGTTTTCGATCTCCAGGCCATTGGCCATTTCGATCAGTTCGGACACGTGCAGAGACTTGAGCTCGGATAAATGCATACGGAGAACCCGCCAGGGAGGAGAAGCGACGAAAGAAAATAAGGGAGGAGGGCGAGCGGAGGCGCTCAGAGACTTAAATGCGTCTTGCCGACGTTTTTTAATTCTAGCATAGGCCGATTCGCGCTTGAGCGAGCGATCGGCGGCTTGACGACGGACGTGTTGCCGACTGACAACACGTCCGCGGAACTGCCGGTATTACAGGTGGCTGTCCAGGAATGCGGTGAGCTGCGACTTCGACAGCGCGCCGACCTTCTGCGCGGCGGCCGCGCCGTTCTTGAACAGGATCAGCGTCGGGATGCCGCGCACGCCGAATTTCGCGGGCGTGGCCTGGTTGTCGTCGACGTTGATCTTCGCGATCTGCAGCTTGTCGCCGTAGTCCTTCGCGACTTCGTCGAGGATCGGGGCGATCATCTTGCACGGGCCGCACCATTCGGCCCAGAAATCGACGAGTACGGGCTTGTCGGACTTGACGACGTCCTGTTCGAACGATGCGTCGCTGATGTGTTTGATCTGTTCGCTCATTGGGTCAATACCTCTTACGGTTCGGGGACTGCCTGCTTGCGCGTTGCGGCGTACCGGCCGCCGTAGGCTGCCGGCCGCTGCGGCAGGTCACTCCGCCTTCCGGAAAGGGGGCGTAAGCGCTGCATGCCGCGGCTCGCGGGTCGTTCGGGCGTCATATTAGCCTAAATTGCTATCTGCTGCGGGCGGCGATAGTAGCCGCTACGCGAGTAGGGGTACGACGCGACGTTCGACCGTTGTGCCATGCAGGTGGAGGCCGGTCCGCGAATTACAAGGGGCGCGCCGCATTCAACGTGTCCGATCGAACGACGTGCCGGTTTGTCCGGCGACATTCGCATGGATGCGAACAAACGGTCGCATTCGTCCGGAAGCAGTGATAGAATATGCCGTGACGGGCCTCCTCGCATGGTGGGGCGGTGAACCTGGTCAGGTCGGGAACGAAGCAGCCACAATCGTTTTCCGCCAGTGCCGAGGGTTGGGCTCGTCACCTTCCTTCTCGCCCCGTTCGCAGGGCGTTTTTTATTTCTGCGTCACACTCCGTTCGACCTGCGCCTTGCCCGTGTTCCGCACCGTTTCGCGTGTCGGCGCGACGCAGCGTTACTGATACAATTTCCCGATGACCTATCAAGTTCTCGCACGCAAGTGGCGTCCGAAGGATTTCGCTTCGCTCGTCGGCCAGGAGCACGTCGTCAGGGCGCTCACGCACGCGCTCGACGGCGGGCGTCTCCATCACGCCTATCTGTTTACCGGAACCCGCGGTGTCGGCAAGACGACGCTGTCGCGGATCTTCGCGAAGGCGCTCAACTGTGAAACCGGCGTCACGTCGCAACCGTGCGGTGTGTGTCGCGCCTGTCGCGAGATCGACGAGGGCCGTTTCGTCGATTACGTCGAGATGGACGCGGCGAGCAACCGCGGTGTCGACGAGATGGCCGCGCTGCTCGAGCGTGCGGTGTACGCGCCCGTCGATGCGCGCTTCAAGGTCTACATGATCGACGAAGTGCACATGCTGACGAACCACGCGTTCAACGCGATGCTGAAGACGCTCGAAGAGCCGCCGCCGCACGTCAAGTTCATCCTCGCGACGACCGATCCGCAGAAAATCCCTGTCACCGTGCTGTCGCGCTGCCTGCAGTTCAACCTGAAGCAGATGCCGGCCGGGCACATCGTGTCGCATCTCGAGCGGATCCTCGGCGAAGAGCGGATCGCGTTCGAGCCGCAGGCGCTGCGCCTGCTCGCGCGCGCCGCGCAGGGCAGCATGCGCGACGCGCTGTCGCTGACCGACCAGGCGATCGCCTATTCGGCGAACGAGGTGACCGAGTCGGCGGTGTCGGGCATGCTCGGCGCGCTCGACCAGACTTACATGGTGCGCCTGCTCGACGCGCTCGCGGCCGGCAGCGGCCCGGAAATCCTCGCGATCGCCGACGAGATGTCGCTGCGCAGCCTGTCGTTCTCGACCGCGCTGCAGGATCTCGCGAGCCTGCTGCACCGGATCGCATGGGCGCAGTTCGCGCCGGGCTCGGTGCTCGACGAATGGCCGGAAGCGGCCGACCTGCGTCGTTTTGCGCAGACGCTGAGCCCCGAACAGGTTCAATTGTTCTATCAGATCGCGACCGTCGGGCGCGCCGAACTCGGCTTGGCGCCGGACGAATACGCCGGTTTCACGATGACGCTGCTGCGCATGCTCGCGTTCGAGCTGGCCGTTGGCGCCGGCAGTGCGCCGGGTGGTCAGCCGTCCGTGCCGCCGCGTGCGGTGCCGGCGCCGACGCCGCGTGCAGCCGCGGCACCCGCCGCTGCGGCGAAGCCGGTATCGGCCGCGCCCGCTGCCGCAGCACGGCCGCCCGCCGCGGCGCCGGCCGCGCCGGTCGCACGTTCGGCGTCGGCGCAATCAAGCGACGAAGCCGAGCGGCCGGTCATCAAGCCGGCTGCCGTCCCGTCATCGGCAGCACCGGCAGCACCGGCAGCACCGGCAGCACCGGCAGAGGCGGCGGCACCGGTAGCGTCCGACGCACCAGCGATCGAGCCGCCGCAGCCGGAAGCGAAGGCGGCGCCCGCAGGCGACATGCCGCCTCCCGCGCGTAAGGAACCCGAGCCGTCTGCCGTTGCCGCCGTGCAGCGAAACGACGAACCGGCTCCAGCGGGCGAACCGGCGCCGCGCGCCGCATCGCCCGAGCCCGCCGCCGCGCGGTCGACGGCACGCGCAGGCGGTGCCGCCGCCGCGCTCGACGTGCTGCGCAATGCAGGGATGCGCGTGTCGTCGGACCGCGGCCGCGCAGGCGCTGCCGCCAAGCCGGCGGCAGCCCAGCCGGCTGTCGACAAGCCGGCCGCGCCGCGTCCGGCTGTCCAGGTGCCGACGCCGCGTGCCGTTGCGCGTGCGCCGCAGGCAGCCGATTCGCGTCAGCCGTCGCCGCCTTGGGAAGACATCCCGCCCGACGACTACGTACCGCTCAGCGCCGACGAGATGTTCGGCGGTTCCGACGACGGCTTCGTGCCGGCATTCGACAGCGGTCCCGACGATGTGCGCGTGACGCCGAAGCCGGCGGACGCGCGTCCGGCCGCGCCGATCGACTCGCGCCCGTTGCCGCCGGCGATCGCGCTCGATCCGATCGGCTTCGACGGCGAATGGCCGGCGCTGGCCGCGCGGCTGCCGCTGAAGGGTGTCGCGTATCAGCTCGCGTTCAACAGCGAGCTGACGGCCGTCGATGCGACGGCATTGAAATTGTCCGTGCCGGTGCCGCAGTATGCGGACGCCGCGCAGGTGGCGAAGTTGAAGGCGGCATTGGCCGATGCGCTCGGCAAGCCGGTCGAGGTGAGCGTCGAGGTCGGGCCTGCGCGGCGCACGGCGGCGGCGCTCGATGCGGCCGCCCGCGCGGCGCGCCAGCGCGAAGCCGAGCAGGAGATTCACGGCGATCCGTTCGTCCAGCAGCTCGTGCGCGAGTTCGGTGCGCGCATCGTCGACGGCTCGGTGCGCCCGCTCGCCGATTCGGCGCCGGACGGCGCGCCGCCGACGCTGCATTGAACCGAGCGCCCGTCGACAGGCACAATCACGCCCCGCACACATTGGCCGGCACGCGCCGCGTGCCGGTTTTCACACGATCCAGAAGGAGTATTCCCATGTTGAAAGGCAACCTCGCCGGACTGATGAAGCAAGCGCAGCAAATGCAGGAAAACATGAAGAAGATGCAGGAGCAGCTTGCGCTCATCGAAGTCGAAGGGCAGTCGGGCGCCGGCCTCGTCAAGGTGACGATGACGTGCCGCAACGAAGTGCGCCGCGTGTCGATCGACCCGAGCCTGCTCGCGGACGACAAGGACATGCTCGAGGATCTCGTCGCCGCCGCGTTCAACGACGCGGTGCGCAAGGCCGAAGCAACGTCGCAGGAAAAGATGAGCGGGATGACGTCGGGCCTGCCGCTGCCCCCGGGCTTCAAGCTGCCGTTCTGAGCGCAGCGTCCTTGTCACTGTTTGCCGCCGTATGAAACAGCCGTCCGCCTTGTCCGCGCTCGTCGAAGCGTTGCGCGTGCTGCCCGGCGTCGGGCCGAAATCCGCGCAGCGCATGGCGGTTCACCTGATGCAGCACGACCGTGAGGGTGCCGAGCGGCTCGGCCGCTCGCTGCTGTTCGCGACCGAGCACCTGCAGCACTGCGAGAAGTGCAACACGTTCACCGAAGCGCGGATCTGCGAGGTCTGCAGCGACGAGGAGCGCGATCCGACGCTGCTGTGCGTCGTCGAGACGCCTGCCGACCAGATCATGCTGGAGCAGACGATGACCTACCGCGGGCTGTATTTCGTGCTGATGGGGCGACTGAGCCCGCTCGACGGAATCGGCCCGAAGGAAATCCATTTCGACCGCCTCGTGCGGCGCGCGTCCGACGGCGTCGTCAAGGAGGTCGTGCTCGCGACCAACTTCACGAACGAAGGCGAAGCCACCGCCCACTACCTCGGCCAGACGCTCAAGGCGCGCGGGCTGGCGGTTACGCGCCTCGCGCGCGGCGTGCCGGTGGGCGGCGAGCTCGAGTACGTCGACGCGGGCACCATCGCCCGCGCGATGCTCGACCGCCGCACGATGTAAGCCGGGCGCCGCCTGCCGTCGGCGCCGTTCCTCATGCCAGGGAGACACATGAGCGTCAGCCAGGGCCCGCTCGCGGGCGTCAAAGTGCTCGAATTCGGAACGCTGATCGCGGGGCCGTTCGCGTCGCGGCTGTTCGCCGAATTCGGCGCGGAAGTGATCAAGATCGAGGATCCGAACGGCGGCGACCCGCTGCGCAAGTGGCGCAAACTCCATCCGGAGCAGGGCGGCACGTCGCTGTGGTGGTCCGTCCAGGCGCGCAACAAGAAATCGGTCACGCTCAATCTGAAAGCCGACGCCGGCAAGGCGATTGCGCGGCAGCTCGCGAGCGAGGCCGACATCGTGATCGAGAACTTCCGTCCGGGCCTGCTCGAAAAGCTCGGGCTCGGCTACGACGTGCTGTCGGCCGACAATCCGGGCCTCGTGATGGTGCGCCTGTCCGGCTACGGGCAGACGGGCCCGTACCGCGACCGGCCCGGCTTCGGCGCGATCGCCGAATCGATGGGCGGGCTGCGCCACATCACCGGCTATCCGGATCTGCCGCCGCCGCGCATCGGCATCTCGATCGGCGATTCGATCGCCGCGCTGCACGGCGTGATCGGCGCGCTGATGGCGCTCCATCACCGCAAGGTCAACGGCGGCGCGGGGCAGGTGGTCGACGTTGCACTGTATGAAGCCGTCTTCAACATGATGGAAAGCGTGGTGCCCGAGTACGGCGTGTACGGGATGGTGCGCGAGCGCACCGGCGCATCGCTGCCGGGCATCGTGCCGTCGAATACGTATGCATGCCGCGACGGCAGCATCGTGATCGGCGGCAACAGCGATCCGATCTTCAAGCGGCTGATGAAGGCGATCGAGCGCGACGACCTCGCCGACGATCCCGCGCTCGCGCAAAACGACGGGCGGGTGCCGCGCACGCAGGAAATCGACGACGCGATCGCCGCGTGGCTCGCGCCGCGCATGATCGACGAGGCGCTCGCCGTGCTCAACGCGGCCGACGTGCCGGCCGGGCGCATCTACAGCGCCGCCGACATGTTCACCGATCCGCAGTTCGTCGCGCGCCAGATGATCCAGCATTTCAAGCTGGCCGACGGCACCGACATTCCGCTGCCGAACATCACGCCGAAGCTGTCCGACACGCCGGGCGAAACGCGCTGGCTCGGGCCCGCGCTCGGCGAGCATACCGACGAGGTGCTGCGCGGCCTCGGCTACGACGCGCAGGCGATTGCCGCACTGCGCGAGGCGGGCGCGATCTGAGCGCACCCGGCCTGGCGCTTCGCGCCGGGCTTCTCGGCGATGGTATCCCGAGGAGATTTTCTCCGCGCGGAAAAGCGGGCGGCCCGGCGTTTTCCCCGGTGTGCAGAACGCCGCCGCGCAGTGCGGCGGCGCATCGCGTGCCCATGCGTATACCCGCCCGTCCACGGTGGCCGGACTGTCGCTCTCGCGCCATCTTTCCTCGGTTACAATCGCCGGATGCGAATCCTACTCAGCAACGACGACGGCTATCTCGCCCCCGGTCTCGCCGCGCTCAGCGAAGCGTTGCAGCCGCTGGCCGAGCTTACGGTGATCGCGCCCGAGCAGAACTGCAGCGGCGCGTCGAATTCCCTCACGTTGTCGCGGCCGCTGTCGGTGCAGCGCGCAGCGGGTACGGGTTTCTTCTACGTGAACGGCACGCCGACCGATTCGGTGCACGTCGCGCTGACCGGGATGGCCGATGCGAGGCCGGATATCGTCGTGTCGGGCATCAACAACGGCCAGAACATGGGCGAAGACACGCTCTATTCGGGGACAGTTGCAGCCGCCACCGAAGGCATCATGTTCGGTGTGCCGGCGATCGCGTTCTCGCTGGTCGACAAGGGCTGGGCCCACCTGGCCGACGCCGCGCGCGTCGCCGCGGAAATCGTCGCGCACTACCTCGCGCACCCGCTGCCCGGCCAGCCGCTGCTGAACGTCAATATTCCGAACCTGCCGTACGACCAACTGAAGGGCTGGCAAGTCACGCGCCTCGGCAAGCGTCATCCGTCGCAGCCGGTGATTCGCCAGACCGACCCGCGCGGCGAGCCGATTTACTGGATCGGTGCCGCGGGCGAGGCGCTCGACGCCAGCGAGGGCACCGATTTCCATGCCGTCGCAAACGGATTCGTGTCGATCACGCCGCTGCAGCTCGATCTCACGCATACGCAGATGCTGCCCGCGACGCGCGAATGGGCGCGCGCCGGAGGGCGGGCTTCATGAGCGGCGAGCGCGCGAAGCGGTTCCCGCTCGCGCTCGAAGATCTCAAGCGAGCGCCACGCAAGTCGGAAGGTCGGGCCGGTGAACGCCAGGCGGCGGGCGCGATGTCGAAGGCCGCCGACAAACCCGCGGCCGTGCTGAAACCCGTTGCGGTGAAGCCGGCCGGCGTGCGGGCGCCGCTGCCGGGTGTCGCCGCCGCGAAGCCGGCGACCGCACCGAAGCCGACCGTGCTGAAGCCGGCGCTGCCGAAGCCGGCGGCGCCGAGCGTCGCGCCGGCCGGCGCGTTCGCGCTCACGTCGGAACGTGTGCGCGAGCGGATGGTCGAACGCCTGCGCGCGAACGGCGTGACCGATGCGCGCGTGCTGGACGCGATGGCAGCGGTGCCGCGCCACATGTTCGTGGATCCCGGCCTCGCGACGCAGGCCTACGAGGATTCGGCGTTGCCGATCGGCCACCAGCAGACCATTTCAAAGCCGTCGGTCGTCGCGCGCATGATCGAGCTCGCGATGGCCGGCCGCACGCTCGAGCGCGTGCTCGAGATCGGCACCGGTTGCGGCTATCAGGCCGCCGTGCTGAGCCACGTGGCACGCGACGTGTATTCGATTGAACGCATCAAGCCGCTTTACGAGCGCGCGAAGCTGAACCTGCGGCCGCTGCGCGTGCCGAACATCCGTCTGCACTACGGCGACGGGCGTGTCGGCCTGCCGTCCGCGGCCCCGTTCGACGCGATCGTGATCGCGGCTGCGGGGCTCGACGTGCCGCAGGCGCTGCTCGAGCAGCTCGCGATCGGCGGGCGGCTCGTCGCGCCGGTCGGCGCACAGAGCGGGCAGCACCAGGTGCTCACGCTCGTCGAGCGCGTCGCGCACGCGCAATGGCGAGAGTCCCGGCTTGATCGCGTTTTCTTTGTCCCTTTAAAATCCGGAGTGATTTGAAACCGATGAGTATGTTGCGCGCGATGCAAAACAACCGATCCAGGGAACCGCTCACGCTCGCCCAGCGCGCGATCTGTGTGGCTGCGTTCTCCACGCTACTGGCCGCCTGTGCGACGCGGCTCGACAACGCGCCCGTCGTCGACCGCTCCGGGTCGCTCGGCACGACCGCCGCCGCACAGCCCGCGGTGCCGCTCGGCCCGCCGCCGCCGGGCTTCTATCGCGTGAAGCCGGGTGACACGCTGTACCGGATTGCGCTCGAGAACGGGCAGAACTATCGCGACATCGCGTCGTGGAACAATCTGGCGAACCCGAACCAGATCGAAGTCGATCAGTTGCTGCGCGTGGCGCCGCCAGGCGGCGCCACGGTCGCGGGCGTACCGGCTGCGGGCGCGCCGGCCACCGCGCCGATCGCCGGTGGCACGGTCGCGACCGCACCGCTGAGCAGCGGTCCGGCCACGCCGGCCGCGGGCACGTCGTCCGCACTCGCCGCCACGCCGCCGGCTGCGGCCACTGGCTCGAGCGATACGGCGGCCGCGCCGAGCGGCCCCGTGACGTTCGCATGGCCCGCGCGCGGCCCCGTGCTGAACGGGTTCGACGATGCGAAGAACAAGGGAGTCAATATCGGCGGGACGGCCGGCGAGGCCGTGAAGGCGGCGGCAGACGGCCGCGTCGTTTACTCCGGCAACGGTCTGCGCGGCTACGGCAACCTCATTATCATCAAACACGATGCAACTTACCTCACGGCGTATGCACACAATCGCGCTTTGATGGTAAAAGAGGGGGACGCGGTAACGAAGGGGCAGAAGATCGCCGAGATGGGTAACAGCGATGCCGACCGCGTGATGCTGCATTTCGAGGTTCGCCGGCAGGGTAAGCCTGTCGATCCGCTGAAGTATTTGCCGCCTCAATAACCGAGACGACCATGCCGAAATCGAAGCGCCACGAGCCGCAAGCCGAGTCTGAGAAGATCAGTCGTGCCACGCAAGCATCGGTGGGGCGAGTAGCTGCTTCGACGGACGACGAAGATGACGTCGCGGAAAACGAACGTGATCTCGATGTACGCGACGGCGAAGCGGACGGTGGCGACGACGAGCGCGAAGGCCGCCCGGAAGTAGCGCCCGACGTCGACGATTTCCGCACGCTGCTGCAGGCCGAGCTCACGGCCGATACGATCCAGCATTACCTGAACCGTATCAGCGTGAAGCCGTTGCTGACCGTCGAGGAAGAGCAGCGCTATTCGCGCCTCGCGAAGGCCGGCGAATTCGAGGCGCGGCAGGTGATGATCGAGCGCAACCTGCGTCTCGTCGTGAGTATCGCGAAGGGGTATCTGAACCGCGGCGTGCCGCTGCTCGACCTGATCGAGGAAGGCAATCTCGGCCTCATGCACGCGATCGAGAAATTCGACCCGACGCGCGGTTTCCGTTTCTCGACCTACGCGACGTGGTGGATCCGGCAGAGCATCGAGCGGGCGATCATGAACCAGGCGCGCACGGTGCGCCTGCCCGTGCACGTGATCCGCGAACTGAATCAGGTGCTGCGCGCGAAGCGCCACCTCGAAAAGAATTCGATGTCGACGGGCGAGGCGGCCGAGCGCCGCGAAGCCAGCATCGACGACATCGCTTATCTCACCGGCAAGACCGCCGAGGAAGTCACCGATATCCTCGCACTCAACGAACACACGGCGTCGCTCGACGCGCCGCTCGACCTCGATCCCGCGAGCAGCCTGCTCGACCTGCTGCCCGACGACCAGAGCCAGTCGCCCGACGCGGAGGTGCAGCACCGCGAGCTCGAAACGTTGACGCGTGCATGGCTGTCACGGCTGTCCGACAAGCACCGGCACGTGATCGAGCGCCGCTTCGGGCTGAACCACATCGAACCGGCGACGCTCGAGGAGCTGGCCGACGAGATGGGGCTCACGCGCGAGCGCGTGCGGCAGATCCAGCAGGAAGCGCTGGTGCGCCTCAAGCGGTTCTTCGCCTCCAACGGCGTGCGCAAGGACGCCGTTCTGTAACCGATGACTCCGATTCTTGTTTTTGACATCGAGACGATTCCCGATGTCGACGGCATTCGCCGTCTGGAAGACCTGCCCGCGACGCTCGACGATGCTGCGGTGGCCGAACACGCATTCGCCGCACGTCGCGAGAAGACCGGCAGCGATTTCCTGCCGCACCACCTGCAGCGGATCGCGGCGATCTCGTGCGTGTTCCGCGACAACAACGGTTTTCGCGTGCGCTCCCTCGGGACGCCGCAGGACAACGAAGCCACGCTGATCCAGTCGTTCTACCGCGTGATCGAGAAATACACGCCGCAGCTCGTATCGTGGAACGGCGGCGGTTTCGATCTGCCGGTCCTCCATTACCGCGCGCTCGTGCACGGCATTCCCGCCACCCGCTACTGGGATCTCGGCGAGGACGACCGCGAATTCAAGTGGAACAACTACATCTCGCGCTATCACTCGCGGCATACCGACCTGATGGATGTGCTCGCGATGTATCAGGCGCGCGCCAACGCGCCGCTCGATGCGCTCGCGAAGCTGTGCGGCTTTCCGGGCAAGCTCGGGATGGACGGCAGCCAGGTATGGCCGGCGTTCCAGGACGGGCGGATCGACGAAATCCGCAACTATTGCGAAACCGACGTCGTCAACACCTACCTGCTGTATTGCCGGTTCCAGTTGATGCGCGGCGGCCTGACGCCGAGCGAGTACGCGGACGAGATCCTGCTCGTGAAGAACGCGCTTGCGCAGGAACCGGCCGCGCACTGGGTCGAATACCTGGCGGGTTTCGACGCGTAGCGCGGGCGGCTCATGCCCGCAATCGGTGCGATCAGGCCAGTTCGAGCAGCACCGGCTGGTGATCGGACGCGCGTACGTCGCCGTCGATCTCGCAGCCGATGACGCGCGGCAACAGTGTGTCGGTCACGAACACGAAATCGCACGCGAGTGGCCCGTCCGACCATTGCGCCGTATCGTAGACGCCGGCCGTCGGCGGCGGCGTACGACCGGGATGCCGTGCGACCCACGCGTCGACGAAACCCGGCGCGTCGGCGATCGGCTCCAGGAAGCGCCGGTACGCCTCGCCGTCGAAGGCGCTGTTGAAATCGCCGCAGACGATCGCATCGCGCGGTTGCCCGGTCGCGCTGAATGGCCCCTCGGCGGTTTCGGCGGGGGCGGGCTGGTTCGCGTGCGCGCAAGCCTCGCGATGCCGGTCGCGCAACGCATCGACCTGTGCAAGCCGCTGGCGCGCCGAGTAATACTCCAGATGCGTGGTGACCACGCGCAACGGCCCGAAGGGCGCGTGTAATTCGATATCGAGCGCGACGCGCGGCATCGACGGCGCGCCGGCGTCGGCCGGCCACGGCAGCGATCGGCGCAGCACGCGCCCAACCGGCAGTCGCGTCGCGATCGCATTGCCGAACTGGCGGCGCGGTGCGTCCGGCCGGACGGCCGGCAGGTCCGCGCCGATGGCGTCGACGATCGTATAGCCGGGCAGCAGCGCCGCGAGTTCGGCGAACTGGTCGGTGCGTGGCCGGCCGGGCAGTGCGTCGAAGCCGCGCGTGACTTCCTGCAGGCACAGCACGTCGAAATCGCCGAGCTGGCGGATGGCCGAGACGGTACGGGAAAGATCGACGACGCCGTCCGCGTCCCGACCCCATTGGATGTTCCAGTCGATCAATCGCATGGTCGAATCTCCTGTTGGGCGGAATGTCGGGGCTTGGGCGTTGCCCCGGCCGGTTTGCGGCTCCGCTCGCCGCACGTGCATCCCGAAGCCGCATTGCATGGCGGCGCGGGCGCACCACAGGGCTGTCTGTGCGCAAGTTCGACGCCTGCCTCATCCAAAGCACGCGACGGGGGCTTTCGTCGTCTACAATCTCGCCTTCTTCAACGTTTGTCAGGAAAAGCTGGTGTCCGAAGCCGTCCCCACTTCTGCGCGCAAATCGAAAAACGCGCCCGTCGCGCCCGGGCCTGCCCCGGTTCTCGAGATCGAATCGCTCGACATGGAAGCGCGCGGTGTCGGCCGCACGATGACCGAGGACGGTCAGCCGGGCAAGGTGATCTTCGTCGAAGGCGCGCTGCCGGGCGAGCGCGTGACCTATTCGAGCTATCGCCGCAAGCCGAGCTACGAGCAGGCGACGGTAGTCGACATTCTGCGCCCGAGCGTGATGCGCACGCAGCCGAAGTGCAAATTCTTCGGCACCTGCGGCGGCTGCTCGATGCAGCATCTCGACATGCGCGCGCAGGTGGCGGTCAAGCAGCGCGTGCTCGAAGACAATTTGTGGCATCTGGCGAAGCTGCGTGCGGAAACGATGTTCGCGCCGATCCACGGTCCGTCGTGGGGCTATCGTTACCGTGCGCGCCTGACCGTGCGCAACGTGGCGAAGAAGGGCGGTGTGCTGGTCGGCTTCCACGAGAAGAAGAGCAGCTACGTCGCCGACATGACGAGCTGCGAAGTGCTGCCGCCGCACGTGTCGGCAATGCTCGTGCCGCTGCGCCGGCTCGTCGAAGGGCTGTCGATTCGCGACCGGATGCCGCAGATCGAACTCGCGGTCGGCTCGGCAGTCACTGCACTCGTGCTGCGCGTGCTGGAGCCGATCAACGCGGACGACGAAGCGCTGCTGCGCGCGTTCGCGGACGAGCACCACGTGCAGTTCTGGCTGCAGCCGAAGGGCCCCGACACGGTGACGCCGTTCTATCCGCTCGACGTCTCGCTCGATTACACGTTGCCGGAATTCGGCATCCGCATGCCGTTCAAGCCGACCGACTTCACGCAGGTGAACCATCAGATCAACCGCGTGCTGGTGGGGCGGGCGCTGCGCCTGCTCGCGCCGTCGCGCGACGATCGCGTGCTCGACCTGTTCTGCGGGATCGGCAACTTCACGCTGCCGCTCGCGCGGCTGTCGCGCGAAGTGATGGGTATCGAGGGCAGCGACACGCTGACCACGCGCGCGCTGGCGAATGCACGCGAGAACGGTGTCGACGGCCACACGACGTTCGCATGCCGGAACCTGTTCGAAGTGACGGGCGACGACCTCCGCGCACTCGGCGCATTCGACAAGTTCCTGATCGACCCGCCGCGCGAAGGCGCGCTCGCGGTGTCGAAGGCGCTGGCCGAGATCGCGCAGAGTGGCGCAGGCCCGCTGCCGAAGCGCATCGTCTATGTGTCGTGCAATCCGTCGACGCTCGCGCGCGATGCGGGCCTGCTCGTGCACGAGGCCGGTTACCGGCTGAAGGGTGCCGGGGTCGTGAACATGTTCCCGAATACGTCGCACGTCGAATCGATCGCGCTGTTCGAGCGCGACTGAGCCGGGCGGCGGACGTAAAAAAAACCGGCCCGCGGGCCGGTTTTTTCATGGTGCGCCGCGAACGTCAGTTGCGGTTGCCGCCGAAGATGCCGAGCAGCGCGAGCAGGTTCGTGAACACGTTGTACAGGTCGAGGTAGATCGCGAGCGTGGCCGAGATGTAGTTCGTCTCGCCGCCGTTCACGACGCGCTGGACGTCGAACAGCATGTAGGCCGAGAAGATCGCGATCGCGAGCACCGACACGGTGAGCATCAGCGCCGGCAGTTGCAGGAAGATGTTCGCGACCGAGGCGAGCAGGATCACGATCACGCCCATGAACAGCCACTTGCCGAGCCCGGAGAAGTCGCGCTTGCTGACGGTGGCGATCGTCGCCATCGCGGCGAAGATGATGCCGGTGCCGCCGAACGCGAGCATGATCAGCGACGGGCCGTTCGAGAAGCCGAGGATGAAGCTCAGCAGCCGCGACAGCATCAGGCCCATGAAGAACGTGAAGCCGAGCAGCACGAACACGCCGGCCGCGCTGTTCTTGGTCCGCTCGATCGCGAACATGAAGCCGAACGCGATCGCGAAGAACGCGAGCAGGCTCATCATCGGGCTCGTGGCCGCGAACAGCGAGAAGCCCGTCGCGACGCCGACCCAGGCGCCCAGCACGGTCGGCACCATCGACAGCGCGAGCAGCCAGTACGTGTTCCGCAATACGCGGTTGCGAACCGCGGCGGTGCTGACGGAGTCGCCGCGGCCGAAATTGTACGGATAGTCGTTCATGGTTTCTCCTAACATTGAACGCGTGGGCGTCCGGGGCCGGTTCGGCGCGCGCGATGTGCGGCGCAGCAAACCGGGGCAGCTATGGCTAAGATACGTTCCGTGCCGCGAGGTTTCAATGGATCGGCGGCACAAAACATATGGATTCTGAACCTTTCATTCGTGTAAGGGTTCAATCGCAATGATACACGGGATCGTGCTACAATAGCGGATTCATTTGAACCTGTAACTTCTTAATTTTTTGGAGTTTTTATGGCAATCGAGCGCACCCTGTCGATCATCAAGCCGGATGCGGTGGCAAAGAACGTGATCGGCCAGATCTACAGCCGTTTCGAAGGCGCCGGCCTGAAGATCGTCGCAGCGCGCATGGCGCACCTGTCGCGTGCCGACGCAGAGAAGTTCTACGCAGTTCACGCAGCACGTCCGTTCTTCAAGGATCTCGTCGATTTCATGATCTCGGGCCCGGTGATGATCCAGGTTCTGGAAGGTGAAGGCGCGATCCTGAAGAACCGCGACCTGATGGGCGCAACGGATCCGAAGAAGGCGGAAAAGGGCACGATCCGCGCCGACTTCGCCGACAGCATCGACGCGAACGCCGTGCACGGCTCGGACGCTGCGGAAACGGCAGCGGTCGAAATTGCGTTCTTCTTCCCGGAAATGAACGTTTACTCGCGTTAAGCCCTGGCTGACAGCAAGTAGGCAGGATTCAGCGCACGCGGCAAGGCAGCACATCATGACGAGCGAAACTTCCGTCAATCTTCTCGACTTCGACGCCGAGGGTCTTGTCGCGTACTGCGGCAGCCTGGGCGAGAAGCCGTTCCGCGCCAAGCAGTTGCAGCGCTGGATCCACCAGTACAACGCCGGCGATTTCGACGGCATGACCGATCTCGCGAAGTCCCTGAGGGAGAAGCTCAAGGGCCGCGCATCGATCGTGATGCCGGACATCGTCAGCGATCACGTTTCCACCGACGGCACGCGCAAGTGGCTGATCGACGTCGGAAACGGCAATGCGGTCGAAACCGTGTTCATCCCGGAAGAGACGCGCGGCACGCTGTGCGTGTCGTCGCAGGCCGGGTGCGCGGTGAACTGCCGCTTCTGTTCGACGGGCAAGCAGGGCTTCTCCCGCAACCTGTCGACAGCCGAAATCATCGGCCAGCTCCGGATGGCCGAATTTGCATTGCGAGCGTCGCTAGGCCGCGCGCCCGGTCCGAACGGCAAGGCCGAACGGGTCGTTACCAACGTGGTGATGATGGGCATGGGCGAGCCGCTCCTGAATTACAGCGCGGTCGTGCCCGCGATGCGGTTGATGCTCGATGACAACGCATACGGCCTGTCGCGCCGTCGCGTCACGCTGTCGACGTCCGGCGTGGTGCCGATGATGGACCGCCTCGGCGCCGAGTTGCCGGTCGCGCTGGCCGTTTCGCTGCATGCGCCGAACGATGCGCTGCGCGACGAGCTGGTGCCGCTCAACAAGAAGTATCCGCTTCGCGAGCTGATGGCTGCGTGCCAGCGCTATCTGCAAGTCGCGCCGCGCGACTTCATCACGTTCGAATACTGCATGCTCGACGGCGTCAACGACACCGAAGCGCATGCGCGCGAACTGCTGGCCGTCACGCGCGACGTGCCGTGCAAGTTCAACTTGATCCCGTTCAATCCGTTTCCGGAGTCGGGCCTCATCCGCTCGAAGCCGGAGCAGATCAAGCGCTTCGCGCAGGTCCTCATCGACGCGGGTGTCGTCACGACCGTGCGCAAGACGCGCGGCGACGACATCGACGCCGCGTGCGGGCAACTGGCCGGCGCGGTGAAGGATCGTACGCGCCTTGCGGAACGAACGGGCGCAGCAGGAAAAATCATCGAAGTTCGGGCAGTTTGACGGGGGCGCCTGGCCGGGGTGCCCGAACCCTTTGGCGGTGCAACACGCGAATAGCGATCGGTCGCGGCGCCTCGGCGCCGCGCATGGTATGAACCGTTGCGGATGCCGGCCGGCGGGAGCCGGCGGCAGCCGCCAGTGAAGAAGAATCGACGCGAGGACAAGGATGAGTGAGCCGCAGCCGTCTAACGGCGCAGAGACGAATGCCGCGAAGCCGGCACCGGCGGGACTGGAATCGCTGGCGGCGGTCGGCAGCCGGCTGGCGCAGCTTCGGGAGGCGAAGGGCTGGTCGGTCGACGACGTGTCGGCGCGACTCAAGGTCGCACCGCAAAAGCTCCGGGCGCTCGAGGCCGGCGACATCAGCCATTTGCCCGGCGTGACGTTCGCGCTCGGGGTCGTGCGCAGCTACGCGAAGATGCTCGGCGTCGATCCGGAGCCGTTCGCGCAGGCATTGCGCCGCGAGCGCGGGGTGCCGGAAGTCGACCTGTCGATGCCTGCGTCGTCGGGCACGGATCTGCCGCGCGGCCGCGTGTCGATTCCGCTGGGCGGCTCGTCGCGCCACCATCCGTGGCTGTGGGGAACGGGGATCGTCATCGTCGCGGTGGTCGCCGTACTGATGTGGCACACTGGCGGCGATTCGTCGAGTCTGCTCGCACGCTTGAAGGGCGGCGACGCCGAGCATGCGTCGGCCGCGAGCGCGGCGGCGGCATCGTCGTCTGCCGAAGAAGCGGCCGCGACCGGCGCGTCGGCGGCGGTGGCGAATGAGGTTCCGGCCCCGGCTGCCGCATCGGCATCGGCTGCCCCGGCGCAGCCGATTGCGTCGGCTGTTCCGGCGCCTGCGGCCCCGGTCGCGACGGCTGCCGCATCGCAGCCGGTGGCGGCAACGGCGGCGGCAAGCACGGCCGCGCCGGCCCAGCCGGCGAGCGTCGTGGTGGCGGCAGGCCAGTCGATGGTCGAACTGAAGGTCAAGCAGGATTGCTGGTTCAGCGTGCGCGACAAGAACGGCAAGGAGCTGTTCTCGGCGCTGGTGCGTGCCGGCGAAACGAAGCAGGTTGCCGGTGACGGGCCGTTCAAGGTCACGATCGGCAACAAGGCCGGTCTCGACGCGGTTGCGTTCGACGGAAAACCGGTCGATCCGGCAAAATATTCGGCAGCGCGGGGTAACGTGGCGCGGTTCACGTTGCCCTGACGTCAAGCGCCGTGGCGAAGGCCTGCCGTCGATATCGGCAGGCCGTGAGGGCACGGCGCTTTTTCAATTCATGCGCCGCGTCGCGGCGCATTCCGCGTAAATGGATCTATCGATGCAATCCGAAGCTCAATCCCCACGCAGCAGTCAGATTTGTTCAACCGAACCGGTGTTCGGCGGGCATCAGCCGCGCCGTGTATCGCATGCGGTGGATGTCCGCTGGGGCGGGCAACTCGTGACGATCGGCGGCGACGCGCCGGTGCGCGTGCAGTCGATGACGAATACCGACACGGCCGATGCGATCGGCACGGCGATCCAGATCAAGGAACTCGCGAACGCGGGCTCCGAACTGGTGCGCATCACGGTCAACACGCCGGAGGCCGCGGCCGCCGTGCCGGCGATTCGCGAGCAGCTCGACCGGATGGGCGTGACCGTGCCGCTCGTCGGCGATTTCCACTACAACGGCCACCTGCTGCTGCGTGACTACCCGGGCTGCGCGGAGTCGCTGTCGAAGTACCGGATCAACCCCGGTAACGTCGGTCAGGGCGCGAAGCGCGACACGCAGTTCGCGCAGATGATCGAAGCTGCGGCGAAGTACGACAAGCCGGTGCGGATCGGCGTGAACTGGGGCAGCCTCGACCAGGATCTGCTCGCACGCATGATGGACGAGAACGGTGCGCGCGCGCAGCCGTGGGACGCGCAGAGCGTGATGTACGAGGCGCTGATCCAGTCGGCGATCGGCTCGGCCGAACGCGCGGTGGAGCTTGGCCTCGGCCGCGACCGCATCGTGCTGTCGTGCAAGGTCAGCGGCGTGCAGGACCTGATCGCCGTGTACCGCGAACTCGGCCGCCGCTGCGGCTTCGCGCTGCATCTCGGGCTGACCGAGGCCGGCATGGGCTCGAAGGGAATCGTCGCGTCGACGGCGGCGCTCGGCGTGCTGCTGCAGGAAGGGATCGGCGACACGATCCGCATTTCGCTGACGCCGGAGCCGGGCGCGCCGCGCACGGGCGAAGTGATCGTCGGCCAGGAAATCCTCCAGACGATGGGCCTGCGCTCGTTCGCGCCGATGGTGATCGCATGCCCGGGCTGCGGCCGCACGACGAGCACGCTGTTCCAGGAACTCGCGATGCAGATCCAGACGTATCTGCGCGAGCAGATGCCGGTGTGGCGCAAGGAATATCCGGGCGTCGAGAAGATGAACGTCGCGGTGATGGGCTGCATCGTCAACGGCCCGGGCGAATCGAAGCACGCGAACATCGGCATCAGCCTGCCGGGTTCGGGCGAGAACCCGGCCGCGCCCGTCTTCATCGACGGCGAGAAGGTCAAGACGCTGCGCGGCGAGCGGATCGCCGAGGAATTCCAGCAGATCGTCAGCGACTACGTCGCGCGCAATTACGGCCGCACCGAGGCCCTGAACTAATTCGTCCACACACACGAACGATGACTGAACAGAAACGCAAGATCGAGAAGCTCACCGGCGTCAAAGGCATGAACGACATCCTTCCGCAGGATGCCGGCCTGTGGGAATTCTTCGAAGCTACCGTGAAATCGCTGCTGCGCGCGTACGGCTATCAGAACATCCGCACGCCGATCGTCGAGCACACGCAGCTCTTCACGCGCGGCATCGGCGAAGTCACCGACATCGTCGAGAAGGAGATGTACAGCTTTACCGACGCGCTGAACGGCGAACACCTGACGATGCGTCCGGAGAACACCGCGGCCGTCGTGCGCGCGGCGATCGAGCACAACATGCTGTACGACGGCCCGAAGCGCCTGTGGTACATCGGCCCGATGTTCCGTCACGAGCGTCCGCAGCGCGGCCGCTACCGGCAGTTCCATCAGGTCGGCGTCGAGGCGCTCGGCTTTGCGGGCCCCGATGCGGATGCCGAGATCATCATGATGTGCCAGCGCCTGTGGGACGACCTCGGGCTGACCGGCATCAAGCTCGAGATCAACTCGCTCGGTCTCGCCGAAGAGCGCGCCGCGCATCGCGTCGAACTGATCAAGTACCTCGAGCAGCACGTCGACGTGCTGGACGAAGACGCAAAGCGCCGCCTGTATACGAACCCGCTGCGCGTGCTCGACACGAAGAATCCCGCGCTGCAGGAAATCGCGCAGAACGCGCCGAAGCTGATCGACTTCCTCGGTGACGAATCGCGTGCCCACTTCGAAGGGCTGCAGCGCCTGCTGCTCGCGAACAACATTCCGTTCAAGATCAACCCGCGTCTCGTGCGCGGCCTCGATTACTACAACCTGACCGTGTTCGAATGGGTGACCGACAAGCTCGGCGCGCAGGGCACGGTTGCGGCCGGCGGCCGCTACGATCCGCTGATCGAGCAGCTCGGCGGCAAGCCGACCGCCGCGTGCGGCTGGGCGATGGGCATCGAGCGCATCCTCGAGCTGTTGAAGGAAGAGGATCTGGCGCCCGAGCAGGAAGGCGTCGACGTATATGTGGTGCATCAGGGCGAAACCGCGCGCGAACAGGCGTTCATCGCGGCCGAACGCCTGCGCGACACGGGCCTCGACGTGATCTTCCACTGCAGCGCCGACGGCGCGCCGGCGAGTTTCAAGTCGCAGATGAAGCGGGCCGATGCAAGCGGCGCCGCGTTCGCGGTGATCTTCGGCGAAGAAGAGGTCGCGAACGGCACGGTGGGCGTGAAAGCGTTGCGCGGCGCGGGTGCGGAAGGGGAAAAGAACGTTCAGCAGACCGTACCGGTCGAAAGCTTGACCGAATTCCTAATCAATGCGATGGTTGCATCCGCCGAAGACGGCGACGACTGATCGCGCTCGCATTCGCTCGACAAGAAAAGCCTGAACAGGAAGGAATCGCTCGCCGATGAGTTATCACGACGAACAAGAATCGATTGAAAATCTCAAGGCGTGGTGGGCCCGCTGGGGCAACCTCACCACGTGGATCGTGCTCGCGGCACTCGTCGTCGCGGCCGGTTTCAACGGCTGGAATTACTGGCAGCGCCGTCAGGCTGCCGAGGCGTCCGGGCTGTACGAGCAAGTCCAGAAGGCTGCCGCCGCGAACGACAAGGCAACGATGGCCCGCGCGGCTGCCGACATGGAGGACAAGTTCGGCAGCACGCCGTATGCGCAGATGACGGCGCTTGCGGCCGCGAAGACGCTGTACGCGGCCGGCGATGCGGCAGGCGCGAAGGCGCAGCTGCAATGGGCCGTCGATCACGCCAAGGACGACGAGTACAAGCAGATCGCGAAGCTGCGCCTCGCGTCGCTGCTGCTCGACGAGAAGGCGTACGATGCGGGCCTCGCGCTGCTGTCGGGTACGCCGGTCGATGCATTCAAGGGCCTCGTGGCCGATCGCCGCGGCGATCTGCTGGCCGCGCAAGGCAAGACCGACGATGCGCGCGCCGCTTACAAGCTCGCGCTCGACGGCCTGTCGAAGGACGACCAGTCCGCGCGCCAGCTGGTGCAGTTCAAGCTGGACGCGCTCGGCGGCTGAATCCCGGTCCCCTCAACCTCTTAACTCTGCTTCGCTAACCGATGAATTTGCTGAAACGTTACGCTGTGCCCGTTGCCTGCGCGGCGGCTGTCCTCGCTCTGGCGGCTTGCTCGTCGTCGAAGGACGCGCGCCGCGTGCCGACGCCGCTCACCGAGTTCAAGCCTGTCCTGGACGTGCAACAGGTCTGGAAGGCGAGCGTCGGCAAGGGCGGGCGCTACCTGTTCTCGCCGGTAGCCGTGGGCGACGCCGTCTATGCGGCGGGCGAAAACGGTTCGGTCGAGAAGATCGACGCGAAGACGGGCCAGACGCTCTGGCGCTCGAAGGTCGGTTCGGACCTGTCGGCCGGTGTCGGCAGCGATGGCAACCTGACCGCGGTCGGTGCGTTGAAGGGCGGCGTGTTCGTGCTGGGCCCGGACGGCAAGCAGCTGTGGAAGACCAGCGTGCAGGGCGAGATCTTCTCGCCGCCGCTCGTCGGTAACGGTCTCGTGATCGTCCGCACGATCGACGGCCAGGTGATCGCGTTCAACGCGCAGACGGGCGAGCAGAAGTGGGCCTACCGCAACCGTGCGGTGCCGCTGAACCTGCGCGTGTCGGCCGGCATGACGTTCGCGGGCGACGCGGCCGTGCTGGCGGGCTTCCCGGGCGGCGGGCTCGTCGCGATCAACCTGCAGACGGGCGAGCCGTTCTGGCAGACTCCGGTGTCGTTCCCCAAGGGCGTGACCGAGGTCGAGCGCATCAATGACGTCAGCGGCCCGCCGACGCTCGTGGGTGCGCAAGCCTGCGCGGTGACGTTCCAGGGTCAGCTCGGCTGCTTCGATGCGAACTCGGGCCGTCCGCTGTGGGAAAAGCCGTTCTCGAGCCGCAGCGGCCTCGCGCAGGACGATTCGGTGGTCGCCGGCGGCGACGACTGGTCGGTCGTGACCGCATACGACGCGGCCACGGGCAACCAGCTCTGGCGCAACGACAAGCTGAAGAGCCGCGACGTCGGCGTGCCGTACCTGCTCGGGCATGCGGTCGTGATGGGCGATTACAAGGGCTTCGTGCACTTCCTGTCGCGCGAGGACGGCAGCTTCATCGCGCGGATGAAGACCGACGGCAGCGCGATTACGGCGGCGCCGGTCCTCGCGGGCAATACGCTCGTCGTGCAGACGAAGGACGGCGGCCTGTACGGGTTCCGCCCGCGCTGACGCGCAGGAAACCGGCGTGGCCGTGGCGTGGCGGGCGGGTCCCGCGCGCCGCGGCCACGCGACTTGACAGCGGCCGGTGTTCCCGGCCGCTCGGTATTTGAAAGGCAGTTCGAGACGAAAGACGACGGCGCGCAACGCGCGCCGGGCGCGCGCATCCGGCGCGGCGCGAATTCGTGATATTTTCATTCAGCGCAGCCGCCCGCAGCAGCGGGCCTCCCGCTGCTGCGCTTCACCGTAGAAAACACAGATGAAACCGGTCATTGCCCTCGTTGGGCGCCCCAATGTGGGGAAATCCACGCTGTTCAACCGGCTCACGCGCTCGCGCGATGCGCTGGTCGCCGACTTGCCGGGCCTCACGCGCGATCGCCATTACGGCGAAGGGCGCGTCGGCGCGCGGCCGTACCTGGTCGTCGATACCGGCGGCTTCGAGCCCGTCGCGAAGGACGGCATCCTGCACGAAATGGCGCGCCAGACGCGGCAGGCCGTCGAGGAAGCCGACGTCGTCGTGTTCATCGTCGACGGCCGCAACGGGCTCGCGCCGCAGGACAAGTCGATCGCCGACTACCTGCGCAAGACCGGCCGGCCGATCTTCCTGGTCGTCAACAAGGCCGAGGGGATGAAGTACACGGCGGTCGCGACGGATTTCTACGAGCTCGGGCTCGGCGATCCGCGCGCGATCTCGGCCGCGCACGGCGACGGCGTGACCGACATGATCAACGAGGCGCTCGAAGTCGCGTACGCGGGCCAGCCCGAGGAAGCGGACGAGGACGATCCGTCGCGCGGCATCAAGATCGCGATCGTCGGCCGTCCGAACGTCGGCAAGTCGACGCTCGTCAACGCGTTGATCGGCGAAGACCGCGTGATCGCGTTCGACATGCCGGGCACGACGCGCGATTCGATCTACGTCGACTTCGAGCGTAACGGCAAGAAATACACGCTGATCGACACGGCCGGCCTGCGGCGCCGCGGCAAGGTGTTCGAGGCGATCGAGAAGTTCTCGGTCGTGAAGACGCTGCAGTCGATTTCCGACGCGAACGTCGTCATTCTTCTGCTGGATGCGCAGCAGGACATTTCCGACCAGGACGCGCACATCGCCGGCTTCGTCGTCGAGCAGGGCCGCGCGCTCGTGATCGGCGTCAACAAGTGGGATGGCCTCGACGACCACGCGCGCGACCGCGCGAAAGCGGATTTGACCCGCAAGCTGAAATTCCTCGACTTCGCGAAATCGCACTTCATTTCCGCCGCGAAGAAGACGGGTATCGGCGCGCTGATGCGCTCGGTCGACGACGCCTACGCGGCGGCGATGTCGAAGCTGCCGACGCCGAAGCTCACGCGCGCGCTGATCGAGGCCGTCGAATTCCAGCAGCCGCGCCGTCGCGGCCCGGTGCGTCCGAAGCTGCGCTACGCGCACCAGGGCGGCCAGAATCCGCCGATCATCGTGATTCACGGCAACGCGCTCGACGCGGTGACGGAAACCTACAAGCGCTACCTCGAA
Organism: Burkholderia sp. MSMB1459WGS; assembly: GCF_001534535.1. NCBI lineage: Bacteria > Pseudomonadati > Pseudomonadota > Betaproteobacteria > Burkholderiales > Burkholderiaceae > Burkholderia > Burkholderia sp. MSMB1459WGS. Next base: position 147,127 of record NZ_LPMU01000013.1, read on the forward strand.
AACCGATTCCGCGAAACTTTCTCGCTGACCGGGACTCCATTGCGCATAGAGTTCCGTTCGTCGAATAACCCGTACGCGGACAAGGGCTGACGCATGTCCCGCAACGGCCAGGCCGCATGGCCTATGCCCGGGCGGGGCAGGCAAAATCGGCTATAGTGTAGCGATTGGCGCCGGATCTCTTTTTCTTCGTCGCCAATCCAGATCAACCTGCAAAAAAAGATGGAGTACGCCATGAGCAACAAAGGGCAATTGTTACAAGACCCGTTTTTGAACGCACTGCGCAAAGAGCACGTTCCCGTTTCGATCTATCTCGTCAACGGCATCAAGCTTCAAGGGAACATTGAATCGTTCGACCAGTACGTCGTGTTGCTCCGTAATACGGTGACCCAGATGGTTTACAAGCACGCCATCTCGACGGTCGTGCCGGCGCGCCCGGTGAATTTCCACCCGGACGCGGAAGCCTCGTCCTAACCAATTGCAGCGGCCGGCATCCGGTCGCCGCGAGCGACCGATGCCAGCCGCCTTATCTTGACACCCGATAATTTGATCAACGCAGCGCTCGTCGGCATCGATTTCGGCAAGACCGATTTCGAAGCCAGTCTCGAAGAACTCAGTCTTCTCGCCTCCAGCGCGGGGGCCCGTCCCGCCGTCACCCTCACGGGCCGTCGCTCAAGTCCCGACGCCAAGATGTTCATCGGCAGCGGCAAAGCCGAAGAACTGCGGCTTGCGTGCGACGCGCACAACGTCGAAATCGTCATCTTCAACCACGCGCTGGCGCCCGCCCAGCAACGCAATCTGGAGCAGGCGCTTAACAGGCGCGTGGTCGACCGCACGAGCCTCATCCTCGACATCTTCGCGCAGCGTGCCCGCAGCCACGAAGGCAAGCTGCAGGTCGAGCTCGCGCAGCTTCAATACCTGTCGACCCGGCTCATTCGCGCATGGACCCACCTCGAGCGGCAAAAGGGTGGTATCGGCCTGCGCGGCCCCGGCGAAACCCAGCTCGAAACCGACCGCCGCCTGATCGGCGAACGCATCAAGATGCTGAAGTCGCGGCTCGACCGGCTGCGCCGCCAGCACAGCACGCAGCGCCGGCAGCGCGCGCGCAGCGGCACGATGTCGGTGTCGCTCGTCGGCTACACGAACGCGGGCAAGTCGACGCTGTTCAATGCGCTGACGAAAGCGCAGGCGTACGCGGCCGACCAACTGTTCGCGACGCTCGATACGACGTCGCGGCGCGTGTACCTCGGCGACGAGGTCGGGCAGATCGTCGTGTCCGATACGGTCGGGTTCATCCGCGAGCTGCCTCACCAACTCGTCGCGGCGTTCCGCGCGACCCTCGAGGAAACGATCCATGCGGATCTGCTGCTGCATGTGGTCGACGCGTCGAGCGCGGTCAGGCTCGAGCAGATCGAGCAGGTCAACGGCGTGCTGCACGAGATCGGCGCGGACACGATCCGGCAGGTGCTGGTGTTCAACAAGATCGACGCCGTGCCCGAGCTGGCGGCCCGCGGCGACGCGGTCGAGCGGGACGAGTATGGTAATATTTCGCGCGTCTTTTTGAGCGCGCGCACCGGTCAGGGTCTCGATACGTTGCGTGCCGCCATCGCCGAAATCGCCTCCGCGGAACACCTTTCCAGCGCGACGTTGCCCGACGCGCTCGATGGCACGTCCGCTGAATCGCACGAAGACCACACGATTTCCGAACACGGGCGCTAACCGGTCCCGGCCGGTTCGCCGGCGTCCAATCTGGTGAACAAACTCTGGTGAACGAATACAACGAGCGGAGTACCTGGCGGCGGATGCGCGCCTTGCTGTCGATCAACGATCCCCGCTGGGGACGCGGCGAAGGCAATGGCAAGGACGGATCCCGCCCCCGCGCGAACGAATCGAAGCGTCCGCCAGGCGGCGACGGCGACGGTCCGCCCGATCTCGACGAGATGTGGCGCAATTTCAACCGGCGCCTGAGCGGCCTGTTCGGCGGCAAGGGCGGCAACGGCTTCCGTCCCGACAATGGCCGGGCCGCACGGGTCGGCGTCGGCATCGTGATCGGCGTGCTGGTCGCGGTTTATGCGGGAAGCGGGCTGTTCGTCGTGCAGGAAGGCCAGACGGGCGTCGTGCTGCAGCTCGGCAAGGTGTCGGGCACGGTCGGCCAGGGCGTGCACTGGCGCGCACCGTATCCGTTCGCGTCGCACGAGATCGTCGACACGTCGCAGGTCCGCTCGATCGAGATCGGCCGCAATAACGTCGTGCGCCTGGCGAACGTGAAGGAAGCCGCGATGCTGACGCGCGATGCCGACATCGTCGACGTGCGCTTCATCGTGCAGTACCGGATCCGTTCCGCCACCGATTACCTGTTCCGCAGCGTCGATCCCGAGCGCAGCGTGTCGCAGGCCGCGCAGGCCGCGGTGCGCGCGATCGTCGGCACGCGCAGCGCGGCCGACATGCTGAACCAGGACCGCGATGCGCTGCGCGAGCAGCTTTCCAGCGCGATCCAGCGCGATCTCGACCGCTACCAGTCGGGGCTCGAAGTGACGGCCGTCACGATGCAGAGCGTCGCGGCGCCCGAGCAGACCCAGGCCGCCTACGCCGAAGTCGCGAAGGCGCGCGACGAGCGCGAGGCCGCGAAGCGCGCCGCGCAGGCGTATGCGAGCGACCTGCTGCCGAAGGCGCAGGGCGATGCGGCGAAGCTCGTCGACGAAGCGAAGGCGTATGCCGATCGCGTGGTCACGGAAGCCGAGGGCGACGCGGACCGCTTCAAGCAAGTCTATGCGCAGTACTCCAAGGCGCCTGCGGTCATTCGCGAGCGGATGTATCTCGAGACGATGCAGGAAATCTATTCGAACGCGACGAAGGTGTTCGTCGGCAACAAGGGCGGTAACAGCGTCGTGTACCTGCCGCTCGACAAGCTCGTCGAGCAGGGCCGGCAAAACGCCGCGACGTCGGCCGGCGCGTCCGCCGCCGATGCGGCGTCGGCACCGGCGGTCACGGCGCCGTCGGCAGCTGCAGCCGCGCCGGCGAGCGCCGCATCGGCCGCCGCCGCGTCAGGTGTCGACGTGCTGCGATCGCGCGAAGCGTTTCGCAGCCGGTCGCGTGAAGACGATACGAAGTAACGGGGAGCGCAGAACATGAACCGAATCATTGCGCTCGTCGTCGCAATCGTGATTGTCGCCTTCGCGGCATCGTCGACGGTCCTCACCGTCGATCCGCGCCATACGGCCGTGCTGTCGGGCCGCGACGGCACGCAACCGGAACTCGCGGGCCCCGGCGTCCATTTCAAGCTGCCGCCGCCGCTGCAGACGGCGACGCTGATCGACACGCGCCTGCAATCGCTGGAGTCGTCCGATCCGCTGCAACTGGCAACCGAAGACAAGCACGACCTGCTCGTCGCGTATGCGGTGAAGTACCGGATCAGCGACCCGATGAAATATTTCACCGCGACGGGCGGCGACCCGGCGGCGGCGAGCGAACGACTGTCCGGTACGCTGAAGAGCGCGCTCGGCGATGCATTCGGCAAGCGCGCGCTCGACGATGCCCTCGGCGGCCAGCGCGCGATCGCCGATGCGGCTCGCGATGCGGCGAAGGCGAGCGCGGCCGGTTTCGGCGTCGACGTGGTCGACGTCCAGCTCACGCGTGTCGACCTGCCGGCTGCGCAGACGGACGCCGTCTATCAACGGATGATCGGCGCGTTGCGCGATCAGGCGGCCCAGGTGCGTGCGCAAGGCGCGGCCGACGTCGAGCAGATCAAGGCCGACGCCGAACGCGAGCAGCAGGCCGTGCTCGCGAACGCGTACAAGTCCGCGCAGACGATCAAGGGCGAGGGCGACGCGAAGGCCGCGACGATCGCCGCCGATGCGTTCGGCCGCGATCCGCAGTTCTATCAGTTCTACGCGAGCCTGCGGGCCTACCGGAATACGTTCAAGCGCAACGACATCATCGTCGTCGATCCCGACAGCGAGTTCTTCCGCTTCATGCGCAGCCCGACGGGCGGTGCCGCACCGGCGGCGCCCGCTCCCCGCAAACATTGACCTTGGGGCGCCGCGTCGAGCGGCGCCGTCGCTCGCATGGACCTGGCTGGCTCGTTGTTGCTCGCAGTAGCGCTGATGCTGATCATCGAGGGGGCGTTCCCCTTTGTGTTTCCCGTCGCCTGGCGCGACACGTTTCGTAGAATAGCCGAGCGGCCGCCGCATCATATCCGGATCGGCGGGCTGATCGTGATGGTGCTCGGGCTCGCGCTGTTGCTGCTCGCGACCTGACCGTAGCCCCGATCCGGACGGCGCATCCGCCGTTCGTTCCGCCCGATTTCGAAGTTCCGATTCAACTCGCGGCGCGCGTGTCGCGCGCCGTTTCCCGTCGTAGGACCGTACCGATGTCGACCTGGTTACTTCCCGAGAATATCGCCGACGTACTGCCGTCGGAAGCGCGCAAGATCGAGGAGCTGCGCCGCAGGCTGCTCGACCGCTTCCGTTCGTACGGCTACGAAATGGTGATGCCGCCGTTGCTCGAGTATCTCGAGTCGCTGCTGACGAGCGGCGGCGCCGATCTGCGCCTGCGCACCTTCAAGCTGGTCGACCAGCTGTCGGGCCGCACGCTCGGCCTGCGCGCGGACATCACGCCGCAGGTCGCGCGGATCGACGCGCATCTGTTGAACCGTCAGGGCGTGACGCGTCTCTGCTACGCGGGCCACGTGATGCATACGCGTCCGCGCGGCCTGCACGCGACGCGCGAACAAATCCAGATCGGCGCCGAAATCTACGGCCACGCCGGGCTCGAAGCCGATCTCGAGATCCAGCAACTGATGCTCGACGCGCTGCATCTCGCGGGCCTGTCGCGCATCCGTCTCGACCTCGGCCACGCGGGCGTGCTCGCGGCGCTGCTGGCGCGCGACGCGCAGGCCGCCGAGCGTGGCGAGTCGCTGTACGACGCGCTGTCGGGCAAGGACGTGCCGCTGCTGAACGAACTCACCGACGATCTCGGCGCCGACACGCGCGCCGCGTTGCGCGCGCTGCCGAACCTCTACGGGGACGCGAGCGTGCTCGCCGAGGCGCGCACGCGCCTGCCGGTGCTGCCTGAAATCACACGGGCGCTCGACGATCTCGCGCAGCTCGCGTCGCAGGCGAAGGGCGTCGAAGTCGCGATCGATCTCGCCGACCTGCGCGGCTACGCGTATCACAGCGGCGCGATGTTCAGCGCATACATCGACGGCGTGCCGAACGCGATCGCGCGCGGCGGCCGTTACGACCACGTGGGGCAGGCCTATGGCCGGGCTCGTCCGGCGACCGGCTTCTCGCTCGACCTGCGCGAGCTCGCACGAATCTCGCCGGTCGAGGCGCGCGGCACCGCGATCCTCGCGCCGTGGGCGCAGGACGATGCGTTGGGCGCGGCCGTCGCGGCGCTGCGCGATGCGGGCGAGGTCGTGATCCAGGCGCTGCCGGGCCACGATCACGTGCTCGACGAATTCGCGTGCGATCGTTCGCTCGTCGAGCGCAACGGCGCGTGGGTGGTCGAACCCCGATAAAGAGGTGCTCGCGGGCCGTGCTTCGGCGTGCATATCGTTGAAGCGAAACGGAAAAATTCGGAATCGCCCGCGAACATAGGTAGAATACGTTTTTAACCAGCTAACGAATCAACATGTCTGCCAGCGCAGTGAACGTGACTCCCGGGCGCAATGTCGTCGTCGTGGGAACGCAATGGGGTGATGAAGGCAAGGGCAAGATCGTCGACTGGCTGACGGACCACGCTCAGGGCGTCGTGCGTTTCCAGGGCGGTCACAACGCCGGCCACACCCTCATCATCGGCGGCAAGAAAACGATCTTGCGCCTCATTCCGTCGGGCATCATGCGTGAAGGCGTCGCCTGCTACATCGGCAACGGCGTCGTCCTGTCCCCCGAAGCACTGTTCAAGGAAATCGGCGAGCTCGAAGAAGCCGGCGTGAACGTGCGCGATCGCCTGTTCATCTCCGAAGCCACGACGCTGATCCTGCCGTACCACATCGCGATCGACCAGGCGCGCGAAGCGCGCAAGGGCGCGGGCAAGATCGGTACGACCGGCCGCGGCATCGGCCCTGCGTACGAAGACAAGGTGGGCCGCCGCGCGCTGCGCGTGCAGGATCTGTTCGACGCGAAGACCTTCGCCGATCGCCTGCGCGAAAATCTCGATTTCCACAATTTCGTGCTGACCCAGTATCTGGGCGGCGCGGCCGTCGATTTCCAGGCCACGCTCGACACGATGCTCGGCTATGCCGACCGCCTGAAGCCGATGGTGGCCGACGTGTCGCGCCGCCTGTACGACGCGAACAATGCGGGCCAGAACCTGCTGTTCGAAGGCGCGCAAGGCACGCTGCTCGACATCGACCACGGCACCTATCCGTTCGTCACGTCGAGCAACTGCGTCGCAGGTGCGGCGTCGGCCGGCGCGGGCGTCGGTCCGCAGAAGCTCAACTACATCCTCGGCATCACGAAGGCGTATTGCACGCGCGTCGGTTCGGGTCCGTTCCCGAGCGAACTGTACGATGCGGACAACCCGCAGCGTCAGGACCAGATCGGCGTCACGCTCGCGAACGTCGGCAAGGAATTCGGTTCGGTCACCGGCCGTCCGCGCCGCACCGGCTGGCTCGATGCGGCCGCGCTGCGCCGCTCGATCCAGATCAACGGCGTGTCGGGCCTGTGCATGACGAAGCTCGACGTGCTCGACGGCCTCGACGAAGTCAAGCTGTGCGTCGGCTACCAGGTCGACGGCAAGGACGTCGACATCCTGCCGCGCGGCGCGGTCGATGTCGCGCGTTGCGAACCGGTGTACGAGACGTTCGCCGGCTGGAAGGAAAGCACCGTCGGGATCAATACGTGGGACGCACTGCCGGCGAACGCGCAGGCATACCTCGCCCGCGTCCAGGAAGTGGCTGGCGTGCCGGTCGACATGGTGTCGACGGGCCCGGACCGCGACGAAACGATCCTGCTCCGCCATCCGTTCAAGGTGTAATTCCCAGATGACGCAGCAAATCACGATGACGGCGGCAGACTTGATGACCGATCCGCGCAACGACGACAAGAACCTGTGGGTAGGCTGGGACGAGTATCACCGGCTGATCGAGCTGCTCGCGCTGCAGGTGCACGCCTCGGGCTGGAAGTTCGACCAGATCCTGTGCCTCGCGCGCGGCGGCCTGCGCGTTGGCGACCAGCTGTCGCGCATCTACGACGTGCCGCTCGCGATTCTCGCGACGAGTTCGTACCGGGAAGCGGCCGGCACCGAGCAGGGCGAGCTCGACATCGCGCAGTACATCACGATGACGCGCGGCAACCTGGCGGGCAACGTGCTGCTGGTCGACGATCTCGTCGATTCGGGCGTCACGCTCGCGCGCGTGCAGGAGCACCTGAAGGAGCGCTATCCGTCCGTGACGGCCGTGCGTTCGGCAGTGCTCTGGTACAAGGGTTGCTCGAAGGTCAAGCCCGACTATCACACGCAGTTCCTGCCGACGAATCCGTGGATTCATCAGCCGTTCGAGGAGTGGGATACGGTTCGGCCGCACAACCTCGAGGCGTGGATCAAGCGCGGTCGCGCGCAGCGCGACGGTTCGGGCGCGTAAGCGGCCGGCCGATCGAACGAAAGCCTTGTACGGCGCCGCTTGCGGCGCCGTTTTTCATTGGCGCGCCGGGGCGCCGCGGGGCCGCGCCGCGCACCCGATAGGCAGGCGGCGCGGCCCCGGCTATGATGGCAGCCCTGCCACAGGTCGCGCCGGATTGCATGCGCGGCGTGGATCACGTGGCTCCACGGCAACACGGCAGGGCGGCGTTTCACGAGGGCGCGAGTAGAATAGCGCTCGTTTTGTCCGACCCGGACCCGATTATTACGCTTCATATGAACGACACGACTCACGCGACCGACGCCGCACACGCGCCGCATTCGACGCAACAACACTCGATGCGGGCGCTAGCGATAGCAGCCATCGGCGTCGTGTTCGGCGACATCGGCACCAGTCCGCTGTATTCGCTCAAGGAGGCGTTCAGCCCCGCGCACGGCATTCCGCTGACCGAAGGGTCGATTCTCGGCGTGATCTCGCTGCTGTTCTGGGCCATCGTGCTGGTGGTCGGCGTCAAGTACCTGCTGTTCGTGATGCGGGCGGACAACAACGGCGAAGGCGGCGTGCTCGCGCTGATGGCGCTGTCGCTGCGGCCGCTCGACTCGAAAACCCGTGTCGCGGGCGCGCTGATGGCGCTCGGGATATTCGGCGCGTGCATGTTCTACGGGGACGCGGTGATCACGCCGGCGATCTCGGTGATGTCGGCCGTCGAAGGTCTGGAGATCGCGACGCCGCACCTGTCCCATCTCGTGCTGCCGATCACGATCGTGATCCTGATCGCGCTGTTCTGGATCCAGCGGCACGGAACCGCGCTGGTCGGCAAGCTGTTCGGCCCGATCATGGTGCTGTGGTTCGTCGTGATCGCGGCGCTCGGCGTGTATCACATCGTTCGCGTGCCGGGCATCATCGCGGCGATCAATCCGTATTACGCGGCGTCGTTCATGGCCGACCACCTGCTGCAGGCGTACGTCGTGCTCGGCTCGGTCGTGCTGGTGCTGACCGGTGCGGAAGCGCTCTACGCGGACATGGGCCATTTCGGTGCAAAGCCGATCCGGTTGGCCGCGTACGGGCTCGTGATGCCGTCGCTCGTGCTGAACTACTTCGGCCAGGGCGCGCTGCTGATCCAGAATCCGAAAGCGATCGAAAACCCGTTCTTCCTGCTGGCGCCAGAATGGGGGCTGCTGCCGCTCGTCGTGCTGTCGACGGTCGCGACCGTGATCGCGTCGCAGGCCGTGATCTCCGGCGCGTATTCGCTGACGTCGCAGGCGATCCAGCTCGGCTACGTGCCGCGCATGAAGGTGCTGCATACGTCCGAGCTCGCGATCGGCCAGATCTACGTGCCGGTCGTGAACTGGCTGCTGCTGTTTGTGATCCTCTGTATCGTCGTCGGTTTCAAGAGTTCGGACAACCTCGCGGCCGCGTACGGTATCGCGGTGACGGCGACGATGGTGATCACGACCGTGCTCGCGTGCGTCGTGATGGTGAAAGTGTGGAACTGGAACCGGCTGCTGGTCGGCGCGATCATCGCGGTGTTCCTCGCGATCGACCTCGGCTTTTTCGGCGCGAACCTGCTGAAGGTCGCGCAGGGCGGCTGGTTGCCGCTCGGCATCGGCGCGCTGCTGTTCTTCCTGCTGATGACCTGGTACAAGGGGCGTCACATCGTCAAGGAGCGCACGGCGGCCGACGGTATTCCGCTCGAACCGTTCCTGCAGGGGCTGCTCGCGCATCCGCCGCACCGCGTGTCGGGCACCGCGATCTACCTGACCGGCAACGACAAACTCGTGCCCGTCAGCCTGCTGCACAACCTGAAGCACAACAAGGTGCTGCACGAGCGGACCATTTTCCTGACGTTCGTCACGCGCGACATTCCGTACGTGCGCGACGACAGGCGCCTGAGTTCGCGTGATGCGGGCGGCGGACTGTACATCGTCAAGGCCGAGTACGGCTTTAACGAGACGCCGGACGTGAAGGCCGTGCTCGAGGAATTCGGCCGCACGCACGACATGACGTTCGAGCTGATGGACACGTCGTTCTTCCTCGCGCGCGAAACGGTCGTGCCGACGCATCTGCCCGGCATGTCGATCTGGCGCGAGCGCGTGTTCGCGTGGATGCATCAGAACGCGGCGAAACCGACCGATTTCTTCTCGATTCCGGCGAATCGCGTCGTCGAGCTCGGGACGAAGATCGAGATCTGACGGGCGAGCGGGCCGCGTATGCGGCCCATGCCGAATCGGGCTGCGCGCTTCGCCGAAGTAATAAAAAAACCCGCCTTTCGGCGGGTTTTTTTGTGCGTCGACGCCTTCGACTCAGCGTTTCAGCTTCGCGAATGCCGCGGCCATCGCGCCGGCCGGTTCCGGCTCGCGCGTACGCTGCGGACGGGCTGCGCCGCGCCCCGCGTTGCCGCGATCCTGGCCGCCGCGCGACGACGTGCCGGGTGCTGCCACGTCGTCGTCGAGGCGCATCGTCAGCGCAATGCGCTGGCGCTTCACGTCGACGTCGATCACCTTCACCTTGACGACCTGGCCGGCCTTCACGACTTCGTGCGGATCCTTGATGAACTTCGTCGACATCGCGGACACGTGGACGAGGCCGTCCTGGTGCACGCCGATATCCACGAACGCGCCGAATGCGGCAACGTTCGTCACGACGCCTTCGAGCGTCATGCCCGGCACGAGATCCGAGACCTTCTCGACGCCTTCGCGGAACGTGGCCGTCTTGAATTCCGGGCGTGGATCGCGGCCCGGCTTTTCCAGTTCGGCCAGGATGTCGCGCACGGTCGGCAGGCCGAAACGTTCGTCAACGAATTCCATCGGCGACAGGCCCGCTAGCGCCTCGCGGTTGCCGAGCACGTCGTCGATGCGCTTGTTGATCTTCGCGAGCATCCGTTCGACGACCGGATACGCTTCCGGGTGCACCGACGAGCGGTCGAGCGGATTCTCGCCGCCATTGATGCGCAGGAAGCCGGCGGCCTGTTCGAAGGTCTTGTCGCCGAGGCGCGGCACCTTGCGCAGGTGCTCGCGCGACGGGAACGGGCCGTTCGCGTCGCGATAGTCGACGATGTTGCGCGCGAGCGTCGCGTTCAGGCCCGACACACGGGCGAGCAGCGGGGCCGACGCCGTGTTCGCGTCGACGCCGACCGCGTTCACGCAATCCTCGACGACCGCGTCGAGCGAGCGGGCAAGTTCGCGCTGGTTCACGTCGTGCTGGTACTGGCCGACGCCGATCGCCTTCGGCTCGATTTTCACGAGCTCCGCGAGCGGGTCCTGCAGGCGGCGGGCGATCGACACGGCGCCGCGCAGCGACACGTCGAGTTCCGGGAATTCCTTCGCGGCGAGCTCGGACGCCGAGTAGACCGACGCGCCGGCTTCCGACACGACGATCTTCTGCAGCCGCAGCTCCGGGTGTTTCGCGATCAGTTCGCTCGCGAGCTTGTCGGTTTCGCGCGACGCGGTGCCGTTGCCGATGCTGATCAGTTCGGCCCGCGTCTGCGCGGCGAGGCGCGCGAGTTTCACGATCGAGCCGTCCCAGTCGCGGCGCGGTTCGTGCGGGTAGATCGTGTCGGTCGCGAGCACCTTGCCGGTGCGGTCGACGACCGCGACCTTCACGCCGGTGCGCAGGCCGGGGTCGAGACCGATCACGGCCTTCGGGCCGGCCGGTGCGGCCAGCAGCAGGTCGTTCAGGTTGCGCGCGAAGACGCGGATCGCTTCGGTTTCGGCCGTTTCGCGCAGTTGCGTGAGCAGTTCGTTTTCGATATGCGGCTGCACCTTCACGCGCCAGCACCAGCGGCAGACGTCGGACAGCCATTTGTCGGCCGGGCGATTCTGGTTCGCGATGCCGAAATGGCGCGCGATCATCGCCTCGCCGGGATGCGGCACCTGCGCGTCGAGTTCTTCGCCGAGGCCGAGCTTGATCGTCAGCACGCCCGCGTTGCGGCCGCGGAACAGCGCGAGCGCGCGGTGCGACGGCACGGTCTTGATCGTTTCCGCGTAGTCGTAATAGTCGCGGAATTTCTCGCCTTCCTCGTTTTCCTTGCCCTCCACGACCGCCGACGACACGACGCCCTGGGCGTGCAGGTAGTCGCGCAGCTTGCCGAGCAACTCCGCCGTCTCGCCGAACTGTTCGGACAGGATGTCGCGCGCGCCGTCGAGCGCGGCCTTCACGTCGGCGACGCCCTTGTCGGCATCGACATACGCGGCCGCCTCGGTCTGCGGGTCGAGCAGCGGATTCGCGAGCAGCGCCTGCGCGAGCGGCTCGAGGCCGGCCTCGCGGGCGATCTGCGCACGCGTGCGGCGCTTCGGCTTGTACGGCAGATAAAGGTCCTCGAGCACCTGCTTGCTGTCGGCCGCGTCGATCGCGGCACGCAGTTCGTCGGTCAGCTTGCCCTGTTCGTCGATGCTCGACAGGATCGCGGCGCGGCGATCCTCGAGCTCGCGCAGGTACAGGAGGCGTTCCTCGAGCTGGCGCAACTGTGTGTCGTCCAGATTGCCGGTCACTTCCTTGCGGTACCGGGCAATGAACGGAACGGTCGAGCCTTCGTCGAGGAGTTGCACGGCCGCCGCGACCTGGCGCGGCTGGACGGACAGTTCGGTGGCGATGCGCTGTACGATCTTGAGTGCTACGGTTTCCGTCATGTCGTGGATGGTCTGCCTGCTGAAATCGCGGCGCGGGCCGGCAGGCCCGGAGCGGCGGGCTGCCCGGCTGGCCCGCCGGGCCAGAGGCCGCGGGTGAATGAAGCGGGGCATTTTGCCATAAATGGCGGAGCGTCCAGCCGGGGGTGATAGAATTTGACACATGTCCCGCAGCTTTCCTACGACGTTGCCAACTTCCCGCATTTCTCTCGTCGCGCTCGGCGCAGCGCTCGCCGCGGCTTTGTCTGCCGGGCCTTCCGGCGCATTCGCGCAGGCCCAGGGCGCCAGCGCGCCGGACGCCGCCGCGTCCGCGCCCGTTGCAGCCTCCGCCGCCCCGGATTTCGACGCCCGTCAAAAAGTGCTCAATCAACGCTCCGCGGAAAACGATTATCGTTATGCGGTGGCGGAGCACGATTGTTACAGCAAGTTCTTCGTCAACCACTGTCTCGGCAAGGCGCGCGATCAGATGCGCGAGGAGCGCGCGAGCATTCGCCAGGAGCAGCTCGCGCTCAACGACGAGCAGCGCGCGGTGCGGGCGCAGCAGCGCGACCAGCAGCAGGCGCTGAAGCAGGCCCGGAACGCGGCGGAAGCGCCGCAGCGGGCGGCGACCGACGCGGCGAACGCGGCTGCATTCCGCGACAAGCAGGAGCAGAATGCACTGAAGCAGGCGCAGCGCGGCGCGGAAGGCCCGCAACGCGCGGCGAACAGGCAGGCATACGACCAGAAGCAGGCGGATTTCCAGCGCAAGCTCGACCAGGCGCACCAGCAGGCGGCGCAGAAGGCGCAGGAGCGGGCGGACAACGCCACGCGCTACGAGCAGAAGCAGAAGGCAGCCGCGCAGCACAAGGCCGATGTCGAGCGGCGTCAGCAGGAAGCGGCCGAGAAGGCCAGGCAGCAACAGCAGGGGCAGTAACGTGTTGAATTGATCGGGCTCAGTCTCGGGCGCGTCGGCACGCCAGCCGTCGCGCTGCTTCGATGAGGAGGCAGGTATGCAAAACCGTCACACGGAACAGCAGCAGGAATTGCACAACCGTTTGGCTGCATTGCAGGAGCAGCACCAGCAGCTCGCTCGGGAGATCGAGCTGAAGGAAGGACACTCCGACATCGATGACATCACGCTGCACCGGCTGAAGAAGGAAAAGCTGGCCGCCAAGGACAAAATCATTTTGCTGCAATCGCAGCTCGAACCGGATAAGCGCGCCTGAGCGCGGCCTGGCAAGCGCCGGCGCCGCTCGGGCGCTGGACACAGGAACGCTTGCCTTGAATTCACCGCTTGAAGCCACCCCTGATGCCCGGCGTGACACGACGTCCGCCGGGCGCGTTCGTGCGCCCGAAGGCACTTTCGAGCTGAGCCGCAAGCGCGTCGACGAACTCGACACGATCTTCGGCGAAGGCGGGTTGCTGGCGCGCGCGCTCGACGGCTATCGGCCGCGTACGTCGCAGATCGAGATGGCGCGCGCGGTCGCGTCCGCGATGGAGGCGTCCGCACGCCGGATGCCCGATCCCGAGATCTTCGAAACCCGCAAGCGGCCGGCGCGCCGCCTCGGCGACGGCGACAAGGCGGCCGGGCCGGCCGCGGATGACGCCGCAGCGGCCGAATCCGACAACGACGCAGGCGACAACACGCTGATCGTCGAGGCCGGCACGGGTACCGGCAAGACCTACGCGTATCTCGTGCCTGCCATGTTGTGGGGCGGCAAGGTGATCGTGTCGACCGGCACGAAGCACCTGCAGGACCAGTTGTTCCAGCGCGACATCCCGACCGTGCGCAACGCGCTCGCGGTGCCGGTGACGGTCGCGATGCTCAAGGGACGCTCGAACTACCTGTGCCATTACTACCTGCAACGCACGGCCGACAACGGCCGGCTGCCGTCGCGGCAGGATACCGCGTATCTGCAGGAAATCGTCCGCTTCGCGAAAATCACGAAGAGCGGCGACAAGGCCGAACTCGCGAGCGTGCCGGAAACGGCGCCCGTGTGGTCGATGGTCACGTCGACGCGCGACAATTGCCTCGGCCAGGAATGCCCGCACTACAAGGAATGCTTCGTGATGCAGGCGCGGCGCGAGGCCCAGCAGGCCGACGTCGTCGTCGTCAACCATCACCTGTTCTTCGCGGACATCATGCTGCGCGACACGGGGATGGCCGAACTGCTGCCGAACGCGAACACGATCATCTTCGACGAAGCGCACCAGTTGCCGGAAACGGCGACGCTGTTCTTCGGCGAGACGCTGTCGACGACGCAGATCCTCGAGCTCGCGCGCGACACGGTCGCCGAAGGCCTGAGCCATGCGCGCGACGCAGTGGAGTGGGTGAAGCTCGGCGGCGATCTCGAGCGCGCGGCGCGCGACTTGCGTCTCGCGTTCGCGAACGACCAGATCGTGCGCATGTCGCTCGCACAGCTCGGCGACGATCACCCGATGTTCGGTGCGCTCGACGCGCTCGACGTTGCGCTCGATGCGCTCGCATCGGCGCTCGCGAGCCAGGCCGAGCGCGCGGAATCGCTCGGCGCGTGCCTGCGGCGCGCCCGCGAGCTGCAGGACCTGCTGGCGGGCTGGGTCGCGCCCGGCGCGGCGCAAGCGGCAGCGAAGGCCGATGCGTCGGCGGCCGGCGACAACGCGGCCGCCGACGGCGATCCGAACGAGAAGGTGCGCTGGGTCGAGGTGTTCGCGCATACCGTCCAGCTCCATGAAACGCCGCTGTCGGTCGCGCCGATTTTCGCGAAACAGCGTGCGGGCGTACCGCGTGCATGGGTATTCACGTCGGCGACGTTGTCGGTGCGCGGCGATTTCACGCACTACGCGGCGCAGATGGGCCTGAGCTCGCGTCGTTCGATGACGCTCGCCAGTCCGTTCGATTACCAGTCGCAGGGGCTGCTGTACGTGCCGCGCAACCTCCCGCAGCCGTCTTCGCCGGCATTTACCGACGCCGTCTTCGATGCCGCGCTGCCGGCGATCGAGGCATCCGGCGGCGGCGTGTTCATGCTGTGCACGACGCTGCGCGCGGTCGACCGGATCGCGTCGAAGCTGCGCGACGCGATCGAGTCGCGCGGCTGGAACATGCCGCTGCTCGTGCAGGGCGACGCGAGCCGCACCGAGCTGCTCGACCGCTTCCGCGCGTACGGCAATGCGATCCTGGTCGGCAGCCAGAGTTTCTGGGAAGGCGTGGACGTGCGCGGCGATGCATTGTCGCTGGTCGTGATCGACAAGCTGCCATTCGCGCCGCCGGACGATCCGGTGCTGGCCGCGCGGCTCGATGCGCTGACGAAGAAGGGGCTGAGCCCGTTCGCCGTGCATCAACTGCCGCAGGCCGTGATCACGCTGAAGCAGGGTGCGGGCCGGTTGATTCGCGCGGAGACGGATCGCGGCGTGCTGATGATCTGCGATACGCGGCTCGTCGACAAGCCTTACGGGCGCCGGATCTGGCAAAGCCTGCCGCCGTTCAAGCGCACACGCGAGATCGCGGTCGTGCAGGATTTCTTCGACGAGCACCGCGCGGACAAGCGCGCGTGAGCGCACGCGCGGCGCTTGCCGCGTGAACGCCTTGGCGTCAACCGAATGCGGCGCCAATAAAAAACCCGGCTCGATGGCCGGGTTTTTCGTATGCGCAACGGGTGTTGCAGCGCGCCGTGCTTAGAACTGCCACCACGACTTCTTCGCACCGGGGCGCGCATGGCCCGTCACGTACGGGCTGTCGGGGAACGTGCCCGCGAGCACGCGCTTGGTGTCCTCGGCGAGTTCCGGCTGGTTCAGCTTGCCGTACGACAGGATCATGATGTGCAGCGCGTCCTCGATCGCCGGCGCGCCCTTGTAGTCCTTGATCGCGAGCTGGGCACGGTTGATCGCCGCGACATACGCGCCACGGCGATAGTAGTAGTCGGCCGCATGCACTTCGTGCGATGCGAGCGCGTTGACGATGTAGCGCATCCGCGCGGCCGCATCGGGCGCGTACTTGCTCTTCGGGAAGCGATCGACGACGACCTTGAACGCATCGTACGATTCGCGCAGCGCCTGCGGATCGCGTTCGCTCATGTCCTGGCCGGAGAAGCGACCGAACAGGCCGAGATCGTCGTTGAAGTGGATCATCCCCTTCAGGTAGTACGCGTACGGGATATCCGGATGATCCGGGTGGAGCTGGATGAAGCGATCGACGGCCTGGTCGGCGGCCGCCGCTTCGTTGTCCTTCCAGTTGCAGTATGCAACGTTGATCTGCGCCTGTTGCGCGAAATGGCCGAACGGATCGCGGCCTTGCAGCGATTCGAAATATTTCGCGCACTTGCCCCAGTCGCCGCCGGACAGTGCGTCCTGGGCCTCTGAGTATAATTTGTTGTTCGACCAGGTAGCCGTCTCGTCCTGCTTCTGCGGCAAGCCGTGGCAGCCGGCGATGAGGGCCGCGGCCGCTACCGCCGCAGCCCGGGCGGCGACGGTTCTGGCCGTGCGTTTGGTCGAATTCATCATGCTCGCATGTCCTAGCTTCAAGTCTCGGTGACCCAGTCTAAATGACCCGTTCAAGTTCGCAGAATGCCCAGCCGGGCACACCAAATCGCGAAGATTATAGCCCAAGCGATCGGCCCGCCGACGCTGCGTCGGGGGATTCCCTCGATGACGATCTGGCCGGCGACGCCATGCAGCCGCCCGTGGTGCCGTCCGCGGCGCACGACGACGCGCCGCGCATCGTCGAAGTGCCGCTGTCGCTCGCGGGCGAACGTCTCGACAAGGCGCTCGCCCAACTGTTCCCCGAATTCTCGCGCAGCCGCCTGCAGAGCTGGATCGAGGCGCAGCGCGTGCTCGTCGACGGCGCGCCGGCGAAGATCCGCCAGCCGGTGCCGCTGGGCGCGAAGATCGAGCTCGTGCCCGATCTGCTGCCCGAGCAGCTCGCGTTCACGCCGGAGCCCGTGCCGCTCGACGTGATCTACGAGGACGACGCGCTCGTCGTCATCAACAAGCCGGCCGGTCTCGTCGTCCATCCGGCCGCCGGCAACTGGAGCGGCACGATCCTCAACGGTCTGCTGCATCGCTACGGCGACGCGGCGGCCGGCCTGCCGCGCGCGGGGATCGTCCACCGGCTCGACAAGGAAACGTCCGGCCTGATGGTGGTCGCCCGCACGCTGGCCGCGCAGACGGACCTCGTGCGCCAGTTGCAGGCCCGCACGGTGAAGCGCCGCTATTTCGCGCTGGTGTGGGGCACGATGCCAGAGGAAGGCACGATCGACGCGCCGATCGGCCGCGACCCGCGCGAGCGCACGCGCATGGCCGTGGTCACCGGCGCCTCGGGCAAGCCCGCGCGCACGCATTTCCGCACGGTTGACACATGTCTGTGGCAACGTCAGCCGGTTTCGGCGATTCAATGCGATCTCGAAACCGGCCGCACGCATCAGATCCGTGTGCACTGCGCGCACGCCGGGCATCCGCTGCTCGGCGATCCGGTCTACGGGCGTGCGCGCGGCAAGCGCTCGGTCGCGCCGCTGCCGGACGGGTTCGCACGACAGGCGCTACATGCGTGGCGGCTCGGTCTCGTGCATCCGGTCACGGGCAAGGCGATGCAGTGGCGCTGCCCGCTGCCGGACGACATGAACGCACTGGTCGCGGCGCTCGGCTTCGGGCAGGGCGACGAGGAATTCGACGACGACAATCCCTACGGCGATGACGATTTCGGCGGCGAGTATCACGACGACGAGCCGTACCTGGACGATGAGGAGGAGTGAGTGCCGATGACGAATCTGGCGCCGTTGACGTGGCAGGACTGCGTGCAGCCCGACTGGCGCGTGTCGCCGCGCGTGCGTGCGCTGATCACGACGCGCGACGGCGGCGTGAGCGAAGGCCCGTACGGGCGCTGGCAGGATGGGGCGGCATTGGCGGGCGGGATGAATCTCGGCCTGCATACCGGTGACGATCCCGACCATGTCGCCGTCAATCGCGCGCGCCTGCTCGCCCTCGCTGGCCAGTCGGGCGCCGCATGGCTCGAGCAGGTTCACGGCGCGCAGATCGTGCGGGCGGACGAGGTGATCGCCGCGGCGCCTGCCGCCACGGCGCCGGTGCAGGCCGACGCGAGCGTCACGGATCGGGCCGGCGCCGTCTGCGTGGTGATGGTGGCCGATTGCCTGCCCGTGCTGCTGTGCGACGCGCAGGGCCGCGCGGTCGGCGCTGCGCATGCGGGCTGGCGCGGGCTCTCGGCCGGCATCGTCGAGCAGACGGCCGCGCGCGTCGCGGCGCTCGCGGGCGGGACGGCGGACACGCTGCATGCCTATCTCGGGCCGGCGATCGGCCCGCAGGCGTTCGAGGTCGGCGCCGACGTGCGCGACGCGTTTCTCGACACGGCTCCGCAGTCGGAGCATGATGAAACCCGTCGTGCGTTCGTCGCGAGAGACGGCGCGCCCGGCAAGTTTCTTGCCGATCTCTACGCGCTCGCGCGCCTGCGGCTCGCGCGTGCGGGCGTGGTGCACGTGAGCGGCGGGACGGCCTGCACGGTCGCCGAGCGCGCGCGCTTCTATTCGTATCGGCGCGACCGCGTGACGGGCCGCATGGCCGCGGCGATCTGGCTGGCCGATTGATTGCATGCGCATGCGCGCCGGTTTTGTTGCGCCGCGAAATCGGGTTATCTCGATATTGAGGCGGCAATGCGGCGTTGCATGCGCGACTGAATGAAAAATCCCGACGTCAAGTCAGGCAAAACATTTTATGTTTCGCCGGAACCCTTGTCCCGTCTATCGTGCGCGGATTATCTCCGCGCGGAAATGTTCAGTGGTTCGACCGGGCGCTTCACATGGGGAAAACGATAATGATAAAAATACCGCACTGCGGCAGAATCTGGAGACGCCTCTCCAGAGCATGACGGCCCGGCTCGCAGCCGGCACGCCGCGCGCGAGCAGGATTTCACGATTGACGCTCACGAATCACCGGTAAGGCAGGTAATGACAGCATCGAAAAATTCGTCGACGTCCGCTCATGCGGGCACTTCCGCGGGCAGTACCGGCTTCGATCCGGCCGCCCAGCCGATGCAGCAGATGTTCGAGTCGTGGTTGAACGCGTGGCGCGGTTTTGCCGATCCGGCACGCGCCGCGACGGCATCGGCCTCCGTCAACCCGTTCGCGACATTCCAGTTCCCGACGTCGTTTCCGTTCCAGATGCCGTCGATGCCCGACCTCGGCGCGATGGCGTCGCCGCTCGCGGGGCTGAAGCTGCCGGTTGCCGCGATTCCGCCCGAACGGCTCCAGGCATTGCAGGCCGACTACGCGCGCGACTGCATGACGCTGATGCAGCAGGCGGCCGCCGCGAAGCTCGAGCCCCCGGAGTTGAAAGACCGCCGCTTCAGCGGCGACGCGTGGAAGGCATCGCCCGCGCATGCCTTCGCGGCCGCGTGGTATCTGCTCAACGCGCGCTATCTGCAGGAGCTGGCCGACGCGCTTCAGACCGATCCGAAGACGCGCGAGCGCATTCGTTTCACGGTCCAGCAATGGACGGCCGCCGCCGCGCCGAGCAACTTCCTCGCACTCAATCCCGACGCACAGAAATCGATCCTCGAAACGCAGGGCGAAAGCCTGCGGCAAGGGATGATGAACCTGCTCGGCGACTTGCAGCGCGGCAAGATTTCGCAGACCGACGAATCGCAGTTCGTGGTCGGCAAGAATCTCGGGTGTACCGAGGGTGCGGTCGTGTACGAGAACGACCTGATCCAGCTGATCCAGTACACGCCGAAGACGGACAAGGTGTTCGAGCGGCCGCTGCTGATCGTCCCGCCATGCATCAACAAGTTCTACATCCTCGACCTGCAACCCGAGAATTCGCTCGTCGCGCATGCGCTGTCGAACGGTCATCAGGTATTTCTCGTGTCGTGGCGCAATGCGGATGCATCGGTCGCGCACAAGACGTGGGACGACTACATGAACGAAGGGCTGCTCGCGGCGATCGACGCCGTGCAGCAGATCAGCGGGCGCGAGCAGATCAACACGCTCGGCTTCTGCGTCGGCGGCACGATGCTCGCGACCGCGCTCGCGGTGCTCGCCGCGCGCGGCGAACATCCGGCCGCGTCGATGACGCTGCTCACCGCGATGCTCGACTTCACCGATACGGGCATCCTCGACGTGTTCGTCGACGAGGCGCACGTGCAGATGCGCGAGCAAACCATCGGCGGCAAGAACGGTACGCAACCGGGGCTGATGCGCGGCGTCGAGTTCGCGAACACGTTCTCGTTCCTGCGGCCGAACGACCTCGTGTGGAACTACGTCGTCGACAACTACCTGAAGGGCCGCACGCCCGCGCCGTTCGACCTGCTGTATTGGAACAGCGATTCGACGAGCCTGCCGGGCCCGATGTACGCGTGGTACCTGCGCCATACCTATCTCGAAAACAAGCTGCGCGAGCCGGGGGCGCTGACCGTCTGCGGCGAACCGGTCGACCTGTCGCTGATCGACGTGCCGACGTTCATCTACGGTTCGCGCGAGGATCACATCGTGCCGTGGCAGACGGCCTACGCATCGACGTCGATCCTGTCGGGCCCGCTGAAGTTCGTGCTCGGCGCGTCGGGGCACATCGCGGGCGTGATCAACCCGCCGGCGAAGAAGAAGCGCAGCTACTGGGTCAACGACGACCTGCCCGAATCCGCGGACGACTGGTTCGCCGCGGCGACCGAGCAGCCCGGAAGCTGGTGGACGACATGGGTCGAGTGGCTCGACGCGTACGGCGGCCGTAAGGTCGCGCCGCCGGCCCAGCCGGGTTCAGCGCAATTCCCGGCGATCGAGCCGGCGCCCGGGCGCTACGTGTTGCAGCGCGATTGACGAAAACCGGACAGCGGCGCACGCTGTCCGGCGCACCGCAGTTTTTTAACGGGGCCGGTAACGACGCGCCGTGTCGTGCGGGCCTGGAGGAAAGGGAAATGACGGATGTAGTGATCGTATCGGCCGCGCGGACCGCGGTCGGCAAATTCGGCGGCTCGCTGGCAAAGATTGCGG